>CAYHQK010000116.1:0-7129 GCA_964358535.1 uncultured Nitrospira sp. | reverse complement strand
CGATCGTCCCGATATTCACATGCGGCTTCCGCCGCTCATATTTCGCCTTCGCCATGCCTTACTCCCTTTCTAAAAATCACCAGAGGTACTATCCCGTCGCGCCGACATATTCCTAGCGCTTCAGGTCGAGCAAGCTCCGTTTGGAGCCCACGACGCGGATCGAACGCGTGACCTCGTCCTTACCAAGGACGTGCTCTACCAACTGAGCTACGTGGGCCAACACTGCATGCCTTCTTCCGCCGCGTCCATCGTATTCGCTCCGAGTCGAGTCAGCTCGGACTGGAGCGGGCGATGGGATTTGAACCCACGACAGCCAGCTTGGAAGGCTGGAACTCTACCACTGAGCTACGCCCGCCCGTCGTCTGCCCACACTCGATGCCGCACAGATCCACACACCGCACTCGATCAAGCTTCCGGTCCCACAGGCCTACATGGTGGGCAGGCAAGGATTCGAACCTTGGAAGCCGATGGCAACAGATTTACAGTCTGCCCCCTTTGGCCACTTGGGTACCTGCCCGAAACGCCATGCATGACAAATCTATATGCACAATTACCGACTTCTTTTTCATCGCATGATGAGGAAAGAAGAGTAAACCGGTCCACGCACTTCTCCTCTCTCCTTACAAATAAGGATTTAAGCGGGGAAATGCGGGCACGGCCTTGTTCAGGAAACGCTCGATTCTATTGATCAAGTGCTGCGAAGTCAAGGGCCAAAATCAGAATAGTCTCGTTTCCCTCCGACAACCTCTCAACCCATTGCCCTGACAGACTTCGCCTCACTCCTGACTTGCGACACCGCTATCCTGAGCCAACTCCATTGTGCCATGAATATCCCAGAGATATTTCACGGTGTTAGAGAAAGGGGGGCCTGACTGTCACATTGCCCCTGTCGCTTGCCGCTCTGCTCCGGCCAGGAAAATGCCGCGGCGGCACGGGCAAGAAGCCCCGGGGAGAATCCCATGACATCCTTCATGAGTACTGCCGCTTCCTGAGAGGAGAGACGCGATGCAGCAGCTAGATATCGTTTTTGAGCCACAATCCTCTCCTGAGGATCCTCCGGCTCGTAATACCCACGGAGAATTCCGCCTCTATCGGCATCCCTGAGGCGACGCACCCATTCGTCCTGACTTTTCCCTGGCTTCTGAATCGATGGCCCTGCTCCGCTCGTCACTTCCAACTGATTCCAGACCATCCACCCGACAAACACCGCCCAGGCTTCATTGAGCGCCTCCCAGGACTCACGTTCGCTTAAAAACCGCTCCTCCGTTTCACCCTTCCTCTGCACAACCGGCGTGATCAGCACCGCGCCGTAGTGACAGTCCTGCTGTACCCTCGCAAACGCGAGCATTGGATCCGGCAGCGCCGCAGTCGCTGTGGCCAGGTAATCGATATAGGCGTGAAACAATTCATGGTACAGCGTTTCAATCTCGGCATGGGTGAGTCGTCCGAGGGGACGCAACGTGGCGCCTGCCCCATTAAAGGACAGGACGCGATTGAGCACCATGCGATGCTCCCCGAGATGATATTCGGCGGCATAGGTGCGTAAGTCGTCGAACTCAAATTGGACGAAGCCAGGCGGGACTGCGTTAAGAAACTTGGTCGGAAGACCGAGCCCATGCGCTTCACTGAGCAACTGACTCCACATCCGGCCGGTCAACGGCGGACGCTCTTCCGACAGCCCAACAGCAGGCGCAAAGAGCAATGCTCCTATAAAGAAGCCCATCGCGAGCACTGCGCGCAACGCCTGCACCATGAGAGTGATCCGCTTCGACATTGAGAGGACTACCGCAGAGAGAATCGGTCACACGTAGTGATCATCGCGAGAATACCAGTCCGGCCGCCCACCTTCTTCCATCAGAGCCAGCTGATCCAGCAGCGCAGGCGACACAGGGTCCAAGAAGCGGGAGGGTTTCGACAGGACCATGCCGCTCCCCCGATCGAACACATTGATCGGGTAGGTCAGGTACAGATGACGCTTGGCTCTCGTCACGGAAACATAAAACAGCCGCCGCTCTTCCTCCAGCTCCTCATCTTCCCCGAACGAATAGACCGACGGAAACCGTCCATCCACAATCCAAATAACGAACACACATTGCCACTCCAACCCCTTAGCGGAATGGATCGTAGACAGCACGAGCCGTTCGGTATCGCGATCCGGCGCCTCAGAACCGACAGCGTTTCCGTCCGGCGGCTCCAGCGCCAGGTCAGACAGGAACGTTTCGAGCCCCTGATACCGCTCTGCGATCGTCTGCAAATGCTCTAAATCCCTCATACGCTTGGGATAGTCGTCGTACTGGGCCTTAAAAATCGGCAAATAGTACTCAGAGATCTGGGTCACCAAATGAGCCGGACGCAGATCGTCGAGCCCGGCAAGACTTTCGAGCGTCAGACCTAAATCCTTCAGCCCCTTCCCAGACCGTCCCGTCATCTCCAGAAGGGCCTGATAGGGATTGGTCGACTTCACGATTGCAGCCATAACGTCCTGCGCCTTCTTGGGCCCGACCCCTTCGATGAGCATCAGCACGCGATGCCAGCTGACGGCATCCAAAGGATTAGCCACGACACGCAAATGGGCCAACAGATCCTTCACATGAGCCGTCTCGACGAACTTGCCCCCGCCACGCTTGATAAAGGGCAGCCCATGACGCGACAGCTCGATTTCCAGATCGAACGAATGAAAGCTCGAACGAAACAGCACCGCCATTTCACTGAGAGGAACCCCTTCCTCCCGCAGCTCCAAAATCTTCTGCGCAATGAAGCGAGATTGGGCATTCTCGGCCCCCGCCTCCACCAACGTCGGCAACGGCCCGTCCAGCTTCCTCGTGAACAGGCGCTTGGTATATTTCTCCGTCGCCTCTTCGATAATGGCATTCGCCAGATTCAGAATCGGCTGGGTGCTGCGGTAATTTTCTTCGAGCTTATAGATGACGGTGCCGGGGAACAGCGACGGAAACTCCATGATGTTCTTGAAGGTCGCGCCGCGGAACGCATAGATCGATTGTGAATCATCGCCGACAACCATGACGTTCTGATGGGTGGAAGCCAGATGCCGAATGACATCCGCCTGCAAGCGATTGGTATCCTGATACTCATCCACCAAAATGTAGCGATACAGAGATGAGATCGTCCGCCGGACCGATTCATCCTCCACCAAGAGCTGCCGCAACAACACGAGCAAATCGTCATAATCCACCAGCCTATCCCGACGCTTCGCCGCCTGATAGCCCTGCTGCAACTGCTCCAACGCGTCCAAATGGTCCGCGAAGTGATTGAACTCTTCGACCACGATCTCCGCAAGCGGCCGCAACGTGTTCTCGGACTTGCTGAACATCTCGGCGATCGTGCCCTTGCGGGGAAACCGCTTATCCTTTTCGTGCAAACCCAGTTGCGCGCGCACCAAGGAGATCAAGTCTTCGGCATCGCCCCGATCGAGAATCGTGAAGCCCGGCTCCAGTCCGATGGCCCGGCCATAGCGCCGAAGCAACATATTGGCCACGGAGTGAAAGGTGCCGCCACGAACCCGCTCGCTACGGACACCGATCAACTCACCGACCCGTTCGAGCATCTCCTGCGAGGATTTCCTCGTAAAGGTCAGCAGTAAAATATGGGATGGGTCGATCCCCGAGTCGATCAAGTAGGCGACACGATAGACCAGAGTCCTGGTCTTGCCGCTCCCGGCTCCGGCAATGACCAAAGCCGGCCCTTCGCCCGCCGTCACCGCCGCAAGCTGTTGGGCGTTCAGCGCCGCCGCATAGTCAATGGACAGGGCGGGAGCTGGCCCCTGGTCCGGCGACCGTTTCAATACATAGGGAGTGATGTCTCGATTCATGTAGGCAGCTCGTGAGGTGGTCGGGCTGTATAGCACACTGGGGTGGCCCTTTCAAACGAACCAGCCGGTCCCGTAAACGGCTTGCCAATCGCCAACCTCGCTCGCAGGATGCTCAAAAAGTTCGCCAGCAAGGCCGCAACGAGTGAGGACCCGAGGCGTACCCTTTAGGGCACGCTGGGGATTTCGATGAGCTGAGAACGATGCTGGCGGACTTTTTCAGCATCCTGCCCTGCAGACAACCCTTGGAGAGCGAGCAGGAACCTGTATATAATGATGCTTCTTTTTTACGAGGTCATTGTGGGAACGTCAAAAAATCCATATAGCGAACAACTCCGCGGGATCGCCGAATTGATCCTGGCCGTCGCGGGCGAATCCGTGACCGTCATGAAACGAAATGCCCCAGAGCGGGCCTTAAAATTAAAGCGTCACGAAGAATGGGAAATCTATCTTGAGTTTCTCAAGGTCATGTTCAATCTCACCGACCGGCTCTCCATCTTGTTCTTGCCGATCAAAGAGCAGCCTCAGTTCATGGACAGTCTTGAGGACGCCGTCACCCTGCAATTGAAAAACGTGCTTGAGCCGGCATTTGGCACCGGCTCCGACCAAACAGAAATCATGCTCACCGTCGGTGCGGCGGTGGCGGAAAGCCGGCAGGTCTATGAGCGCTATCGCTTCCTGGTCACCGAGAACAATCCTGCGAAGGATGAGATGTTGAAAGACTTTGGCGGACGAGTCGCCGAAGCGATGGGCATCGCGGGAAACGCGCAAGTCTCCTCCGCCGCCACGCTCTGCGCGAGCGCTGTGATTCCGGCCATCAAAGCGATCTTAGCTGGAGACGCGCCGCCAGCCGCCGTCGGGACCGCCACCCCATCAATCGCGACAGCCGCCGCTGCGCTACCAGAATCCCAGGGGCCGACAGGGACGGAGATCAAGCTCGTCAGCGTCATGGCGACCATCACAGGGGAAGAAGTCGAAACTCGCTGGGGACTGCACCCGCGATTCCGGCAGGATCTCCCCCCTGATGACGCGCAACAACTCACCAAGCTCATGAATCGAGTGGCGAAAATCCTGGGCGAACGCTACGCCTCCGTGGCCTTCTCCGACGAATGGACGTCCTGGCATAAAGCCGGCCACGCCTAACCGTTCTCGCCAGTCGAACGTGGGCGGTTCTTTCACGACAACGCCGACTCCAAATCAGCAATTGGGAGGTGCAGTGGATATCCCGCAGGCAGCAGCCAGTTTACCGAATGGTATTCCATCAGGCCTCTCACGCCTCATGGAATTGGCCCACAACCTCTGGTGGAGTTGGACCCCGGAAACACGTCGATTGTTCGAATATATCGATCCAACCCTCTGGGTCTTGACGCATCACAACCCAGTCAAACTCCTGGCCGACGTCAAGCCAGACCGGCTTACACACCTCGCCGAAGACCCCTCATACATGCGGCAATACTCTGCTGCGCTCAAAATATTCGACGAGTATCGTCAGAACAGCCACAGTTGGTTTAAAACAGAGCACCACGATTTGATTTCTCCCACCGTTGCCTACTTTTCGGCAGAGTTCGGCCTCCATACGTCCATCCCTATTTACAGCGGAGGCCTAGGCATACTCGCCGGCGACCACTGCAAGGAAGCCAGCGACCTCGGAGTGCCCCTGGTAGGTATCGGATTCATGTATCCTCAAGGGTATTTCCGGCAGCGGATCACGCCGGAGGGATGGCAGGAAGCGGCCTACGCCCCGTTCAACCGGGAAGAATCTCCGATTCATCCCGCACTCACTCCATCAGGGGAAGCCTGCCGGATTACGGTCGAGATCGGCAGCCGAGTCGTGGAGGCTGCAGTCTGGAAAGTGCTCGTCGGGCGAGTCCCCCTCTACCTCATCGACACGGACGTTCCGGAGAACAGTCCTGATAACCGGGCCCTCTCGGCTCGCTTGTACGGCGGCGATCAAGAGATGCGGCTCTGCCAGGAGTTCCTCTTGGGTATCGGCGGTGTCCGGATGCTTCGCGCATTAGGCATTGCACCAACCGTCTGGCATGCCAATGAAGGCCATTCCGCCTTTCTCACATTGGAGCGCCTCCGAGAATTGATCCAGAGCGGATCGACGCATGCGGATGCCTGCGAGACCATCCGCCAGAGTACGGTCTTTACCACCCATACCCCCGTGCCTGCTGGTCACGACGTATTTCCCCACCACCTCATGGACCGGTACTTTTCGGGCTACTGGGAGCAATTGGGCCTCTCGCGGGAAGACTTCCTTCGGCTGGGAGACACCCCTGAATCCCAGGGGCAGGGATTCAACATGACGGCACTCGCCATGAGGATGGCTGCCCATGTGAACGGGGTCAGTCATGAGCATGGACGGGTCTCGCGAGACATGTGGCACCATATGTGGCCCGGGCTGCCGACCGAGCAAGTGCCGATCCGTAGCGTGACCAACGGCATCCATGCGCCGACCTGGATCTCCCCGGAGCTCAACCAACTCTACGGCAAGTATCTAGGCCCGGAATGGGCGGAGAAATGCGACGACACGACGATGTGGCAGAGAATCCTGGATACTCCCGACCAAGAACTGTGGACCGTGAGGCAGGCCATGAAACGCAAACTCATGAGCTTCATCCGGGAACGAGCCAGGAGCGGCTGGATGCAGGGGCACCTCCAGCCCTCGCAAGTCTTAACGCAAGGCACGCTGCTCGATCCCGAAGCCTTGACGATCGGCTTCGCCAGGCGCTTCGCCACCTACAAGCGGGCCACCCTGTTATTCCGCGACCTCGAACGGCTGAAGCAATTGCTCCAAAACCACTGGCAGCCGGTCCAAATCATCTTCGCCGGCAAGGCCCACCCGGCCGATGAACCGGGCCGCTACTTCATTCATGAAGTGTTGAGCTTTTGCGACGACCATAAGTTGGGCGGCCACGTGGCGTTCCTGGAAAACTACGACATGCATATGGCGAAGTACTTGGTCCAGGGCGTCGACATTTGGCTCAACACCCCGCGCTTCCCCTTGGAGGCGAGCGGAACGAGCGGACAAAAAGCCGCGCTCAACGGTGTCATCAACCTCAGCGTCCTCGATGGATGGTGGAAAGAAGGCTATAACGGAGCCAACGGCTGGGGCATTGAACCCTTAATCGGGAACCAAGACATTCAGGCGCAAGACCAGCATGATGCAGACCAGCTCTACCGGATGCTGGAACAAGAGGCCATTCCCCTCTTCTATCAACGGGACATGGACGGCACACCCCGCGGCTGGATGCAGCTCGTCAAGGAAAGTATCCGGACCAACGCGCCGCGCTTCTGCAC
>CAYHQK010000115.1:0-7337 GCA_964358535.1 uncultured Nitrospira sp. | reverse complement strand
ACCAACTCGAATATTTCTTCGACCCGCGGCTCAAGAATCTCGGCCACGTCACGGCGCGAAAACGTCCTGGCGGGGCGATCCCCGACCGACGGCACTTCCACCGTCTCATGGCCCTGCACCAATTCTGTCCGGGCAATCCCGTACTGCAACTTGATCTTCTCCGCCTCGGTCTGCGTGGTCAGCAACCCGATCGCGAGGTCCTTCGTTAAATTCTGCCCGCCGATCGGCAGCACTGCGGAATGTCTGATGCTCCCATCGAGGAAAATCGCGAGATCGGTCGTCCCTCCGCCGAGATCGACCATCACGACGCCCAGATCCCGCTCTTCCAGGCTCAACACCGCTTCACTGGACGCCAGAGGCTGCAGCACGATATCCACGACATCCAACCCCGCGCGATTGACGCACTTGATGATGTTCTGCGCGGAGGTCACAGCGCCGGTAATCACATGCACATTGACCTCAAGGCGGTTACCGGAGAGCCCCAAGGGCTCCCGCACCCCCTCTTGCCCGTCCACCGTGAATTCACGCGGCAGGACATGGAGGATCCGCCGTTCGTGAGGGATGACCGCCAGCGTCCGCGCGCTCTCGATGGCCCGCTGGATATCCTCCCGCGTCACCTCCGACTTCTTAAGCGCCACCACGCCCTTGCAGTTCTCCGCGGAGATGTGACTGCCCGCAATCCCGGTATAGACGGAGTTGATCTGAACCGCCGCCATGAGTTCCGCTTCCTCGACCGCTTTCTTGATCGATTCAACCGTGCTCTCGATATCAACCACGACGCCTTTACGGAGTCCGCGAGACGGACTGGTTCCGACCCCGATGATGTTGAGGGTCCCCTCATCGGTCACCTCCGAAACTATGGCGCAGATCTTCGTGGTCCCGATATCCAACCCCACAAGAATCTGATCACGCTTCGGCACAGCCCTCACCCCCTTTCACGCACAATGACACGGTTGTCGTAACGCAAATCGATCTCGCTTGCCTCGCGCTTCCGCCCATCGAATGCCACGGCCCTGAACGATGGCTTCACTTTCTGGAACCGCTCCCACTGCCCAACCAAGGAATCGTTGCCGAACTGGAATCGCACCCCATCGGTCGACGCCACCACATTCGACGGATTCGCGAGATCCACTTCGACCCGCCCCTCGATCGTATTGGCGATGAGTTTGGCCAGCACGACCCCGGACTGCACCGCATTGCGGACGCGCGGATCGCCCAGCAACAGGGCCTTCGATTCCAGTCCGACCAACAAGGGCAGCGTGGGGTCATCCTGGCTGCCCAGCTTGGCCAGGAGATGCCCGTTCTCATCGCTCAGCCAATGATCCACGCCCGTGCGAATAATCGCAGCCGGCGTGCGCTCCAAGATGGTCACATGCAGCACATGCGGCAGCCGGCGTTCGACCGCCGCGTCTTTGATCCAGGAATGTACACGCACTCGCTCGGCTAGAAAGGTGACGCTGACCTGATGGAGCCCCATGCCGGGCTTCAAGGCCAGCAACTCCTCCACTTCCGGCTTCGTCACATGGTGAATTCCCTCCACCTCGACCGACTGGATTTCCAGCCACTCCTGGAGCACCGGCCCCATCTCGCTGGTCGCAAAGGTCAATCCCCAGGCCAGCGCCGCCAGACCGATAATCCATTGTCCCATCCGCAGCGCCTGGCGGCCTCGCGAAAACAATTTGTCCCGGCGCGCCTGTTGCCGTTGATCGGCGGCCTGACTGGCGCGCGCGCCCTTCCACTGATTAAGCCGCGGGCCTGCGTTGCGCGCCGACCGCTTCCGCATGAACAGCTTCATGACGTGGCTCCTTCCCCCGGCGAACGGTCCAGGCGCACGAGCGCCGATTCGAGGATCCGTTCGGTCAGTTCGTCATACTCGATCGTGGCCTTCGCCGCCGCCATCGGCAGCAGACTCGTCTCCGTCATGCCTGGCGCCGTATTGATCTCCAACACAAACGGACGGCCGCGCGGCGTGATGCGGAAATCGACCCGGGCCGCCCCTTCACAGCCCAGCACCTCATAGGTGCGCAAGGCCAGCGCCCGAATCTCCCTGGTCACCGCCGCAGACAAAGGCGCGGGACAGAGATACTGGGTTTTTCCCTTTTCATACTTCGCCGCAAAATCGTAGAACCCGCCAGGCGCCACGATCTCCACGGCGGGCAGCACCAAGGGGGACGCATTGCGCCGCCCGATGATCGAGACCGTGACCTCATGCCCGGGAATGTAGGCTTCGACCATCGCATCCGTATCGTACCGATGGGCCAAGGCCAGCGCCTCACGCCATTGCGACGGCTTCCGCACGATCGTGACGCCAATGGTGGATCCTTGCGACGCAGGCTTCACCACCACGGGCCAGCGCAACTTCGCCGTCCGCAACAGGGCGGCACTGGAAACGGTCTTCCCTCGCTTCACGACCGTGCCGGCCGGCACAGGAATACGCGCCACAGCCAAAAGCGTTTTCGTCGTCACTTTATGCATGCCGATCGCGCTGGCCTGGACGCCGGAGCCGGTGTAGGGGATGCCCAGGGTCTCCAGGAATCCTTGAATCGCGCCATCTTCCCCGCCCGGTCCATGCAAGGCGAGAAAGGCCAGGGCGATCTTCTGCTCGCGCAAATCCTGAAAGAGCGTCGGGCCGACATCGATGGCCACCGCATCGTAACCGCGGCGCACCAGCGACCGATGCACGGCGGCGCCGGTCCGGAGCGAGACTTCGCGCTCCGCCGATTGCCCGCCCATCAACACCCCGATGCGGGCGCGGGTCAGCAGGGGTCGCTTTGTCGAACGAAGGTCGCTCATAGAGCTACGTCTCTCCTACAATTTTCAGTTCAAGGTCCAACCGCACGCCGGCCCGCCGGCGAATGGCGCTGCGGACCTTTCCGATCAGGGCAATCACGTCCGCAGCGCGCGCCTGCCCCCGGTTCACCATGAAGTTGGCATGTTTCGTCGACACTTCCGCATCGCCGACGCGAGCGCCCTTGAGGCCCACAGTCTCGATCAGTCGGCCGGCAGAATCGTTCGGAGGATTCTTGAACACACAGCCAGCGCTCGGCATCGCGAGCGGCTGCGTATCCCGCCGATAGTGGAGGTAGTCCTTGACCACTTTTTCAATCTCCGACCGGACTCCCTGCTTCAATTGAAGCCAGACCCCCACGACGATGCCGCGCGGCAACCGCGCCCGGCGATACTCGAACGGAATCTGGCCCGCCTCCAGGTCCACGATCTGGCCTTTCAGATTCACCATGCGAACCGCCTTGACGGCATCCTTCATTTCCCCGAGCTTCGTGCCGGCATTCATCACCACACAACCGGCCACCGTTCCGGGAATGCCCGCCGCCCATTCCAGCCCCGCAAGGGAATGTTTGATGGCGTAGCCGATCAACGTCGGCATCCCCACTCCCCCTTCGGCATAGAGAACGTAGCCCGGTTCTTCCTTGATGGCCCGCAGCCGCACCAGGCTGACCACGATGCCGCGGATGCCCCCGTCCCGGATGAGCAGATTCGTTCCGCCCACGACGAACAGAGGGACCTTACGTGCGCGCGCCTGCTGGACCACCAGACAGACATCCTCAATATCAGCCGGTTCCACCACCACATCTGCAGGCCCTCCGATCTTGAATGAGGTGTACTCTCGCAACGGAGCCTGGAAGAACACAGGGCCCCGGAGACCTGCCACAGCGGCCCGCACATCCGCCTGCGTGAATCGCGCAGACGTTCTCGCTGCTGTCGTGACACGCGTCCCACCTCGTTTCATGGCATCATGCGGGAGGGGTCAAACGGGCCAAGAGTCCTGGCCCCGTCTTCCAAATATCCCCAGCCCCCAAGGTAATGACGAGATCCCCCGATTTCAGATGGGGCAAGACCTGCTCCACCAGCTGGTCTTTCTGTTCCACAAAGGTCACGGAGGGATGGCCTGCCGCACGAACGATCTCGGCCAGCTTGGCTCCGGACACCCCCGGAATCGGCTGCTCGCCTGCCGCATAAATTTCCGTCAAAAACAGCACGTCCGATTGCGCGAAGGCCTTGGCAAAATCCTCCAGCAGATCTCGCGTCCTGGTATAGCGATGGGGCTGGAACACCACCACCAACCGCCGGTCTCCCCAGCCTTGTTTCGCAGCGGACAGGGTCGCCTTGATCTCCGTCGGATGGTGCCCGTAATCGTCCACGACCATGATCCCGTTGACTTCCCCTCGCAGATGGAAACGCCGCTCCACTCCCGTGTAGGCCGCCAGCGCCTTTCGAATGAGGTCCACCGGCACATCCAACTCGACCCCGATCGCAATCGCCACGAGCGCATTGGAGACA
The DNA here is from genome assembly GCA_964358535.1 of uncultured Nitrospira sp. Classification (GTDB taxonomy): domain Bacteria; phylum Nitrospirota; class Nitrospiria; order Nitrospirales; family Nitrospiraceae; genus Palsa-1315. Next base: position 3,038 of record CAYHQK010000115.1, on the reverse strand, counting down.
TTGTGTCGGCCCGGCACCGCCAGGCGAAACGGACCCAGGTTGCGCCCGCGGAACTGCGCCCGGAACTCGGCGCCCCACTGGTTCAAGCTGATGTCCGTCGCAAAAAAGTCCGGCGTGACTCCATCTGGCTCACTGAGCCCATAGGTCTGATAGCGTTTCACGATCTTCGGAAACAGCGCCCTCAGCCGATCGTCGTCCGCGCACAATACGGATAATCCGTAGAAGGGCACCTTATTGATGAATTCGAGGAAACATTCGTTGATGCGCTCCATGCTGCCGTAATGTTCGAGATGTTCCCGGTCGAGATTCGTAACGGCGGCGATGGTCGGAGACAGACGGAGGAACGACCCGTCGCTCTCGTCCGCTTCCGCCACGAGGAGATCGCCCCGGCCAAGGCGGGCGTGACTTCCCAGCGCATTCACCTTGCCCCCGATCACCATGGTGGGATCCAACCCCCCCTGCGCCAGCACATTGGCCACCATCGACGTTGTCGTAGTCTTACCGTGGGCGCCGGCAATGGCGACGCCGAATTTCAACCGCATCAGCTCCGCCAGCATCTCGGCCCGCGGAATCACGGGAATCTGCTTGGCCTTCGCCGCCACCACCTCGGGGTTCTGGGCCGACACGGCGGAGGAGATGACCACCACTTGCGCCTCCCCCACATTCGACTCCTGATGGCCGACAAAGATGCGTCCGCCAAGCTCTTCCAATCGCCTCGTCGTATCGGACGCCTGCAAATCAGAGCCCGTCACTTTATAGCCCAGGGTCAGCAGCACCTCGGCGATGCCGCTCATCCCCGAGCCCCCGATGCCGACTAGATGTATCTGTTGCGTCTTGCGAAACATGGCCGCGCGCCTTACTCCACCGACCGGTGGATATGAAGATTGTCCCTGACGACGTGACTCTGCGCCATTAGACTCCTGCCTCTCTACCAGACCGGTCGACATCATGATGGCCCTCCATGAGTGCGTAGCATTCGCGGACGATGACCTCGGCCGCGTCGGTTCGTCTCATCGCTAGACTGGCAGCGCCCATCGCCTGCACTCGCGCTGGATCCCCGAGAATGCCCGCAACCGCGCGAGCCAACGTGGAACCAGTGAGCGCCGATTGTGGAAGCACGACGGCGGCCCCTGCCGCCTCCATCACCTTGGCATTCTGCATCTGATGGTTATAGATGGCGGACGGCAGCGGGATCAGGATGGCCGGCTTGCCACATGTCGTCAGTTCCGCCACTGTCATGGCTCCGGCTCGCGCCACCACGAGATCCGCCTGCCGTAACTCGGCAGGCATGTCATAGAGGAATGGGGTCACCTGAGCGGAGATGCCGGCGCGACGATAGGCCTCAGCCACCCTCGCCTGGTCGGACTCGCCGGTCTGATGGGTTACTGTAAGTTGTGGCAGCTGCGTCATCAGTTCTGGCAATCCTTCTATCACCGCCGTATTAATCGCCTTCGCCCCCTGGCTCCCGCCGAAAATCAACAGATGGAACGGCGTCCGGTTTTCCTGGCTCTGCTGCACGAAGTCCAGAAAGGCCTTGCGAATCGGAATCCCCGTCACCCGCACCTTGGACCGAGTGAACGACTCGGCCGCCGATTCGAATCCGAGAAACACCAATTGCGCGAAGGGCCCCACCGCCTTATTCGCCATACCAGGCCGTGCATTCGGCTCAAGAATCACGCGTGGCACCCCCGTCAAAGCTGCGGCCAGCAGCACCATCGGACTGGTATAGCCGCCGATCCCGATCACCAGATCCGCCCGTCTCGTTCGCAGAATCTTCAAACACTGCCACAAACTTTTCGGGAGCGCGCACAGCCCTCTCACCGCCCCGAATAGGCCCTTGCCCATCACCGGCTGGGCACTGATCAGAGCCAGCTCAAATCCCTCATGGGCCAGCACCTTCGATTCGAGTCCCCGCGAGGTCCCCACGAAGAGCACCTGGGTTGCGGGGTCGTGCCGGAGAAACTCTCGCGCCAACGCCACAGCCGGATAGAGATGACCACCGGTTCCCCCTGCTGCAATGACGATCGTCATTCGTGATCCGATCCACCCCGTCCACCGCGCGAGCCGCCCGCATGCCGGTCGCGAGAAATGCTGAGCAAGATCCCCACCCCGATCAAACTGACCACAAGCGACGACCCCCCGTAACTGACGAACGGCAAGGTCAGCCCTTTCGTCGGCAAGAGCCCTGTCACCACCGCCGCATTCACCAGGGCCTGGCCGCCGATCAAGAGGGTAATGCCCATGCCCAGATACCGGCCGAACGGCACCCGCGCGCGCGCGGCGATCTGAAAGCCCCGCCAGACAAACACCGCAAAGAGCAGGATCACGGTGACGGTCCCCACCAGCCCCAGTTCTTCTCCAACCAGCGACAACACAAAATCCGTATGAGCCTCCGGGAGGAAGTAGAGCTTCTGCTTGCCCTCGCCCAACCCCACTCCGAAGGGCCCGCCACTGCCGAACGCCAGGAAGGACTGCGTAATTTGAAACCCGGCAGCCGACGCTTCCTTCCAGGGAGCCAGAAAGGTCATGAGCCGTTGGCGCCGGTAACTGGACCCCATGACCAACACCAAGACGACCGGAATGGCGCAGAGGGCCAGCGTCAACAGATGGGAAATACGCGCCCCGGCGAGGAAACAGAGCCCGATCGTCACCAGCCCGATCACCACGACGGTCCCGAGATCCGGTTCGAGCAAGACCAGCCCGCTCAGCAGTCCGAGCACGATCAGGGCCGGCAGCAGACCCTCGCGAAACGACGCGATCTTGTCCCCTTTTCTGGTCAGATAGGCCGCCATATAAATGACCACCACCAGCTTGATCATTTCCGCCGGCTGCATCGAGATCGGCCCCAACCGCAACCAGCGCCGCGCCCCCTTGGCCGCCACACCCAGCCCCGGCACCAGCACCATGATCAGCAGCAGCAGCATGCAGAGCAACATCGGAATGGAGAGCTTCTTCCACAGCGTGTAATCGATGCGCGACGTGAGATGCATCAAGAGAAAGCCGAAGGCGAGCCAGGCGATCTGCCGCTTCAGGAAAAA
>CAYHQK010000114.1:0-7490 GCA_964358535.1 uncultured Nitrospira sp. | reverse complement strand
GGAGACCCGCGGCTTATGAGTCCGCTGCTCTACCAACTGAGCTACACCGCCAGAACGGATGGTACGTAACTGGGCAATAGGATACAGGAATGATCTGGAGAGTGTCTACAGGGCTGTAGCAGTCATTTTGCCAGGTTCCGTTAGCCGCAGCATCCGCCTGAAAAGACCTGCCGCTGCTGAGAAGCGGCCCAGCAACGCTCACAGAGTTCGACCGTTGAATGGGTCATCCCGTCCACGCAGACCCTGCGCCGCAGAACCACCGCCCCACAGTCAGAACAGGCACCGACGGCTGACCTCACCGCCCTACGATCTTGGGTCAGCATGAGACACCATCTTCATGTTCGGACGAACCTGGCGATTGCAGACGGCTGACATAAACTCCTGCCCGCCCTTGGGACTCACCAGAGTCCGCCACAACCGAATGGGGAGCAGATCCGCTTTAGGCCGGCACAGCTTCCATTGCACTTCGCGTAACTGTCCGTTTAAGAAATCCACCGTTCGTTCCAAATCAACCAGCCGTTCCGCCTCACAGGGTCTTCCTCCTGCATGCATCATGTCCTGCCTCCTCTCATGAATTAGACTGCACAATGCCGAATCACGCCAATAAGAATGCCTTCGATATGAAAGGTATCGGAAGGAGTCACGATAATCGGCTGCATCGCCTGATTTGCCGGATGCAGCTCAATGTGTGAATCCTTCTTGAAGTAGGTCTTGATCGTGGCCTCCTGATTCACCAGCGCCACGACGGTTTGCCCGTTATGCGCTGTCGCCTGTTTTCTCACCACCACAAGATCGCCGGGGAGGATGCCATCATCTTTCATGGATTCCCCTTTGACGCGGAGCGCGAACGTGTCGCCCCCCCGTAACATGCTCGGAGGCACATCAATGAGTTCGGACTGGGGGACCGGTTCGATCGGTGAACCAGCTGCCACCATTCCTGCCATGGGAATTTCCGGTGCCCCCTCCAACTGATCCAGCGCGATTTCTACCATCCCGGGAATACGGCGCATCCCGGTCTCGTACCGAGCAACTGATACGCGGGTTGTCCGCAAGGCATCGGCCAGCTGCTGCTGGGTCAGCCCAAGCTGTTCGCGAATTCGCTTCAGATCAGTTGGCTTCATGGTGTAACCAATGGTTACATAAACAATGCTACGCCGTCAAGCCCCCGTCCAAGATTTACGAAATAGATGAAGAAAGCCCTATCCAGGAGAGGGATCTGTGCATAACTTGCCGAAAATGTCGCTGCCAGTGCGGACGTTCACAATCAGAGAGTATAAAATATCAATATTTGCCTAGGTTTTGTTGTTTTTATCTTATATTTCAGCAAGTACCACCATATCTAGTAGTGCACCATCATCATAGACCAATGCCTATTTTTTAGGCAAAGACGTGTTACGGGTGAAGAATCGTGCGGTATTTTGCTGGCGTGGCAATCTTATGAACAGACTTATCCACAGAAGCTGGGGAGGATGATTTTGTACACTTTCCTCTTAATCACCGGCCTAGATCTTTAAATATTTCCACCAGCCCTTCCTCTTCAGACAACTGAACAAGACACCAGATGCACAGATCCGGCCTTGATCGCCGCGATAACGGAGGCCCCTGGCGCCAGACGCAAATCCTCCACAGCCCCTCGAGTGATCATCGCAGTGAGAGGAAAGCCGCAGTCGATCTTCACCTGCACCATCACGCCCTGGGGAAGGATATCGACCACCCGCCCAGCAAGGTGGTTCCTGGCGCTGGTCATACCGCTCCCCGCCTGCTCCAGCACCACATCTTCGGCACGGACACAGACATAGACCGATGGGCCCATCCCTTCCACCGCCAGCGCCTTCATGGCTATGCCGTTGACCTGAACTGTGGCAAGCCCATGTGCATAGTCACTGACCTGCCCCCGTACGACCGTCTCGACTCCCACAATCTGCGCCACCGATTCATTGGCCGGCCGAGAAAAGACCTCCTGAGGAACGCCGATCTGAAGTATCTTGCCCTCGCTCATGACGGCAATGAGATCGCCCAGCGTCAGGGCTTCAGTCCAATCATGAGTGACCACGACAGTCGGAATTTTCAACCTGGTAAGCAAGGAGCGTAGCTCCCTACAGAGTGCGCCTCTGGTCGGAGCATCCAAGGCTGACAACGGTTCATCCAATAGCAATAGCTGCGGCTGACGGGCAATCGCGCGGGCCAAGGCCACCCGCTGCTGCTGACCGCCTGATAACTGACGGGGCTTCGACTGTTCCAATCCCTGGAGTTGCAGCAAAGCCAGCACCTCGCTCACCCGCCTGCGCCGCTCGTCATGAGGCAAGTTACTCAACCCATACTCGATATTACCCGTCACGGTATGAGTCGGAAACAACGCATAGTCCTGCGACATATAGCCGAGATGGCGCGCTTGCGGCGGCATACTGTGATGGCGGGCGGCATCGACCCATATCTCCGATCCAAACCGGATCGTCCCCTCCTCCGGCTGTTCAAGTCCCGCCAGACAACGGAGCAGCGTCGTTTTACCGGAGCCGGACGGTCCGAACAGGATCAGCACCGATGGCGGATCAAGAGGGAGCTCCAGCTCCGCGGCGATCGTCAGCCGGCCGGGAAATATTTTCCGGCAGTTGAGGCTTAACGTTGCGGCCATACAGCCCATACCTTTCGATTCATCGCATAGACACAGAGCAACACCAGATAGGAGACCACGAGGAGGAAGAAGGCCGTCTTCGCGGCTCCGGCATAATTGAGCGCCTGCACCTCGTCGTAAATATCGATCGAGACCGTCCTCGTTTCACCCTCGATGTTGCCCCCGACCATGAGCACAACACCGAACTCACCCAGGGTATGGGCAAAGCTCAACACGACGCCGGTGATGACTCCGGTTACCGAAAGCGGCAGGATGAGCTTGAAGAAAGTCTTGAACTTCGATTGCCCCAGGGTCCAGGAGGCTTCGATCAAACGCCGGTCTACTTGATCGAACGCCGCAGCGAACGGCTGCACGGCAAAGGGCATACTGTAGAGAATCGAGGCAAACAGGAGCCCCTCAAAGGTAAAGGGCAACGAATGTCCGACGAGGTCTGCATAGAAACGACCGACCGGGCTGTGAGGTCCGATCGCCACCAGGATATAAAACCCCAGCACGGTCGGAGGCAGCACGAGCGGGAGCGCGACGATCGACTCGACAAGAAACTTCCAGCGCCAACGGGAAAAACTCAGCCAATAGGCAATCCCCAGGCCGATGACCAGCAACAACATTGAGGTCAAGGCTGCGAGTTTGACGGTGACTCCGATGGCAATCCAATTCATCTGATCGTTACCGTTTGTCCGGAACCACGAAACCATAGCGAGTCATGATGGCCCGTCCCTCCGTACTTTGGAGAAACGAGAGGAAAGCCTGAGCCTCTACCTGGTGCGAGGCTCCGGTTAACAGGACTGCCCCCTGCACTAAGGGAGGATGGGCCTCAGCAGGAATTTCCTTGTAGCGCCCTGCTGCCTGCATCGGCGGCGCCAGAGCCAGGGATAAGGCGATGATTCCAACATCCGCCGCGCCTGACTCAACGAACTGCGCCGTTTGCGAAACGTTCTCGCCCAGCACCAGCCTGTCTTTGACGCGATCGTAGAGCAGGGCTTGCTCCATCGCCGCCACCGCCGCTCTGCCATAGGGCGCATGTTTGGGATTGGCAATGGCGATTTTCTTCACGGACGGATCAAGCAAGACATCCAATCCTCGCTGCTCGATCTGCAATGGAGATGGCTTCGGCACCCACAGCACGATGCGACCGACCGCATAGATATAGAGCGACGATGCCACCGCATGGCCGCTCTCGACAAGTCTTTGCGGATAGCGGCTATCGGCCGAAAAATAGAGATCATAGGGCGCCCCGTTCTGGATCTGCGAGAAGAAATTCCCGGAGGAACCGAGCGACAATTTCACATGAGTTCCCGTGGTCCGTTCAAACAGAGCCGTGACTTCCTTGAATGCGAAGCTCAAGTCCGACGCCGCAGCCACAGTGATCTCTTGCCCCGCCTTAGCCGGAAGCGGATCGTTCCCGACGAGCACGCCCATAAGCAAGAGAGAACAAACCAAATGTTTCATCGCAGGCCTCAGAAAAATATTTGATATTGGAGCCGGATCGCATTTTCAATCAAGGTCCCACCGCGCGCATCCAGCGGCACCGTGCCAGACCCGGTTGGCAAGGGCGCACTCCGACCGATGGCATAGCCCCCGGTCCCCATGGCGAGGTTGGAATATTGCAACGTAATAGTCTGGTCGTAATTTCCGTTCACATAGTAGGTGAGGGCCACATTCGCTTCCTTTACGAGATCTCCGGCCGCATTAGTATCGGGATCCCAATAGGCGTAACGACCGGCCAGCTCCAACTTTCTCGGCAACAGAAAATAGCCGGACTGCCCATACCAGCCCTGTGCATTACCCAACAGACCTGAAGCCACCGACGTACAGCCGGCGTTCATGCAGGGAACCCCCTTGTTATGGCGCGTCACATTCTTGAAATAATATTCAGTTTGAAAGGAGAAGCCCCGATACTTGAGCACATAGTCCAGGGCCCAGGTCGAGTAATCGACGACGCCCCAACCAAGCTGTCTGCCATTCCCGAAGGCTGCCAACTGCCGTCGGTAATTCAGGTTCCCCAAATCGATCCCGACAAACGCATTATTGGAACTGGTATTGATGCTCGGATTGTAGGCATAGCCTCCAGCAATCGCCATTTGCGGGGTCTCTGAGTAGACGAGATCCCCCTCGCCATAGCCTGGCCGCCCCATAATGTTCCACATGAGCCGTCCTGCGAACATGAGCTTATTGAGATCCATCCGCACATTGGAATTGATGTTCCGCTGGCCCGCCTCGCAACTGGACACAGTCACACCAGCGGGACAGCCTTCGGTCGGCTGTTCGCTGGTAAATGATCCAAGCCGATTAAAATTCGGACCGGCACCATTGAAGACCCCCAGATAATAGTTCACCGGATAGAGTTCTTCGTCGTTCATCAGGGTGAGACCGATGTCGCGCCGATCGAGCCCGCTCCCAGTAAAGGCATCCATCACAAGGGCCCGCTCGGCGAACTGCATCGACGCCGTTGAGTTGATCTGCGCTCGATTGAAATAGACCTTGTATTGGCCGAACTGGACGTTGGCCAAGGGCACGTGGGTGCTGGTGAAGAACCAATCAAACAACTGGAGCGATCCGGGCGACTGGGCATTCTCCGCCGTTTCACCACGGAGCTGGATGTAGTATTTGAAGTCAGGATTGAAGAGATGCCCCATGAAATAGAGCCGCGCCCGGCGGAGGTTGAATTGGGTGGACTCGTTGTCCGACCGGCTGGCCCGATAGTCTCCGAAGACGCCGAGCAATTCCGGGAAATTCTTCGCATCGCCTGGATTCCTCCAGGCATCGTTTCGGAATCGATTCGTCATGCGGCCCATGAACCGCGCGCGAATTTTGAGCAGGAAGGCGTTGTCGTTCAGCGAGATATTGAATCCCCGGTCATACCAGAGCTTGTAGCTCGGCTGGAGAAGATAGGCTCTCCGTTCTGACTCCTGCGCCACACGATCGAACTCCCCTTGCGTGATGGTCCCCTGCTTCACCGCCCGTTCAAGCAGCAACTTGGTTGCCGGATCGAGGCTCTCGACAAACACATACTTGCCATCCTTCTCGACCAATCGACCTGACTCCGCCGCCATCACAAAAGATCCCCACACCATGAAAACTGCCGTGATCACACACACGGTTGTCACAAGCAAACGAGACAAGCCCCTCATCGCGAAGGGCCTCCCGCTGGCGCGATGGCGGACTTGAGAAACGCACGATAGTCCAACCCTCTAGTCAAACCTGACCGATCGATCACCCAATATCGTCCTGGTTCAAAATACAGGAGAAAGGAACCGGGCAATGGCGGCGGCGTGGGAAAATTGTAATCGTACTGGTCCGACTTTCTGATGGGAACCTGCGCATGAACCTGCTCAACCGAAAGGTAGAAATAGAACTCCCGCACCGCCACCCACCCGGCCGTGACATCACGACTCGTCGCAGGATTCAACCCCGGCGCACGCACTTCGAACCGCACCCGCTCATCCGGCCCGACCACGTGCAATGCCCGACTCAGCGCAGGCGCCAAGAGGCGAATCTCATCCTCCCGAAACAGGGGCTTCGGCGGATCTTCTTCTGCGTACCACCGAAGGGGCAGAGCCCGTTGCGGACGGACAGAAAATCCCCGGAGGATGGCTGCCACATCGGCCACGCTCACTTGAACAGGATGGGCATAGCTGGCTGGCGCAACTTCCTGCTGGAGCGCCACCAACAGGCGATCATGCTCCTCCACCGCCATCGTGTCGTAGGGCAGCCTGGCACAGCCGGCTGCCAGGCCCAGGATGACGAGCGCACCGAATAGGACAATCCTGTTATTCATGATCAGACGACGACGGAATGCCGTACCCCAACTGTTTCAACACATCTCGCGCCGGCATCGAATGCAGGAACGAGAGAAAATCTCTGCAGAGCGTGCGATCGGGACAGCTCCGCACCATGGCCATCGAATAGACGCGCGGACGATGGTGGGCTTTCGGCGCCACCGCTGCCACGCGAACATGTTCCTGCTCCTGCATGGCATCGGGCCCAAAGAGGATCCCCATATCGGCATCGCCTCTCAACACGCGATCCAACACGCCACGGGCATCCACCGCCACCTCTCGACGATCGGCCAAGGCCCCGGCAATCCCCAACGATTCCAGACAGGTAGCCGTCTCCTGCCCTAGCTGTGTAATCAGAGGATCGGCGACGGCAATGCGCCAACGAGAGTCCTGCGCCAGCGAGGCAAACGAGGTCGGGGCATCCACCAACGATTCCGGGACCACGAGCACGAGCGGGCTGGCGGCATAGAGGGTCCTGGTCTCCGGCCACACATACTGTTTCTGCGCCAGTCTCGTGATCAACTCGTCGTCGCCAGGCGCGACAAGATGGATCGGACGTTGCTCAACGGCCAGCGATCCCTCGTTCTCCACTTGCGCAATGGTCCGTCTCAGATCGAGTCCCCGTTCGAATGAGAGACGCACCGACACAGCCGGGCGTGTCGCTTCGAACGCACGAGCCAGCCCCTCAAGCGGGACCCGTAGGGAGGGAGAGGCAGCAATGACCAATGGCTCTGCGACGCTTACAGAAGGGTTCACTGAGACGAAGATCAACAGGAGGAAGCACCACACACGTTGTTGCCTGAACGTCAAACTCATCATGCTAACGAATGCACCGTCCCCGTGCTCGTGGTGTCATACCCGCCAAGCGCATCGATCTCTGCCCGAAACGAGCGGCTGACGATGGTCTCGAACAGGTGAGCCAATGTCGGATGGGACTTCAGGTAGGCTTTGGGCACCACAAGATCGTACCGGGCTGCTTGCAGCGGCACGAAATCGAGGCCGAAGAGTTGCGCGGCGGATCGAATCCCGATCCCGACGTCGGCCTGATGGCTGGCGATGGCCCTGGCCACTTCGAAGTG
>CAYHQK010000113.1:0-7508 GCA_964358535.1 uncultured Nitrospira sp. | reverse complement strand
TGACGATCTCCGTCGTGTAGACCGTGCGATCGGCCTTGATGACGGCATAGACATAGGCCGCCACTTTCTCCGGCGGGATGCCGGTCGACCCAGGGCGTTCCTTGGCGGAGAGGGCAGAGGGCTCCCACCAGGGCCCGCAAACTAGGATGAGGAGGACTGCGGCGTAGCGCGAGACGGTGATTCGGTGCATGGAGCCTCCTGTGGGGATGGTAGACGAGGGATCAGCGGAAGGGTCACGATACAGGAGGTGCCGCGTCCTTCCTGGCTCTCAATTCTGATGTCCCCTCCGAATTTTTTAATGATGCGGCGTGCAACGGTAAGGCCGAGCCCTGATCCCTCGCCTTGCCCCTTAGTGGTAAAGAACGGATCGAATAGTTTTGACAGGTGCTGTTTTGGGATGCCGGGGCCTGAATCCGTGATCATGGTCATGACGGATGTCTCGGTGAGGGCGGTCGAAAGAGATAAGATCCCTTGGCCCTTCATGGCCTGGATGGCATTCATCAATAAATTCATGAAGGCCTGTCTGAGTTGGTCGGGGAGGGCCAGCACCGAGGTATCTCCCGCATAGGTTTTCTTGATCGTAAGGCCTGAGGTGTCCAGGCTGCCCGTGAGCGTTTCGATGGCCTGGTCGAGTTCCTGTTCGAGGTGAACCGGCTGCCGTTGGTCCGATGACTCGCGGGTCGTGACGCCGGTGAAGTCTCGAATGGTCGCGGCCATTCGTCGGCCATGCTGAACGATGTCGCGGGCATAGGATTTGGCCCGGTCGAGGCTGGCTTCATCTCCGATGGCTTCTCCCAATCCGAGAATGCCGAAGAGCGGATTGTTCAACTCATGTCCGATCCCGGCGGTGAGGGTTCCGAGACTGCCGGATTTCTCGGCCTGGATGAGCTGGTCTTGGAGGCGGCTGTCGTCAGTCGTGTCCCTGAAGATCAGGCCGATCCGGTCCTCTCCCTGGTTCCCTCCGGTCAGGTGGAACCACTGGTAGTGATATTGCCGGGGGCCAATCTGAATCTCCTGCCGGTTGCGTGGTTCTGCCCTGTCCGTCGTCGGGGTTAACGGGTCACGGGCTCGGTTGACGACAGCGGCCTCCTCTGCTCCAGTTGCGGTCGCGATATTCTCCCCGCTCCGTACACGTCTGAATTCTGCTCGGAGGCGCTCCCGTACCGCGGCATCGACGGGGAGTATATCGAACAGCGGGATTAATTTGGTTGAGTCCAGTATGGCCTGAAAGGAGTCGCGTCCAACCCGGTTGATGTACTGCACCTGTTCGTCCTGATTGACCATGATGATCGGGGTTGGGACGGCATTCAGGATCTGGTCCGTGGAGTGAAGGAGGGATTCCATTTGTTGGGTTTTCACGGCCACTTGATCGGTCAGGCCGGCAAACGCCGCTTCCAACTGGCGATGCATGCGATTGAATTCGTCGGCCAGGTCCTGGATTTCATCGCCGGTTCTGATGTCGATCGGCTCTCGCAGTTCGCCGCGCCCGATCAATTGCGCCGCGGCCTGCAATCGGCGCACCGGGGTGACGATTCGGTTGGCCGCGAGGTAGCCGAGCGACGCCATCAATCCGATGGAGACGAGACTGAAGACGGCCATCCAGGTGAGCAAGTGATGAATGGGGGCAAAGAGTTCGTCCGAGGCTTGCCACACGAAGCTGTGCCAGGACCCTTTGCTGAGATCGCCATTGGTGGCACGGCTGGTTTCCGGCACCGGGGCGAATCCGATAATCGAGGTGGATGTTCCCCCGTGGCCATCGCTTGGCGCACTGACCCAGCCGGGCTGAAGAGGTGTGACCAGGGGAATGAGCTGCGGGTCGGAGAGCCGGACGCCGGTCGGTAGAATGGGGCAGCTGATGACGATGCCGCGATGATCGATCAGCATCACATGGCCGGTCTTGCCGAAGCGAATGGGCGCGATCGAGGGCGAGAAAAACTCTTTGGCGTCGATCACGCGATGGATGACGCCGACCGCTTCATACCGGATGCGGTCCATAATTGGGAGTGAGATGCTGACGACATAGGTCTGGGCCTGTTCGTCGAAGTGCACATCTTCAATGAAGAGCTGGCCGACCCCGTGGTGGAAGGCACCCTTCCACCAGGCCGTATTTTTATTGGCCAGGGGAGGCATCGTGGTCAACGACGCCACGAGGTTGCCCTCCATGTCGGTGATGTAGAGCATCTTGGTGGCAGACCGGACCACTTGCGGGATCAGTTGATCCGTTTCGCTGCGGGCTCCCGAGAAATACTCTTGAAGGAGAGCGGCCATTTTGCTTCCCGTGATGGCCTGGACTGCCGCGGGATCTTTGGCCTCCCAGCCCCCCGTGAGCCCCTCCACCGCGCGGCGGCGTTCCTCTTTCGCCATGTCCTGGAGGGCATCGCGCCGTTGCTCCAGTTCATGGATAATCGAGGGGTCTGCCGCAATTCGTGATGTCCGTGCGACTTCATCGGACACCAAGAGGTCGACTTTTCTGGCCGTCTCCTCGGCCAGGGCCTTGAAACTTTCGCCGTTGACGATCTGGATTTCGCGAGAGCCCTGCCAAAAGGCGAGCGCGAGACCCACCATGAGGGGCACCACCCCCACTAGCAGCATGGACAGAATCAGTTTGAGTTGAAGCCCCCATCTCGTTTCTGGATGAGACGGGGGATGTACGGGATTCATGACAGACATCCTTGTTCTGCCGACTCGACTTTGGGGAAGGTCAAGGTAAAGGTGGTGCCTTGATCGATCTGACTGTCGACTGCAATCAAGCCGTGCATTTTGTTGACGATGGTTTTGACGTTATAGAGTCCCAGCCCCGTACCTTTGCCCGGGACCTTCGTGGTGAAAAATGGCTCGAAGATCTCGGGGATTTTATCCGGGGCGATGCCGGAGCCCGTATCGGAGATGCGGATGCCGACCTGCCCGTCGAGGACATGGGTTTCAAGCGTCAAGGTGCCGCCAACCTGCTCCATGGCATGGACCGCATTGGTGATCAGGTTGACGAAGACATGCAGGAGCTCATCCGGATTGCCTTTGACGGCGGCGCCTGGCTGGTACCGTTTGACCATCTCGATATCGTGAAAGCTGGAGGCATAGCGGGCGATTTTCAGCGCCTCGTCCAGCTTCCCGTTGAGAGACACGGGCACATCCTCGTGGGGAGACGCGCGCCGTGAGTAGCGGGTGAGGTCCCGGCAGATGGCGCTCGTCCGTCTGACGGCTTCGATAATGTCCTGGGCCTGTTCGTGGACGGCGGTCAGGTTTTGTTCTTCCGCGAGGTTTTCCGCCAGGCCCATAATGAGTTGCAGGGGATTATTGATATCATGGGCAATCCCCGCAGCAAATGAGCCGATGCCCGCGAGTTTTTCTGCCTGGAGGAGCTCGGCTTCGAGTTTGGATTCGCGCTGGACCAGCTCCCACAATAGCCGGGAGGCCGATCCACTGAGGATGTCGGTGTGCGGAGGTTGGTGGGCGCGCAGGTACATCTCCATCTCTGGATCCCCCGTGACATCCATGATCAGGCTGATGCCCTGGGTACCGATGAGAGTGGTCACATCGATCATGACGGGAACCCGCAGTTCCTGCGCTCGTTGCAGCCCTGGTGCGGCAGGATCACGGTCTGCAATGCCGACGATCTCAATGGACGGGATTTGGTGCAGGAGATCTAACAGCGCGCGGCCACCGCGCCCCGCCCCCAGAATGGCGACCTTGGTATGGTCGGAGCTGTCCATTCAGACCTCCTTCCTCTGGGAGGATTGTGGCTCTCTTGCCGAGGAGAGCAAAGGGGAATGCCTCTCCTCGGCATAGAGCGAACGGGTCTCATCATTATAGCCTGGCAAGTTCCCGCTGTTCCATGGCCCGGGCGACGGCTGACCTCAGCTTCTCTCCTTCGACTGGCTTGACGAGGTAATCTACCACGCCTTGCCGGAGGAATGACGTCGCCATATCGGTATCCGGGAAGCCGGTTAATACAATGAGGGGGACATGTGGGTAGTTGCTCCGGAAGTAGGCAATGGCTTCGATGCCGTTTACTTTGGGCATCCGGATATCGCAGATCATCACGTCCAGCATGAGCCGGTTCTCGCCGCTATTGATGGTCTCAATGGCCTTCTCGCCGTTCTCCGCCTCCAGCACGTCATAGCCTGCTTTCTGCAGAGTCATCTTCACGACCTTGCGAATATCCGGCTCGTCGTCCACCACAAGCACCCGTCCGTTGCAGGCCTCTCCCCCGACAAAGAACCCGGATTTATACTCACTCATGGCACCCTCCTTGGTTGATAGTGAGATGTGGTTGCTCAGGGTCTGTTCACTTGCTCTTGCCCTGTTTGAATCGCAATGAGCGTGCCAGAGGTGTCAGGCGTGAATAGCTCAAATTTCCAGCAAATTAGGAGTCTCGTCGTGAAGAGACGTGCTGGACGTGGCCGCTATCCACCATCATGTGTTGGAAACCACCACCACCAACATCAGAGGTCGTGGCGCAAAAAAAGTTGGATGGTCTCTCTGGTCTGTCTGGTTCATCTGGTTGGTCTCGTCAGACCAGAAAGACCAAACAGACCAGACAGACGAGATAGACCAGACAAACCGCAGCCCACTTCTGGCTGGCCTCGAATTGCCTTTCAGTCCGGCGCTGAGTTATTGTGAAAAATACAAAATTAGGAGAGGGCATGATTACACCTGATGTTTTAACGGAATATGTGCGCCGGATGATGCCGGACGCTGCGGTCACGGTCTTGGACCGGACCGGCACGATGGATCATCTGAAAGTGGTGGTCATTTCGGCAGCCTTTGCTGGGAAGAATCTACTGGATCGGCACCGCATGATTTATCAGGCATTAGATGTTCCGATGAAAGACGGACGGATTCATGCCCTTGAACTCACCGCTAAAACAACAGATGAAGACTAGGAGGCCGACCCATGGCAGAGCCCATTCAAGAAGAAATTAACAAGGAAGTTGCTGCGCACAAGATTTTGATCTACGGCAAGGGTACCAAACAGATGCCGATGTGCGGGTTTACGAGAGAGACCATACAGTTCTTCGACAAGTACGGGTATCCGTTTGAACTCATCGATGTCCTGTCTCAACCGGCCAAGCGGGAGGCGCTTTCAAAAATGACCAACTGGCCGACGCTTCCCAAGGTGTTCATCGACGGACAGTTTTATGGCGATACCGATGTGCTGGATCCTATGGCAGCCAAAGGCGAGATTGAGCCACTGCTGAAAAAAACATTCGGAAAATAGAAGAGCTGAGAAGAAGATCGGGAAGGGCGTCTGCCAAACTCTCCTGCTCGCGCAACGCGCGGCCTCCGAAGGCCCTCGTTGGACGTGCGCAATCAAGAGTTCCGCAGACGCCCTTCCTGTTTTTGTCATCCAGCGGCTTGGGGGAGGGAAGAGGAAGAGAGGGCGACGATCATGCTCCTATGCTCGCGCAACGCGCGGCCTCGGAAGGCCCTCGTTGGACGCGCGCAGTGAGAGCATTACCGTCGCCCCCGTTATTTCATGCAGCAGCGGGTGGGGAGGAGAAAAGAGGAAGGCCTCCCAGCTCTCGTGGGTGGACGGCCCGGTCGTCCCTTCTTTTTACCGCTTGGTTTCTGCCGGCGGCCAGTCCATTTCGGTTTGGCGGCCGCAGTAGAAGCAGCAGAGCCGGTAGCGTGCGCGCCGTCGTGGGTTGGGGAGGGAGATGAAGACGACCGGGGTGTCGTCGAAGGGGCAGACCGGTTGCTGATGCATCAGGTGCTCGTCTGCCATCAGTTCCAGTGAGGCGTTGTCCCAGGGTGGCGTGGCTTGTTCGTTTCCGGCAATCCGTTCTTTCAAGCCGCACCGTTCGCATTCGGCTTCATAGGTCTTGATCTTATCTGTATGTTGGGACAGATCCCTGCTGTGCATCGCTCCGCCGCATCCAGGCTTGGGACAGGTGAGGTGTTCGTGCTGGAGGGCTTGGATGAAGCGACTATGTGCTGTCCGTTCTTGTTCTGATTTCATGATGCCTCCCTCATATCTCCATTCTTCGTCATCCCAGGAAGGCTGGACGGTCTTGGCTCAACTGCGCGCGTCCAACGAGGGCCTTCCAAGGCCGCGCGTTGCGCGAGCAAAGAGCCGAGGCCGTTCAGCCTTCTCACACCCCCCATGCCCCGCTAATTTGTATGTTGGCTCCATTTACGTAGCGCGCTTCGTCGCTGAGGAGATAGCGCACTGCCGCAACTGTGTCGTTTACCGTCCCGATGTAGCCGGCGGGGATGCGCTTGGTCATGCCGGCAAGTTCCTCCGGCGGCGCACTGCCGGAATCGATGAAGCCGGGAGAAATCGCATTGACGGTAATGTTGTGCGGCGCCAGGAGCTTGGCCAATGTGCGAGTCAGAATCAGGACGCCGGCTTTCGCAATATAGTGTGCCGTGACGTCCGGCTGGGAAATCATCTGGTCTGCGTTGGCCATGCTGAAGTTGATGATGCGGCCGGATTTGCGGGCTTTCATGCCAGGAGTGACAGCTTGCGCCAGATAGAAGATGGGATGGAGATTGCCGTCGAACATCTCGTTCCAGCCTTCGACCGTTTCGTCGAACAGGTTTACGCGATGGTAGGGGCCTGCGCCGTTGATCAGCGCATCGATCCGTCCCCACTGCTGTTCGACTTGCGCCACGAGACCTTTGGCCGCTTGGGGGTCCGACACGTTACAGCGAATCGAGAGGGCTCGGCCTCCACGGCTGGTGATGGCCTCGGCTGTGTCCGTGGCCTCTGCTTCGCTGGTGCGATAGCAGATGGCAACCGACCATTGTTGCGCCGCCAGGTCGAGCGCGATCCCTCGTCCGATGCCTTTGGCCCCGCCTGTGATGAGTGCCACTCGTTCTGCCATCGGTGATCCCTTACGTGGTCGGTGCTGCCGATTGTTTCGCTTAGCGAGTCTTGAGTCTGGTCGCGAGCAGCTGCAAGGTGCCGGCTGTTCGCATGGAGAAGATTCGGTCTTGCTTGGGTTTCTTGTCGTCCTCTTGGCATTCTGTGATGAGTGCCTGCAAGTCCGCGATCGTATCCACGTCGCGCCAGGCGGTGGTGAGTCCGACAGACAAACCCAATGTCTTAGCGTTCTGTTGTGTGACGGCGAGGACTTGATCGGTGGACCAAGGCACTCCGGCAAAGAGTTGTTCTGCCGGCTGCTTGAGGCCGATGAGGTAGTAGCCGCCATCCAGGGACGGTCCCAAAACCACATCCGAGCGGTCCAGCATCGTGAGCGCCTCTTGATACACAGACAGAGGCAAGGTTGGGACATCGGTTCCCACGATGATCACCTGCTGGTAGCCCTTGGCGAAGAGATCGACAAAGGTGTGATGCATTCGTTGGCCCAGGTCTTCTCCTGCTTGATCTAAGAGGCGGACGCCCTGTCGTTCTTCCATAATTTTGAAGAAGACCAGCTCAGAGGACGGCGTGCAGGCCAGATACCGATGGAACGGGATCTGAAGTTTCACGACGGCGAGTTTGGTCCGTTCCAGCATGTCGAGGACGAAGCTGCCGTGCAGGGTGGCCGCCTCGTCAGGCGTCA
>CAYHQK010000112.1:0-7547 GCA_964358535.1 uncultured Nitrospira sp. | reverse complement strand
CCGGCGACATCAAGATCAAGCTCGTGGATATCGAGCTTCTGACCATCCAGATTCGCTTGGTAATCTGCTCCGTGGACAAGGCCCGCGAGATGGGCATTGACTGGTGGACGACGAATTCCTACCTCAGCTCCTCCGCTGAGAAAAACAACCAGATCCAGGAAGTTGAGGCGTTGCGGAAAGAGATCGCTCAACTCAAGCAACATCTGGGGCCAGCCTGAAGGTCACTAGGTGCAAGGTGATCTGGGGCAGCGGGAAGACGGCGTCCACGCTGTTGCCACGGGTGCATCGGGTGGCGTCTTTGTTGAAGCGTTGGTTGCTGGGCACGCATCAAGGAGGCGTCTCTCGGGAGCAAGTGGACTATTACCTCGACGAATTCACCTTTCGATTCAACCGCCGAACATCCCGGCATCAAGGCAAGCTGTTCTATCGGCTCGCGCAACAAGCAGTCGCTGTCCAGCCCGCCTCCTTCTCAAAGCTGGTCGGCCTGCCGCACCACAATGCCTAGGGGTTACTGGAGTCAAGTGGATACCCCACTCAGCCGTAACCAGGTATTGGAGCCCACGGTGCTCAATCTCAATGATGTTGTGGGCGAGATGGAGTCGCTGCTTCGACGCCTTATCGGGGAGGATATCGCGCTCCTCTCTTATCTTGATCCAACACTGAAACCTGTCACCGCCGACCCGGGACAACTCGACCAAGTCATTATGAATCTGGCCGTCAACGCGCGGGATGCGATGCCTCGCGGAGGGCAGCTGCTCATTGAGACCAAGAATGTCGAGCTTGATGAGGCGTATACAGAGATCCACAGTTACGTGCGACCAGGTGCGTACGTCATGCTCGCGATCAGCGACAACGGGGAAGGGATAGATCCTGCCGTGCAGTCCCGTATCTTCGAGCCGTTCTTTACCACGAAGGGACAGGATAAAGGCACGGGCCTAGGCCTGTCGACCGTCTATGGGGTCGTCAAGCAGAGCGGCGGCAGCATCGAGGTCTACAGCGAGGTGAGCAAAGGGACCACGTTTAAGATCTACCTTCCCGCAAGCGACGGTCACGGAGAAGCGACAGAGGAAGTCCCTAGCAGCCTGGATGTTCTCAAGGGCACAGACACGATTCTGCTTGTGGAAGATGACGATAGGATGTGCGCCCTCGCACGAGTCATGCTCGAACGATTAGGGTACGTGGTGTTGGAGGGGCGCAACGGCCCTGAGGCACTGGCCATGTACGAGAACCGCAGCGGTCCTATCCATCTACTCGTCACGGATGTGGTGATGCCCGAGATGAGCGGGCGTGAACTCGCCGAGCGATTACGGGGACAATGGCCGAGTATCAAAGTACTGTATATGTCGGGCTTTACGGATGATGCGGTTCTCCGTCATGGGATACGGAGAGCCGAACACGCCTTTTTGCAAAAACCATTTTCATCCTCGGCTCTGGCCTCCAGGGTGCGACGAGAGCTGGATGCACCCGACATGCAAACGGGTGAGACAGCGTTGTCCCAGCAAGGACCGTCCATTGAGTCGCGGGAGGCCCAATGACCCAACGAAGTGTGACGATGGTGGGCGCTGGACGAGGGCGCAACAGTGTGCCGGCAAGCGGGCGTCTGTGAAGGGTGTCTCAGCTCACGGCGTCGGTTGTTCAAGGTGTATTGAGGCGAAGTGAGCGGCGGTGAGATACCCCAGGTGTTCTGGGAACCAGAACATGCGAGAGGTTAAACGGTTCTCTCTGAAGGAGGTGATTAGAACGCCATGGTTCCACGAGAGAAGGCAGCCCAAGACAGCAATTGCGTGGCAGAGTATGAACACATCCGCATCTTTCTGCTCCAGGTGATGAACGAGGCAGGCTTGCAGGTGAATCACACTATCCGAGAACTTCAGGAACGAGCCAATCCGGTCGCGTGGCCTACCGTTGAAGCATACCTCAAGGCCACATCCGTCACCGGGGGCCAAACCCTGCTTGAGCTATTAAGAGCGATCCATCCTGGCATCACGAATCTGCGCCAGCACGAGCGAGTCCGAACGCAGTTACGGTGTCTTGTTTCTACCCGTGTCCCTGAGCGTAGCAGCGAGGGTCTCATCTGCGAGCTCTCGCTTGGTGATTGTCGTCTTGAAAGCGACCTCACGCTCGCTCCATGCACAGAGTTGGCGCTTCAGTTGTGTCTCCCTCACGAAGCCTGTGTGATCGCCATTGATCACGCGGTGGTGCGGTGGGCTCACAGCCGACAACTTGGAATCGAGTTCCTATGCCTGCAGTGTGAAGACACCGCACGCCTGCAACGATTTCTCGATAGAGCAGGGAGCTTCCTATGATCGATACGCGCGATCGACGAAAAGCCACACGACTCCCCGTTGATATTCCCGTCGATTACCTGGGGAAGGAGTTCCTTGGCAACGGCACGGTGATCAATGTGTCTCCACATGGACTCCTCATCCGCGGAGACTACCTGCCCATTATCGGGACGAACGTATCCCTGCGTCTGTTCCCTCCGGATGACAGGGAACCCCTGTCAGTAGAGAGAGCGGTCGTGAGATGGCAACGTGGATCCGAGTTAGGAGTGGAAATCATGACCCTGACACCTGAGGCCCATGTGCGCCTGATCGGACTCATGACCTCCGCACTCACACACTATGGCTGCGTGTGCGCGCCGAAGTTGCCTTGGTTATGTCGTTGTCTCTCTGAGCCGCCCCGCGAACGGAGGCCGAATGAGATCTGAGGAGTTTATCTGCGTGTGGCCGGTTTGGAGGCCTTTCTGGTGACGCCAGTTGAACGACAACTGTGCCTGGACAGAATGGCCAGGGGTCTGGAGAGGTTCCGCTCGACCTCGGAGCAGCTCGGCGCGAGGCAACGGCCAGACCTCTAATGATGAAGGAGTACCCGTGAGCCACGCGAGCAGCGAAGAGCCCAACCACGAGCCGGGAGAGAGGCGGCAGCCCATGCCGCAAGACGAACAGAAGCCGAGTAACGTCATGAGTCATACAGGCCCACACCGGGCTTATGCCTGGCTGCCGGCGCTGATCGTCGTGATGACCGTCGTGGCGCTGGTGGTCGGTGCGCTGGCGCTACGCCACCTCGCAACGCAGTTGGTGGCGACGAAAGGGGAGGGCCTTGAAGTCCGGTCGTCGGCTCTTCCACCTGGCGACTCCACCAGTAGCAGCCCTTTCCCCGTTGCGCTACAAGAGCACATGATGCGTGTGTCTTAGTCTGCAACGAGGCTGGGAAAGAGGTGCGAAGACCGATGGCGACCATATTGCTCATTGATGACGAAGAGCCTCTTGAGGAGGTGCTCCAGGCGAGCGAGGACGCTTTATCTTTCGCTGGGTCTGAAACCGCAGCATGAATGAACGGAGGGACTTGTGCGCCTCCTGCGATTGCAGCGGCTACTTTTCGAGCATCTTCAATCCAGAAGTGGCGTACTCTTTCTCGCACGAAAATGATCGGCGCATTTGAAATCGTCGGTTTGGGAGAAGGCAAAGGTTTTGATACTGGTTTGTCGCTGTATAAGTTGGTCTCGGACTCAGCTTTGCTACTGAGGTAGCCGGATACGGTAGCGGACAGCCCACGAACAGTGTTGTGGCTCCAGGGATTGGGAGGCTCCTCGCTCTCATTAATCCGACGAGCCAAGCTTAGTAGCGTGTCTTTGTAGTTGTACTCCAAATCGCGTAAACACTCGAAATCGAACTTGGTCGGCTGACTGGGAGTAAGTGTGATGTTCCTCTTCTCCGGATTAAATTCGAGAAATATAGGTGTGAGAAGAAGTGGGTGGTATATGGCCTGACCTGGGCTATGCTGCCAGTTCAGGAACAGATGTCCCCAAACGATTTCCCATCGGTCACCCTCGACGGAAAGCCTCTGGTGTAGGCTAAAGAGCTGGTCATACAGCTCGTTCGCTCTAAAGGCAGGTAAAGTTCTGTCGGCCCACAGAGGCCATTGCGTTGTTAGGTAGGCGTCTAAAAGCGCTGGCCGGCTCTGGTCATCTTCAAAACGTTCTTCCTGTTCTTGTTCCTGAATCGGGGTTGGTAAATTAGATTCTCCCCGAGAAAGGTCAAGCCAGTCCTTTAGCGGTTCTGGGATTCCTGGTCGTTGTTCCTCTCTATGCTTTTCCCAGTTGATCCATGCTTTGCGATACTCGTCATAAAGCGATGGGCGAGCCGTATCTTCGTTAAATCGATGTCGTCTTGAGATCTTTGGTCTAGGGCTGGGGCATTTGGATGGATTAGGAGATAGCTGGACCCAGTCAAGCAAAGACTCTGGGAGAGGAGGAGGAGGGTCACAGGCACTTTTTAGTACAGAAAGCCACGCCCCGCCTGTGCCTTCTGGGCCGAGTTGAGTGTCACTGTCATCATCAAAGCTTTTGACCTTACAGAAACGAGATGGCACGAGTTCGGCTTGCCACCAGCGTCCATCCCCATAACCCAAGACGTCCCGTATGACCGGCATGTCAATGGAATAAACTTCAGCAATATATTCAAAGAGATCCTGGGCGTTTCGTTGAATAGACATTGCAGGGCTAGGAGAATAATTCAGGAATCTTTTCTTGGGTTAACTCTGCCGCCGCAGAATACCTCTTTCCCTCTGAGAAAGCACCTCAACTTGGGAGGGAGACAGAAATGGAACCATTGATCCTGGTCGTTCGTGTTCAATCCTACTGGGGTTGGCATCGAGAGAACACTTTTTGGCAGCATGCCTGCCCCTTTGCGCGCTCGATAGTCTGGTAGACCCCCCTGCTCGCTCGTCTTACGTACCATTAAGTATTCCTCTCTGTGGACACCGACGGTACAGTCCCTTCGGCCTGCTTCGTGACCGTTGTCCCTAATAGTCCCTACCTGTCCTAACCAGGCCTAAGCAGGGTACTTCCCCCATTCATCTCGCACCGGTATGGTCAGCGGCGTGCTGAGCCGCACCATCAGAAAGGACTGGGCATGAAAAAAATGAGTTGCTCACGGTGAAGGAGTTGGCGGCGGAACTCCGCATGAGTCCGAAGTCCATCCAGCGGGCCTATCGCAAGGAGGAGATCCCCGTGCAGTGGCTGGGTCGCATGGCTCGGTTCAATCTCGCGAAAGTCCAACGGGCGATGGCACGGAACGGACAAAGCCGCATGCGTCGTCTCAACGGCAACTCGACACAGCAGGGCGCGATCGCCGGCGCCAGCCGGCGGCGCGCCCTGCAGAACAGCCCCCGCTCGGTAAAACGGGGGCGGAATTTCCAAGGTTCCTCACGGAGGGTCTCATGAGTGCATGGACATGTGTGCTCGGGTGGTTCCGCTTCACCGTGCCGGACTCCACTGCCGATGAGGTGATCGCACGGGTCGGCGGGGAGTGGATCAAGGATAAAAAAGGCTTCCTGGGGTACCGGGAAGGCTGGTTGTCACGCGGGAATGCAGGCGGGTTAGGCCGGATCGGTACGGCGGCCAGCTGGGCCCCTCGTGAAGTGCATGTGGATCTGTCGCAAGAGTTGATCAGTGATTGGACCTATCAGAAGCTCCACGACGTGGCGATGTGGGTCTTTGAGAAGAAAGGGCATTTCGGGCGCATTGACGTGGCCCTCGATGATCGCAACGGCGTGATCGATGTCGATCGCATCTATGCAGCGGTGAAGGCGGGCAACTGTGTCTCGCACTTCCGTCAGTCCCGCTTGATTGCAGGCCTCGATCTGGGCTCGGGGGTGGACACCGGCAAGACGCTCTGCATGGGGTCCCGCCAATCGGACACGTATCTACGAATCTACGATAAAGCCGCGGAACAGCGGTCGAAAGAGAAGCCCGTCGATGGCACATGGATTCGGTGGGAAATGGAATGGAAATCAGAACGCGCCGACGCCGTGGGCATGGCCTTGTCCGGGCTCGATCAGGACCAATTCCAAAAGTACATCGTCGGGGTCTTTCGCAGCGCCTTGGATTTCCGGGACTGTACCAGAGCCGATGACCCCAAGGATCGCTATTACGCGCCCCTCCTGGACTGGTGGACAGTGCTGACGGAGGGGATGCAGCGGGCGCGGCTAGAGATCGCGAAATCCGTGCAGAAGATCGAAGACGTGAAACGGTGGGCGGAAAAGAGTTTGGCTCCGATGTTGGGGCTGCTCTGTGCGCACCCGGAAGCGGGGGAACGATGGCTGGTCAATGCGATGGTGGAGGGAGTGGAACGATGGGGATCAAAACACCTCGGGCTGTTCGCCAGCGGCCAGGAAGCGCGGAGGCTTCGGAAGAAGATGCGGGAGTGGCATCCCCGAGATGGATTCTCTGCCGCCTCTGCCGAACCGGCGAGCTAAGGCTCTACATGTGCGGGCCGCGATGTCGTGGCCGGTGTCGAGCCTGCGGCACCGTGTTCGTGTTGCTGTGGTCCTGTGCTCGACAGGGCTGGTTTCAATGGACGAATGAAAGGGGCAAGCATGTCTAAGTTTGTGGCGAATTGTGTGGTGATGGGGGTGAAGTCGAAACCGAGTCAGGACGGCACGCGGACGTATCGGACCGCGATGCTCTACTTCGACGACGATACGACGAGCCTGGAGGCGAGTATCTCGGACGAGCACGAGCATCTCTACAAGCTGATGGACGCCAACAAGATGAAGCCCTGTCACCTCACGGTGAATCTTAGGGAGTACAAGGGGCAACGGTTCATCGATGTGACCGGCTATTCCCCCTTGGGGGCGGTGTCGCTCCCATCAGCAAGTACGTAAGGCGTGAGGGATGAGGATGAGCCATCGCCTTGTGCGTGCGGTGTATCGTGCAGCCCATTAGGTGTGTTCGATGGAGGTCATGAGATGAGTGCACAACCATGCAGGCCGTTGAACCTGATGCTGACTGAAGCGGAGTTTGGCGTACTGACGGAGGTGGGTGAAGAGAATACCTTGTCGCCCGAGGACGTGCTCAAGTTGATCCTCGAAGAATATGTGGAACTGCGGGCCAATCATCCGCATCTCTACGTGCAATTCGCCGTGTGTCGTGGTCGGTGCCTCAAGTGATCGACAGGTGAAAGGGCGCCGTGATCTGAGTGCCCCGGCTCATGCGGGCCTAAGCCCTCATACCCCAGGCCAGCCCTGATCGGCGAAGCTGTAGCAGCGCTCATCAGTGAGAATGAGATGATCCAAGAGCGTGATGCCGAGCAGGTCGGCTCCCTGCCGGAGTCGGCTGGTGAGGACGCGATCCTCTGGGCTGGGCGTCACATCGCCGCCGGACGGGTGATTGTGCGCGCAAATCCAGGCGGCGGCATTCATCAGGATCAGCGGTTTGAACACCTCGCGGGGATGCACGATGGCCAACGTCAGGGAGCCGATCGAGACGATGTTGACCCCGATGATGCAGTGCTTCGCATCCAATCCGCAGACCAGGAATTGTTCGCGGTCCAGTCCAGCAAAGAGCGGTCTGAGGACGGCCGCCGCGGCGACCGAGGTGGTCAACGGCGATGAGGGCGGTGTGGCCCGGTTGTCGCGGACGAGCGTGACCCGGTATCGCGGCACGGCGTATTCATGCCTCGGCTTCGGCTGCCGGATCATCTTCAGAATGCCCTGTGAACCGTGAATGGCCATGTCCGCCTCCTTCTTCATCAAGATGTTTA
>CAYHQK010000111.1:0-7561 GCA_964358535.1 uncultured Nitrospira sp. | reverse complement strand
TCGCGTCGATGACCGCCTGCAGATTCGATCCGCGCCCGGATGCCAACACGGCGACGCGCAGCACATCCGTCCGCTTAATCGACATACTCCACCAATGGACCCTCGCCGGTCGAAGCCACGATGGTTCCGATCTGATAGGCCTGATCGCCCAACGCCGTCGCACGAGCGATGACCCTGTGGGCATCCGACGCCGGCACGACGAGAATCATGCCGATCCCCATGTTGAAGACGCGATACATCTCTTCACGCGCCACCGCTCCGAGCCTGGCAATCGCCTGGAAAATCGGCGGCACAGACCAGGCACTTCGCTTCACCTGCGCCCGTATGCCCGCGGGAAACACGCGAGGAAGATTCTCAGTGATACCGCCCCCGGTAATATGGGCGATGCCTTTGATGGGACATTCCTGGATCAACGTAAGGACCTGTTTGGCATAGATTCTTGTCGGGGTGAGCAAGACATCCCCCAAAGGCTGATCCAGTTCAGGCAAGCGACTAGTCATGCTCAGCTGAGCCTTGTCCAGCAAGACCCGGCGAGCCAGCGAATAGCCGTTGCTATGAAGACCGGTCGAGGCCAATCCGATCAGGGCATCGCCCGGCACAATGCTGCGGCCATTGATGATCTTGGGTCGATCCACCACTCCGACGGCGAACCCGGCCAGGTCATACTCACCATCCGCATAGAAGGAGGGCATTTCAGCGGTTTCCCCGCCGATCAAGGCGCAGCCGGCCTGGCGGCAGCCCTCGGCAATCCCCTTGAGCACCGCTTCAGCCTTGGGGACAGCCAGCTTGCCTGTCGCGAAATAATCCAAGAAAAACAGCGGCTCGGCCCCGCTGACCACAATGTCGTTCACGCACATCGCCACCAGATCGATCCCGACCGTATCGTGGCGATCCGTGAGAAAGGCGATTTTCAGCTTCGTCCCGACTCCATCGGTGCCGGAGACGAGGACCGGCTCGGCATAGCGATGGGCCTGCAGCCGGAACAATCCGCCGAACCCGCCGATATCCGTCAGGACTTCAGGCCGGAACGTGGACCGCACTAACGGCGAAATGCGGTCGACGAACTCGTCTCCCGCATCCATATCAACTCCGGCATCTCGATAGGTTGTCATAAGAGGGCGCATCTTAGCGGACGACCCTTGCAGAGGTCAAACCCGCAGACAGCAAGACTGTTTGGGGAAATGGCTTTCGCTGAACTCAACTCTTCACCCACACCCCATTACAGCGAGGCGAGGGGTAGAATCTCCACTGCGCGCATCGAGCAACTGCTAGCCATCTAATTGTCCCTTGCGTGCTCTCTCTTCAAGGATGGGGACTGATTCTCTCCCACTGCGCGCGTCCAACGAGATCTGCACTCGTCTCTTCCCCCACACTCCATTACGGCGAGGCGACGGGTAGGGTCTCCACTGCGCGCATCGAGCGACCACCGCTTTATCGTGGGGGCTCTGCGAGCACAGAGACCCTACCCGTCGCCTCGCCATTCCCCCTACGCTTCCGGCCGCATTTCCACTTCCAGCAGCTTGATCTTCCGGTGAAGATGACTCCGTTCAATCTGCAAATCTTCCGCCGTGCGGGAAATGTTCCAATGATGTTCCCGTAACTTGCGCGCAATGTACTCCTTTTCAAACGCGTTGCGCGCATCCCGGAGCGAGTCATAGGACTGCGTGAAGAGCGGGCTGGGAACAGGAGCCGCGGACAGGGACGCAGACCCGCCGGGACGAGCCTGCAACGAGAGACCCGCTTGCGCCCCCTCAATGACCGGTCCCGGCACCATGATCATCAATCGCTCGATCAAATTCCGCAGTTCACGGATATTCCCCGGCCAGTCATATTGCTGAAACACCGCCATCGCCTCAGGCGAGACCTCTTTCATCCGCAACCCCTGCTCATCCGCATGCACCTTCATGAAGTGGCGCACGAGCAACGGGATGTCGTCCCGGCGCTCCCTGAGGGGCGGCACGACGATCGGCACCACGTTGAGCCGGTAGAACAAATCTTCGCGAAACGTGCCCTTCTCGATTTCCTTGAGCAAATCCTTGTTGGAGGCGGCCAAGACCCGGACGTCCACCTTCAGCAACTTCGTCCCACCGACACGAGTAAACTGCTGCTCTTGCAGTACCCGAAGCACTTTGGCCTGGGTATTCAAACTCATGTCGGCGATTTCGTCCAAGAACAGCGTGCCCCCGTCCGCCTGCTCGAACTGCCCTCGCTTCATTGAGGTCGCGCCGGTAAAGGAGCCCTTTTCATGGCCGAACAGCTCACTCTCGATCAAGGTCTCCGGGATGGCCGCACAGTTCACCGCCACAAACGGCCGGCTGGACCTGGCGCTCCGCAAATGGATCGCCCGCGCGACGAGTTCTTTCCCCGTCCCATTCTCCCCCCCGATCAACACACGACTATTGGTCGGCCCGGCTGTCTCGATCAACTGCCGCAACTGTTGCATCGCGGACGACTGCCCCACCAGCTCGAATTTCCGTTGCACCGTGGTCCGGAGCGTCCGATTCTCTTGCTCCAGCCTGTGTTGATCCAACGCATGTTTGACGCGCAGGATGATGTTCTCAAGCGACAAAGGCTTCTCAATGTAATCATAGGCCCCCAGCTTGATCGCCTTGACCGCCGTTTCAATCGAGCCATGCCCGGACATCATCATCACTTGCGCCGTCGGCACCAATTCACGGACCCGTCGCAAGGTTTCCATGCCGTCCATTTCCGGCATCCAGATATCGAGAATCGTGAGGTCCGGAGGATCCGTCATATAGGCCCGCAAGGCCTCCATGCCGTTCTTCGCCACCGCGACCTCGTAGCCTTCATCCCGCAGAATGCTGCTCAAGGAAGTAAGAATCGACTCTTCGTCATCGACGACTAAAATGGATGCAGACATGAATCCCTCGTACAACGTGATCGGTGCTGGGCGAGGCGGTGCGACCCCGACCACTCAGCACTCAACGCTCAGCACTTCTGCTTACACCGGTAATTCGAACGTGAAGACGGCCCCTTTCGGCTGATTCTGGCTGGCCTGAATCTGTCCATCGTGATCGGTAATGATGCGCCGCACGATGGCCAACCCCAGCCCGGTCCCCGTCTTCTTCCTCGTAAAGTATGGCACGAACAATTTTTCCTGGTCTTCCGACGCAATGCCCGTCCCCTCATCCGCCACACTCACCACGGCCCTCCGCCGTTTCGTATCGTACTTGGTCGTGAGCCAGACCCTCCCTTTTTGCTGCATCGCCTGCATCGCGTTATCGAGCAAGTTGACCAGCACCCGCTTGAGCTGCTCACGGTCGAAATTCAGCGACGGAAGGTCTTCGTCCAACGAAACGATCAGCTCGACATCCTTGTGGGCGCCCCGATAGAGGGCCGTGACCTCATTGATCACATCGTGGAGCGACTGCTGCGCCATCTGCGGAACCGGCAGGCGGGCAAACTTCGAAAATTCGTCGACCATATGTTTGAGACTCGTCACTTCGTTGACGATCACGTTGGTCGTCTCGTCAAAGATTGCATCGAAATCAGGAGACTTCTCGAAATACTTCTTTCGCAACCGTTGAGCGGACAATTGGATAGGGGTCAAAGGGTTCTTAATTTCGTGGGCCACCCGCCGCGCCACCTCCTGCCAGGCCGCCACTTTTTGCGCCTTGATCAACTCCGTCAGGTCTTCGAACACCAGCACGATCCCGAGATCCCTATTCGCTTCATCCTTCATCCGCGATCCGTGCAGCCCGATGGTCAAAAATCGGCCTTCGATCTCCATCGGTCCCTCCAGCGCCAGCGTATCGCGCTGATCGGCCAGCATCCGGTCATAGACCGTCTGGAACAGATCGAGTCGAAACTCTTTGAACACCTCATTGGCTTGTCTGCCACGGAACCGATCCGCTGCAAGCCCAAGGATCCGCTCACCGGACGGATTGAAATTCGTGATCAGCCCGTTTTTATCGATCGAGAGCAGGCCTGCAGCAATCGTCTCAACCACCGTCTCGATGTAGGCACGGCGGCGATCCAGCTCCAGGTTGCTCTGACGTAATGAGATATTGGCCTCTTCGATCTTGGACTTACTCCCCTGGAGATCGGCCGTCATCCGATTGAACGACTCGATCAAGGTGCCAATTTCATCGGTCGCCTTGGCATCGATCCGGACGGAAAGATTTCCCTGGGCAATGGCCTCTGTCGCTTCAGCCAGCCGCTGAATCGGCACCGTAATGCTCCGCGCGACATAGAACCCGAACCAGGTGGCCCCGAACAAAATGAGCACTGTAATGACGGCAACGAAGAGATAGGCTCCGGCTTTGATCGGATTTTTCATCGCCTTGATCTGCTTATATTCGTCGTACTGATGGCCGATCCCTTCCATCTTCGCCAGCAACGATTCGGGCACGAAGGCCTCCACCACCACCACCCCGCCGATCTCGCCGCGGCGCCCGCTCGCTGCGATGGGGGCCGCAGCCCGCACCAGGCGCCCTGTCTGGGCCTCCTGCACCGCATTCATCTCCTGCTTCCCGTTAATCACCTGGAGCACCAGCTGCCCAATCGGCAGGTCCAGCGCCGAGGAGGGCACCTCGGGATCCAGCGCCTTCGTGAGCGTTTCCATTTTGGCCGAGAAGACCTCAATCCCTGCCACACCGAACTCCGCCCGCTTGCGAGCCATGGCTGCGACCAGCAGATCCCGTTGCTCCGCCAGCAACATATCCTCCCGATAGATTTCATGGCTGATGGCTCTGGCGCTGTTCACCGCGAGGGTAATGTGGCCGGCATGTTGCATCCGCGCCACGTCATAGGAGTCCCGCATCACCTGTTCAATTTGATCGCTAAACCAGACATCCACCGCCTTATTCACCAGGCCGCTCGCGACCAGAGCCAGGAGCACCGTCGGAATCAGCGAAAATCCGATAAAAGCCGCCACCAGCTTCGTGCGAAACCCGGCGCCAAAGAGCCGGTGCCGCCGTTCGAAATAGGCTTTGATCAGGTTGCGGGAGAGCAAGAGCAACAGGACGACAAACCCGATCAGGTCGAGGTTGAGCAGGAGGAGCACAAAGGCATAACTGGTCGTGGGCAGAAATGAATCCGTTTCCTCGCCGCCGGGAATCACGATCTGGGAATAGTAGAGAGTCAGCGCCAGGCAGGGCAGGAGAAAAATCAGGACGATCCAGACCGGACGCAAATGCATCTTCCGCCGCTCCGGCTCCTGGGTAGGCCCGGCTCCCAACGGCGACAGGCTTGCTCCGGCAGTCAGCGGCGCAACCCCGCTCACGGAACCATGATTCGTCTTTATTGAGGGAAGGGGGCCTGTTTCTTTCTTGCCGTCACTCACATCCGATATCCCCGATTGCCAACGATTCGACGCATAGCAGACAGCTTATCACGGTGCTTGAATCAGGAGAGCGTCTCACCACATCGCATGAACCGGGGTGGCGGACAGATACGTCCGGGGTCGACAGGCGGGGGCGGGGCGACTATTTGGCGGTTAAACTCACGTACTTCATCCGAAGGGCGTAGAGCATATCCCGCAGCACCGCTTGCTCTTCCGTCGTGAGATTGCCTGTGGTCTTCTGCTCCAGGACCGACAGCAAATCGATAATGTCTTTCGCTTGCGGCAGGTTCGCCGGCATCGGAGGCTGATGGGGATCGATCTGTTCCCCCATCAACATCATCGAAGAGCTGCCCAGAGAAATAACAAAGGATGAAAAGGTGACGGGAATTCCCGAACCCTGGTGTGGATCAGAGGGTACCGCCTGCTGGGGGGGCTGTGCCTCCTTCGCCGCAGGCGAAGGGGTGGATGCACGGTCGGACCCAGTCCCGCCCCGCCGATCCCGCACGACAAATCCTTCTTCTTGTTCTGCGCTCATAGGCCTTTCCCCCGCTCCAGATGCAGCGTCGGTACCCTACCATAGGGCCCCAAACGGCGCAAGACGCGCCAGTCAACGCGCGGCCGATTGAAGCAAGCCGAGAACCGGGTATAATGCAGATCCAACTCTGCACCACAAAAAGGAACAGGATGTCTGAACGATTTCATAAACTGGTGGACTTGATGGCCTCGTTGCGCGCGCCGAACGGATGCCCCTGGGACCGCAAACAAACGCACGAATCGTTGAAGCCCTATCTGCTTGAAGAAACCTATGAAGTGCTCGAAATCCTGGACCGGCAGGACCGGGCGAAACTGCCGGAAGAACTCGGCGACGTGCTGCTCCAAGTACTCTTCCACAGCCAGATCGCGTCAGAGGCTGGCAGCTTTACCATCGAGGATGTGCTGGAACAATTGGCCGACAAACTGATCAGGCGCCACCCCCACGTCTTTGGCAATGGCGCAACAGACACCACCCCGACGAATGCCGACCAGGTCGTTGCGAAATGGGAAGACATCAAACGCACCGAACGCCAGGCGTCCGGTCGGCCTGACTCGGTGCTGGACGGGGTGCCGCAAGCATTGCCGGCCCTCCTAAGGGCCTACCAGATTCAAGCGCGTGCCGCTCGCGTCGGATTCGATTGGAGCCACGACACGAAGGGCTTCGAGCAGATCCTGGGCAAGATCGAGGAGGAAATCCAGGAGCTCCGCGACGCCATCCGCCCCCTCGCATCAAACCAGACAGAACCGGACGCAAGGGCCGCAGCCCTGCGGCCGGAACAGATTGCCTCGGAACTTGGCGACGTACTGTTCTCCCTCGTGAATCTCGCCCGCTTCATCAAAGTGAACCCGGAGGACGCCTTGCGCCAATCCGCCAACCGCTTCACCCAACGGTTTCAATTCATCGAAGCCCAGGCGACCAAATCTGGCCGGTCGGTTGAAGAACTCTCGTTTGCGGAAATGGATCGACTATGGGACGAAGCCAAAAAGCAGAATCCCGCCCCCCTCACCGAGGACACACCGTCATGAGCGATGAGTCGCACCCCTACGAAGAAGGCAAACGCGCCGGAGTCCATCCCCTGATCATCATCTTCGGCATCCTGTTCGGGCTCTGGCTGTTTGTGGCCCTCATCGTGCCCAGCTCCAAGAACAAACAAGCAGCGGGAACAGAGGGACCGGCCGGACCGGTCATTGAAGATCCCGAAGCGGCGCCAGTCCTGTTCAAGGTCCACACCACTGTCCCAGACATGAACGCGATCAGCCTCACAGTCCCGCCGGAAGCGACCGACAGCCAAGTGGCTGGACTCTTGAAACGGTTCAAAAAAGACCGACTCGCCGGCACCTTGACCGAACTCCTGCCAGCCACAACGGCCGGCCATACGCTCGGGGACCATGCCGTCGCCGACATCTACATTGTGTCCGACGCCCAATATGCGCAGGCCGACGTAATCCGCACCCTGACCCGCGGCGCCCATGCGCCGGGCGACCTCTATCCTCAAGCTGTTCCCTTTGAAGTGGCGATGGAGCAAATCCGCGGGCACTATCGGATCGATCTCAACAACACCAGCAATCCCGACAGCGCCTCCCTCGGCTTTGCCGACGAGTCGGGCGTGCATTCGAAGCAGTACCGAAAAATCTTTTAACAGGCTGCTGAAAAAGACCCCCAACTTCGTTCTCGGTTCGACAAAATCCTCAACGTACCCCAGAGGGTACGCCTCCGGTTTT
>CAYHQK010000110.1:0-7645 GCA_964358535.1 uncultured Nitrospira sp. | reverse complement strand
CAGGCGTTTTCTCCCCTCACCTGGTCGACCGGATTCGCGACGACCTTGATGATTCCCCTGCTAATTCTGCTGGTCACCCACGGCGTACTACGCATTCCCTTGCTGGAATCCCAAGGCACGGTCATCTTCCTCTTCTTTATTTGGATCACCTCCTCACAAGCCATTTTGACGCTCACCCGCCTGCGCGCGGTGCCCTCCTGGGAAGTATCGGCGGCCATGCTTGTCACGCTGCTCTTCGTCGTCTTCGTCTATTTGTTCGCCGTCGAATCGTTCACAGCCTTCCTGTATCCGAATCCCGCAGAAGTCGCGTCGTACTTTCAAGCTGCGGATCTTCCGAACTGGCTCTTCGACAGCATCGTCCTCATGGCTACGGTCCTGACTGTCCTCAGCTGGTGTTATCTCTATCTGCGCGCCCATGGCCGAACCGTGTGGATGCCGGCCTGGGTCGAAGGCCTGCGGATCCGACTCTACGTCCTGTTCATGAACCGGCTGTATGTGGACGGGCTCTACGGTCAATTCGGCCAAGCCATCGCACAGACCGCTCGACGTCTCGACAACCGCACGGAACGATAAGGCCTTCGATTCCCCGGGGGTGCGCCGTGGGAGGAAAGCGCTCGAACGACGACAGGTCCGCCGAGGAGGATTCGGGCCGACTCAGTGCTTGACGATGGGCAAGACAACATACTAATGATGGACTCCGCGAGGGCCTCTGAAGCGGTCTGTGACCGCCCGATGCCGGGTCAGCGCGAAGGGTGAATAGAGATTCTCACGTTCCGGTGTCATGGAGTGCCAGTGTCGTTCGTACTTCTCATCCCATTGTTATTGCTCGCGGCTGCGCTGGTCGTATTGATTGGTCCCGACGACACGCGCGACTTTCGTGCGAAGATCGCCGCCTATCCGATCGGAGCGGCTTGTTGTGGCACCATCGGGACACTCTATGTCGTCGCCGTGCAGGGGCCCATTTCCATTCGATTCTACGATCCGGGGTCGGTTGCCTCGCTCATTTTCCCGATCGGTTTCTACATCGATCGGCTGAGCGCCATCATGATGACGTTGATCACGGGCGTGAGCACCCTGATCTTTGTCTACTCGACCGGCTACATGTATCAGGATCGCCACATGCGCCGGTATCTGGCCCTGATCTGCTTCACAGATTTTGTGCTGATCTGCATGGTCTCCAGCGCCAATCTCATGATGCTATTTCTCTTTTGGCAAATCTTAAGCTATTTGCTCTATCTCCTCGCACACAATCATGAGCATGCGGCAACGCTCAAGGGAGCCTTCAACACCTTTACGCTGTTACGCGTCGCCGATGCGGCCTTTCTGGCTGGAATCGTCCTGGCGTATCGAGTCTACGGCACGCTGGAATTTCAAGAACTCTTCACGCGGGCTGCTGAAAGACCGATCTCGCTTTCGCTGTGGCCCGGGATGGACATCAGTGCCGCGACGGCTGTCACCCTCCTCATCTTCGTTGGAGCCATGGGAAAATCCGCGCAGTTTCCGCTCCATTTCTGGCTGCCCCGGTCGCTCTATGCGCCGACGCCCGTGCATGCCCTCCTCCACGCCGGGATCATCAATGCGGGCGGCTTCCTGATCAACCGGCTGGCGCCGCTCTTCGGACTCAGCTCGACGACGTTGCATGTGGCGTTCGTCGTGGGAACCCTGACCGCGGTGCTGGGCGCCACCATGATGTTGGCGCAGAACGACGTCAAGAAAACGCTCGGCTTCTCGACCATCGGCCAGATGGGCTACATGATCATGGAGTGCGGGTTGGGCGCCTTCTCGCTGGCGGTGTTCCATCTGATCGCCCACGGGCTCTTCAAAGCGACGGTCTTCTTGAATTGCGGGAACGTCATTCATAAAGCCCGACAGGAACCGCACGTC
Organism: uncultured Nitrospira sp.; assembly: GCA_964358535.1. Lineage (GTDB taxonomy): Bacteria > Nitrospirota > Nitrospiria > Nitrospirales > Nitrospiraceae > Palsa-1315. The sequence goes on along the minus strand of CAYHQK010000110.1, from coordinate 5,761 downwards.
CCCCATATCGATCAGCAAGAAGAGGAAGAAAATTTCTCCCCGCTGACCTGGTCGACGGGATTCGTTACAACACTCGTGATTCCCCTGGTCATTTTGCTGGTCACTCACGGAATCCTGCGCATCCCGCTCCTCGAATCGCAGGGAACGGTTATCTTCCTCTTCTTTATCTGGCTGACCTCGTCTCAGGCGATTTTGACGCTCACGCGCCTGCGCGCGATCGCTTCCTGGAAAGTGTCGGCCGCGATGTTGTTCACGCTCCTGTTTGTGGTGTTCATGTATCTCTTCGCCGTCGAGTCCTTCACGGCCTTTTTGTATCCGGACCCGATCGAAGTCGCGTCGTATTTCAAGACCGCTGCCCTTCCCAGCTGGCTCTTTGACCTCATAATCTTGTTATCCACGGTCATGACCGTCCTCAGCTGGTGTTATCTCTACATGCAGGCTCACGGCCGGACGATCTGGATGCCGAAGTGGGTCTCACGCTGGATCGAGGGTGGACGAAACGGATTGTATGTCCTGTTCATGAACCGCTTGTACGCCGACGAACTCTATCAACTGCTTGGACGGACGGTCATGCGCATCGTCCATTGCTTCGACAAACGCGAACGCGGGTGGTCTCGATGATCGACGCGACCCTCATCCCTTGGATCGTGACTGGCGTTCCCCTGCTGGGCGCAGCATTGACCCCGGCGCTCTGGACACACCCCCACCGGCTCATGACCTGGTCGGTCGGCGTCTGCACCGTCAGCCTGACTTCCCTCGTGGGATTCGCCGGATTTCTGACAACCCCGCCCGAAGGCCTGCTCCTTCTTTTTTTGCTACCACTCGCCGCCGGGATGTCGCTCCTGGGCCAACCGCATCATAAGGACCATCGCGCATCCTGGATCCTGACCCTGATATTTCTGGGCCTGGGACTCGGCGCGCTGACCAGTCAGCCCGTCGTCGACAAACTGTTCCTGATGGCCATCCATGGCTTCGTCATCGTGTTGCTCTATCGTCATCACACGCCCCTCTGGCCCATCTCCTGGTGGGGCCTCGGGGCCTACACGCTCGGCGCCCTCTGCCTGTTGCTGACGCTGGTCGCCGCCCCGCCGCTGTCGTCGATGGCGGCGTTGCTGGCCTGTACGATTCTCTTACCCGTCGTGCCATTTCACGATGGACATCTCACTGCGCTGACCCGGTTACCAGGAAATTTGCCGTCGTTCATGGTGCTGCTCTTTCCGACGCTCGGCCTGCATAGTCTGGCCCCGCTGGCGGCGACCTTGCCGGATTCCGTCGTGTGGATCATGAGCATCCTCGCCCTGGCCGGCACCGCCTATGGCGCGATCAAGGCGCTGGCACAGTCGCGCGTACGCCTCCTGCTGGCCTATAGCAGCCTGTCGTTCTTTTCGATGCTCTGGTGGTGTGTGGTGACCACACGATCGGTCACGCCACGCGCCGCGCTCTTCGTCGGCGCCGTCGGTCTCGTGATGTGCGGGCTCCTGGTAGCCTGGCAAATTATCCGCACGCGCTATGGAGACGACGTGGACCCGCAAGCCATCAGTGGATTGGCCTCCACCATGCCCCAGTATGCCGTGCTGCTCTCTCTGCTGGCTCTGGCCGCCATGGGTCTGCCGCCGTTCGGCGTCTTCGCGGGCTTCATGGGATTGCTGCTGTCATCGATGGCGGCTTTCTCCGCCGGCATCGTCATCCTCGTCTGTGCCTGGCTCGCGGCATCCTGGTATATCCTAGCCCTCGTGCAGGGTCTGCTGTTCGGGGCACAGCGGACAGATTTGCGGCATGCCGATTTACTCCAAACAGAACTGGTGTCCCTGATCATTCTCGTCTTGACCCTGCTCGCGCTGGGTGTGATACCAATCAGCCTCTTCGGACCGGACCGGACAACCCCTCCGGCCAGCACTAACTCAGGATCGCTCGTATGGAACCGATAAACCCATCGATCGACATCGAATCCAAACGGATGGAGCTGCGCGGCGTGGTCCAACTCGCCGGCGAAGTGATTGCGCAGTACTGGCCGATGCGGACCTTCGTCCACCACAATCCGCTCCATAGCCTCGAATATCTCCCGTTTGAAGAGACGGCCCGGCGCGGCAAGCAATTCATGGGAGGGCATAGTTATCTCCCCGGCACGCTCTATCGCGAATATCTGAAATCTGGCCGGATCCCGCTGGCCCATCTCGACGCCGCCTTGCAGCCGCTCGTCCAGGATCAGTCGGTCACGATCGGCCCGCGCCGGATCACGCACGGCGACGTCCTGCGGGTCTGCCTCACAGAGGGCCTCTGCGCGCCGGTGGCCGAGCCGCTCGATGATCAACTGCACGACCCCGCAAAAGACGTGATCGACATCGTCGCAGCAAGTCTGTCTACCGAATGGGCGTTCCCCGATCTCCGCAAACGGATTCACCTCATCGTGGAAGGCGACCAGGCCGCGCTGGGCCGATGGCTGACGCTGTCGCATTGGTGCGACGACACCTTCGGGACGCAGATCGTCCAGCAGATCAACCACGAACTCATTAAATGGTGCGAGGCCTTCCTGGACGAAGGCCATGCAACCTGGCCTATGCCGGGACGGGAGAAAGGGCTGTATCATGCCTGGAAAGACCTGGCGGCACAGGAATGGTCTCCCGTCGGGATCCCCGACAGCAGAAGAAAAATCTCCCGCCTGCCCGACTATCCAGAGGATGCGTTGTTGCAAAGTCTGGATGCGCTCGGCATTCCTTCGGTCCTGCGCCAGGATTACCTGTCGCTGCAGTTGACCGCGCTGCCCGGCTGGGCCGGCTTTATCAAGTGGCGCGCGGAAGAGCGCGATTATCCCTGGCAGAAGGCCTATCCGGTCGGTCTCGTGAAATTTCTCGCGATCCGCCTCTGGTACGCCAGCGAGCTGGTTCAGAAAACCTGCCGCGAAGAACTCGGCATCGAAGGGCGCTACGACGCCGTCGTCGCCTATATGCGCGAGCACCCCGACGAATACTATTTGAGGAGACAGCGGGTCGCCGGGCGGTTGCCCGCGCTGTATGCGGAAGAAGTGGATCGTCTCCGGCATTACAAGGGAAACGGGTGGGGACGCGTGATCGAGCGCTACGGAACGGACGTGGTTCCACGGCAGGAAATTGCCGCACGCCGCGGCGCCGCCAAGCGGCTCGTGGCGCTGGCTCGCTCCTTGGGATTGGATCCGGCAGTATTGGCCGAGACGCCGCACGCCACGCTGAAGCAACTCTTCGATTGGATGGAGGCCTTTCCCGAATCTGACCATGGCCCGGTCTGGCTCAAGGCCTTGGAAACCGCCTACCAGCAGCGTCTGCTCACTCAGTTGCGGACACCGGCACAGCAGCGAACCGTGCCGGCGGATCAGCCGGGTACGAACCGGCCCTATTCGCAATCCGTCTATTGTATCGATGTGCGCTCCGAGCCGTTTCGCCGGCACCTGGAGTCCACCGGTCCGCACGAGACCTACGGGTTCGCCGGATTCTTCGCGGCCTTCATTCGTTATCGCGCGTGGGGAAAGGAACACGACACCGAACAGTTCCCCGTGATCATGCGCGCGAAGAACGAGGTGCGCGAAATTCCCCGGAGTTACCTCGATCACAAAGTGTCGAAACACGAAGCCCGCACCAAGTGGGTCCATGCCGGTCATACGCTGTTGCACGATTTGAAAGAAAACGTCGTGACCCCCTATGTCATGGTGGAATCACTGGGCTGGTTCTACGGCTTCCCGATCTTCGGCAAGACCCTCTTGCCGTCGCTCTATCGACGCTGGACCTCGTGGTTGCGGCGCCTGTTTGTGCCGACCATTGCGACGACATTGACCGTCGACAAGATGGCCCCGACCGAGACCGCGGAGATGCTGGCGGCCGAACACCAGGCCATCGTCAGAAAAGTGCTGCACGAACATGCGGGATTGCGCAGCTCGCGCATCACCCCGGCTCTTGTCGAAGCCCTGCGTCAACAAGCGCTGAACGGCCAGGCGGAACTCGACCCGTCCCTGATTGAACCGGCAGAACTGGCCGGGCTTTCGACCGACATCCTGCGCCTTCTCATCGATATCTTGCGGCGCCAATACGACCTCACCGCCCGCGCAGCCTCTCGCCAGAAAGAACGGATCACCCGGACCGGATTCACCCTCGACGAGCAGACCCTCACGGTCGACACGGCGCTCCGGATGATGGGGCTCACGCAGAACCTAGCCCGGCTGGTCTTAATCTGCGCCCACGGCAGTACGTCTGAGAACAATCCCTATGAGTCGGCCCTGGATTGCGGCGCCTGCGGCGGGAATGAAGGAAAACCGAATGCCCGCGTCCTCGCGATGATGGCGAACAACCAAAAAGTACGGGCGCGGCTGGCGAAGAACAAACTGGTGATTCCGCCCGACACCCACTTTCTGGCCGGTCAGATGGATACGACGACCGACGAGGTCCAGCTCTTCGATCTGGAAGATGTGCCCCCGACCCATCGCGCCGACCTGGCGCGGTTGCAGGAAGATCTCAAGGAAGCCTCCACCCTGACGAGTCAGGAACGGTGTGCGCGCTTCCCCGAGATTCAGCAGCCGCTAGACGAGCGTGCGGCGGAATCGCACGTGCGGAAACGGAGCGTGGACTGGAGTCAGGTCCGGCCGGAGTGGGGCCTCTCGAGCAATACGGCGTTTGTCATCGGACGACGGGAACTGACCAAGGGACTCAACCTCGAAGGACGGGTCTTTCTGCAATCCTACGATGCGCGCCAGGATCCGAGCAGCCGTCTTCTGGAAGTGTTGATGACCGGCCCGCAAGTCGTGGCGCAATGGATCAACATGGAGCATTATTTTTCTGCCGTGGACAACGACGTGTACGGCAGCGGCAGCAAAATCTACCATAACGTCGTGGGGCGGATCGGGATCATGTCGGGCCCCTGGAGCGACCTCCGGTTGGGTTTGGCCAGACAGACGGTGATGAACGGGGATATGCCCTACCACGAACCGATGCGGTTGCTCACGATCGTGGAAGCGCCACGCGGGCGCATCGACAAGCTGGTCGAGCGACACGAAGTTTTGCGGCATTTTTATCACAACGAGTGGGTACACCTCGTCGCCCTCGACTCAGATGACCAGGAATGGTATCGCTATCGCCCCACGGGCGAATGGGTTCGAATCGACGGGACTCTGTAACGACGGACATTTTCACGTGGGCACAGATAAGGAAGGAGTGCATAGATGGGCGCGTTGTCATTGCATCCGATGAAGGAAATCCGAGTGATCGTGGCGGGAGAACACCGGGCGTTTGTGACGGAGCTGCTGGACCGGGTCAACGCGACCGGCTACACGATCATCGGCAATGTGTCGGGCAAAGGGCATAGTGGCGTGCGGGAAGCCCATTTCATGTTCAGCGAGCAGGAGAGCCTGGAGATCATCATGACGGTCGTCCCGGAGGAAAAAGTGGAGCCCATCCTGGCGGGCCTGCGGCCTCTATTCGATCGGCATTCCGGGGTCATGTTCGTGACCGACGTGGCGGTCAGCCGGCAGGAGTATTTCGGGAAGGCCCCGAAAAAGTAGCGCACCGGTCCGGCGCGGCAGCCGAACAGGCCTGATCCGTCTCTAGAAACCTCAGGAGATGCAGCGCCAGATCGGTTTGCGCGCCCTTGTCTTCCAGGATCTGTTTGTCTAAAATGGGGCCGTTCGCACTCGTGTAGAGGAGGGTTCCGTGAAAGGCTTACGTTTCGAGCGCATCGGGAAAGACCGTTACTACAATGTGGTGTTCCACATGGGGAGCAGCTACGTGCCGGTCAGCGACGA
>CAYHQK010000109.1:0-7718 GCA_964358535.1 uncultured Nitrospira sp. | reverse complement strand
GTATAGGCCCCCGACAGGTGCAGGCGATGGAACAGCTTGAAGATGCGCTCGTGAAATTCCGGTGCGATGCCGATCCCGTTGTCCTGGACTTCGAATACGAAATGATTCTTCTCTTCTCGGCAGCGCAACACGATGCGAGGCGCTATGCCAGGTTTAACATACTTGATGGCGTTGGTCAGGAGATTCGTCCAGACCTGTCTTAGTCTCGCGCGGTCCGCCCAGAGTGTCGGCATGGGACCTTCGATGAGAACTGTGGCACCGGATGCCTGAATCACGCTCTGTAGGTCATCTCGAACCTTGTCGAGCAGGTCGGCCATCGAGACCCACGCGAAGGCTTGTGCCATTCGGTCGATGCGGGAATATTCAAGCAGGTCTTGGATGAGGCTCTCCATCCGTCTGGTGCCGGCCTGAATGCGGACCAGATAATGCAGCTCCTGCTCGCTCAGATGATCCTTGGCCTGACTGACGAGCAGGTCGGCAAAACCATGGATCGCACGGAGCGGGGTCTGGAGGTCATGGGAGACTGCGTAGACGAAATTCTCCAGCTCTTGATTGCTGGCCTTGAGGGAGGTTTTCGTCGTGCGCACATCCTGCAATAAGAGCGTATTTTCGATGAGGACGCCGGCCTGGCTGGCGAAGGCCACGATGATCTGTTCATCCGTCTCGGTGAATTCGTCGCCGTTCTGCTTTTCCGTCAGATAGAGGCGGCCGAAGAGATTGCCATGGGCTTTGATGGGAATACCGAGGAAAGAATGCATCGAAGGATGGTGTGAGGGAAATCCGATGGAGGACGGATGGGCCGTCAGGTCTTTGAGCCGCAGGGAACGGTCGCTCTGAGCCAGCGCACCCAATACGCCACGTCCCATGGGAGGCGCTCCGATGGCAACCTTGGTGTCCTCATCCATTCCAACCGTAATAAATTCCGTGACGTTCATACCCTCCTTATCGAACAGGGCCAAGGCACCATAGCGAGCGTTGGTGAGGGCACAGGCTGTTTCCGTAAGGCGATGGAGAAAGCGCCCCAGATCATCCGACTCAACCGTGATCTCCTTGATGCTCTGCACGAGGAATTGCAGGGCTTCGGCCTGTTTTTTGAGGGTACTTGAGGTGGATTGGGCTGCGGCTTCTTGTGCCTTGAGGGTTTCAACCATCCCGGAAAGTTTTGTTTGAAGCACGCCGATCGCATCGACGCGATTCCGGTCCTGCGGGATGATCACGGCCTGCCCGCGCTCGATCTGCTGGGCCGCGTCGGCCAAGGCTCTCAACGGTTGCAGGACGTGGCGGCTGGTCTGTCGCCAAATCAGCGCGAGTCCCAGCAGCATGCTGACCATGATCCCAGCGGAAATAGGGACGGAGAACGGCGTTCGGGACGAGTTCCCCTCCTGTGACGGATAGATTCGAAGATTCCATCCGAGGCCCTGATAGGCGCTAAAGCCGGTGGATGAGGCTGAGGCCAGCGGCAGCCAGTCGGTTCCAATAGGACCCTGGTCCTCCTGGAACCGTCCGATCGGATGGCCCTCCTTAGCGAACAGGGCGACGCGGATCTTGTCGTATGTCTCCGCCGGCGTTTCCGCATGCTGTACCATTTGAGTGATGGCCGATTCAGGGATCCTGGTGGACCAGACACCGACCGTTCGTCCCTCTTCCCCCTTCACAGACGGTCCTTGAATTCGAGTGGCAAAGGTCATCGTCCGTTGAACGTCTGAGCCATAGACTTGCTGGACCAGTGGGTCTGCCTGAAAATCATACACCGTGATCCCCGGGTTTGAGAGAGCCTGCTCAAACCAGGCTTGTCCGCTGACGCTCTGCCCGACCAGTTGCAAACTGGCAATGGGATGACCTGCCCCATCAATGGTATTGACGGCCCGGATGATCCCCTTCCGATCAGCCACCACGACCAAGGTGTAATAGGGCCTGTAGTTGATGACCAGCCCCCCCGCAATAGCAGTGAGGCGATCTGCCTCCATGGCGCGCACTGCCGGCAACTGCGAGAGGAGTTGGGTGTCACCATAACGCTCGAAGATTACGCGGTCCAGGGTATCGAGTATATGGGCTGCCAGGGTTCGCGCATGTTCTTCCGTTGCGCTTTTGAGGTGGGAGTACTCTTGCTGCGCAAACCACATCGTGAGCGCCATGGGGGGGGCCGACGCTACCAGCAGCAATACGATAAGGCGAACCTGGAGGCTTTGGCGGATCAGGGCCAAGACACGAGCTGCGACGTGAGACTGCAAGGCTGACGGTGCCATCAATGACAAAAGTTGCTACTCCTCAATGGCACGGTTCAGACGTGAAGAGTCAAGCGATGCAACAGCTTATAGCTGGGAGTGGGCCTGCCGCAATCAAGGACGGACGCAGGCCGCCTGAGGGAAACGAATGATCTGCTACAATGGACCATGTGAAGTATGTTGTATTAACAGGACTATTATTAAAACACAATGATCCAAGATCATGCCTCTCGATGATGGAGGACACAGGATATTGCGATGGCGATCAATCGCCCCTTACAAGAGTTCCCCTTGCAGACTACAGACTGTCGCTCCATCAGCGCAGGAACACCGTGCTGCCCCGTCCTCTTCTATGACAGACCTATAGTGAACGGGAGTGCCCAGTGAAATGCAGAACGTCCGGCTCGAAGGCGATTGCTCGCGGGACTTATTATGCCCCCTGCGACGCCTGTCGGGAGCAATCCCATTGTCCCTTGCCGGCCGTGGTTAAGGGCTCCAGCACGATCCGTGTCCTCCAGACCAGGTACCGTGTCGGGCAGCACATTCTCAACGAGGGTGAACCGGTAACCGGGCTCCATGTGCTCTGCGACGGATGGGCGACGGTGACGAAAAGTGTAGGGATGGAACAGGGCGATCGTACGCTCTATGTCGTGGGAGCGGGGGGACTGTTGGACGTCAGCGATAATCTGGCTGCATCCCCGGTTTACTTCGGCACCGCGAAATCATTGACGAATTCGACCGTGGCCTTTGTCAGAAGCGATGAGTTCGCGAGGCGGCTGGAGACCGATCAGACCTTTTCCGGCAAGCTCCTCCGACTCATCGCCAAGCAATTGCGTGCGCTTGAGGAGCACTATATTCTTCGTCTATCCCAGGATGCGGCCAGCCGAATCATCCATGTGCTCTTAGAATTCGCCAGGCCCTATTGGGTGGAGCGTGGCAAGGCGGTGACCTTGCCCATGAAATTAAGCCGATCCTCGTTGGCTGAGATTGCCGGAACCACGCCGGAAACCATTAGCCGTGTCATTTCCCGGCTCAAGCAACAGCGCCACATTCTCGAAACCCCTCGTGAGACCATCATCCCCGACATCGAACGGCTGCGTGCCCTCATTCAACCGTCGGACTGATAGCTGCTCTTCGGAGGAACGCCTCAAGAGGGCCGCGACACTACCCCCTTCTCAGCCTGGGCGAACGGATTCTCGGATCTGCTGCGCCTGCAGGGACGGCTCTTTCGGCAAACAAGGCCAAGGGGGCATACCTGTTAAGTTCAAGAACGAACAAACCGAAAAGACATGTGACGAGCAACGTTATAGATACCGACACCTGTCCAGATCGGCTGGCGTCTCCTTTCCCGGCAACGTAGCAGCAACGACGTAGTAGCCGATCTATCTCAAAGAGAGCAGGTGGAGCAACGCTGCGTGCCGACAAGCCTTCCGTCAGAATCAGCGAAGGAGGCACACTGTCGGCTGTGTGAGCGCGATTTTTCTCTTCTTCCCCTATGGGGCGTCGCTCACGCGAACAGGTACCGTCACAAGGCGACCCTATGATGAAACAGAACGTCCCTTCCTCTACTCGTTGGCTGCCGTCGCTGATCGTCGCCATCACGGTGGTCGCGATCTTGCTCGGGGGCCTCGTCCTCCATTATGTCGAAACGACCATGGTGGCCGCTGCAGGCGAGAGCCTCTCGTTGGCCGCAGTCAATATTGCGGACAAACTGGACATGCAGATGGCTGAGCGTTATGGCGACATCCAGCTGCTCTCGCAGTCATTGGAGTTTCAAGGACACGATTATGCGGCAATGGAACGACGGCTTCACGCTTTAATGGCGGTCTATCCCGTGTATCGCTGGGCAGGAGTCACCGATGTTCACGGCCGGGTCCTGGTGGCGACCGATCGAACCAGCAAGGGACGCGATCTGAGTTGGGAGCCTGGCTTCCAGACCGTGAAGGCAGGACAGGGCGCCGTTATCCAGGATGCGACACCGGACGACGAGGGGGTCCTGACTGTGACATTCGTGAGTCCACTCCACGATGCGCGCGGCGCGTTTCTCGGGGCGGTGATATCGCAAGTGGGATTGCCGGTGCTGGAGGATGTCTTCGCGCGCGTCGTGAACGCGTTGCAGACGCAATGGGGATCTGGAACGCGCATCGAGTATCTGTTTTTGGATCATACCGGTAAGGTATTCGTCGATTCGCTGCTAAGAGAAGAAGGGCTGCTCAATCTCAAGCAACAGGGAGTTGCCTCGGCACTGTTGCTCGATACGGCTCCGGCCGGATTCATTGAGGAACAACATGACCGCCGGAAGGTCGATGTCGTGACTGGCTATGCCCAGACCAAGGGGACAGCAGAGCTCAAGGGACTGCAGTGGGGCGTGTTAGTGCGCGTAGACCGGAGCGACATCCTGATTCCAATCAGGACTGTTATGTGGAAGGTCGGAGCGGCAGGCGTCGGCATGCTGCTGCCGCTGTTCGGAGTCTTGCTCTGGAGTACCACCCGCCTCACGCAGTCGTGGGAAGCAGCGGACGAGGAGCGCAACCGGGCACTGGCGGCAGAACGCAAGTTTCACACGTTGCTGGAGATGGCGCCGGATGCCATCGTGATGACCGATACCGAAGGCACCATCGTGTTGACCAACCGCCAGGTGGATCTAGTGTTCGGCTACCCACCGGGCCAGTTGATCGGCCAACCCATCGAGATTCTGGTGCCGGAGTCTCTTCGGGACATCCACCGCATGCACCGAATACGCTACCACGAATCGCCCCAGGCCAGACAGATGGGGACCGGCCTCCGTTTTACCGGACGTCGACAGGATGGGACCGAGTTTCCGATCCAGACCAGCTTGAGCCATGCGGAGACAGCGGAAGGCTCCTTCGCGATGGCGGCCGTGCGTGATATGACTCAGCAACAAATGGAGGCAGTCGAGCGGGAACGCCTGAGTCGTGACATTCGTCTCTTACTGGATGCCGCGGTCGGAGGGTTGTATGGCATGGACCGCCAAGGCAAATGTACCTTTATCAACCGGGCCGGCGCTGAAATGCTCGGGTATCAGCCGGAGGAACTGCTCGGCAAGAACTTGCATGAAGTTATGCATCACTCGCATAGAGATGGCTCGCCCTACCCCGTTGACCAGTGCCCCATTTACTACGCAGGCCAGATGGGACAGGGAGCCCAGCTCGATGACGAAATGTTCTGGCGGCGAGATGGAACGGCCTTCCCCTCAGAAGTTATATCGCGCCCCGTGCACGAGGCCGGCCTGCTGAAAGGCGCGGTGGTGACCTTTACCGACATCACGCGGCGCAAGCAGGCCGAAGCGGCACTGCGTGAAGGCGAAGCACGCTTGCGGACCGTCGTGGACACGGCGCTCGATGCGGCCATCACCATGGACGTGGATGGCAATGTTATCGCCTGGAACACGCAGGCCGAAACGATCTTCGGCTGGACCAGGCAGGAGGCCATGAGCCGGAGGCTTTCGCAACTCATTGTGCCGCCACAACACCGCGAGGCTCATGAGCGAGGGTTCAAGCGCTATCTGGCCGACGGCATAGGCCCTGAGCTCAATAAACGCATCGAAATCACCGCCCTGCGCAAGAACGGCGAGGAGTTTCACGTGGAACTCGCCATCACTCCCGTCCGCGTCGGGAACACGATGTTCTTTAGCGCGTTCCTGCGCGACATCACCGAGCGCAAGAAGGCGGATCAGGCCATACGCGATGCGCTGGCCACGTTGGATGCCACGACGGACGGGACGTTTATCTTCGCTCCCCACACATTGAGGTTCAGCTATGTAAACGAGGGGGCCGTGCAGTAAACGGGATACAGCCGGGAAGAGTTGCTGCGCATGACGCCAGTGGACATCAAGCCGAAGCTCGACGAGCAGCAGTTCCGTGCGTTAATCGCACCGCTGGCAAGCGGCGAGTTGCGGACACTCACATTAACGACACTCCATCGGCGTAAGGATGGTGAAGACATACCGGTGGAGATTAATCTGCAATGCGTCGGAGCCGGCACGGCTCAGGCATGCTTCATCGCGATCGTACGCGACATCACCGAGCGCGAGCATGTGCAGCAAGAACTGCTGGCGGCGAAAGAACTGGCGGAGAAGAGCGCTCAAGCCAAAAGCGAGTTCTTGGCTACCATGAGTCATGAGATCCGCACCCCTATGAACGGGGTGATCGGCATGACCGGCCTCCTGCTCGAAACAGACCTCACGCCGGAGCAACGGGAGTTCGCCGAGACTGTCCGCAGCAGCGGTGATCACCTGCTTACCGTCATCAACGACATCCTCGACTTCTCCAAGATTGAAGCAGGCAAGATGAACCTGGAAATTATCGACTTCGACCTGCGCACCGCGGTGGCTGAATCGGTGGATCTGTTGGCCGAGCGCGCAGCCAGCAAGGGGGTGAACCTGGCCTGCCTGTTTCATGCAGATGTGCCAGGAGCCCTTTGCGGCGATCCAGGACGACTCCGCCAGATCCTGATCAACCTCCTGGGGAACGCCATCAAGTTTACGGAGCAGGGTGATGTCGTGCTGTCCGTCACGCTGCTGCACCAAACCGATACTGATGCCACAGTACGGATTGCGGTGCAAGATACTGGCATCGGCCTGTCCCCTGAGGCGCAAGGGCAGCTGTTTCAGTCGTTCAGTCAAGGCGACAATTCGACGACACGCAAATTCGGCGGCACAGGGCTGGGGCTCGCCATCTGTAAACAGCTCACGGAACTGATGGGTGGACAGATCGGGGTGGAAAGCCAGCTGGGCGAAGGCAGCACGTTCTGGTTCACGGCTCAGTTCGGCAAGCAGCAACAGGCAATCGCCTCGGCGAGCGCCATGTCGTCACAGGATTTGCATGGGCTGCAGCTCTGTATCGTGGATGATAGCCCCATCAACCGGCGCATCCTGGAACTCTATGCCAAGCGATGGGGAGTCCGGTGCCTCATGGCGGAGGATGGCAAGAAGGCCTTGGCGCTTATGCGCAAGGCTGCGGCAAAGGGCCAGGCCTGTGACCTCGCGATCATTGACATGCAGTTGCCAGGGATAAACGGCCTGGAATTAGCCAAGGCCATCAAGGCCGATCCTGTGCTGGGGCCAATCAAGCTAGTCCTCCTGACGTCTCAGGGCCAGCGCGGCGATGCCAAGGCAGCCCGCGAAGCCGGGTATGCGGCCTACCTCTCCAAGCCGGTGCATGCTCCGCAACTGCACACGTGTCTCACTGCCCTGCTCAAACAATCCGCAGATAAGACTGCGCAACCAGCGCTGGTCACACGTCATAGTTTGGCGGAGAGGACGGCACAAGCCACGGCAAAGATTCTGCTCGCCGAGGATAATGCCGTCAACCAGAAGGTGGCCGTCCGTATCCTGGAAAAGTTTGGCTATCGAGTGGATCTTGCGGCCAATGGCCTAGAGGCCCTCGACGCACTGGCGCGCACCCCCTATGATGCGGTCTTGATGGACTGCCAAATGCCGGAAATGGATGGCTTTGAAGCGACGCGAGAAAT
>CAYHQK010000108.1:6317-7728 GCA_964358535.1 uncultured Nitrospira sp. | reverse complement strand
TGAGAAGGAGCAGAAGGCCAAGATGGCCGAGCTCGCCATTGTCGAAAAACGTTTGTTGCAGCGCGACGAGACCATCGAAAAACGGGTCAGCGCGATCGACAAGCGGGACAGCGATCTCCAGAAGCGGGATCTGGAGCTGGTGAAACGGGAAGAGAAGCTGACGGTGAAGGAAGCGGCTTGCACGCGAGCGGAGAAGGAGCACTGTGAGGCGCTGGAGCGCGTCGCGGGGATGACGGCCGACGAGGCAAAGAAGCAGCTCATCCATGAAATGGAAAGCCAGGCGCGGCTGGAGGCGATTGGGCTGGCCAAGCGGATCTTGGAAGAGGCGCGGGAGAATGCGGAGCGGGAAGCGCGCGAGATCATTACCTCTTCGATTCAACGGGTGGTGCGTGACTATGTCGCCGAGTCCACGATTTCCGTCGTCCAGATTCCGAACGACGCGATGAAGGGGCGGATCATCGGACGGGAAGGGCGCAATATCCGCGCAATCGAAGCCGCAACCGGGATCGATTTGATCATCGATGAAACGCCGGAAGCCGTCGTGATCTCGGGCTTCGATCCCTTGCGCCGGGAGATCGCCAAGGTGTCGCTCGAACGGTTGATGCATGACGGGCGTATCCATCCGACGCGAATCGAGGAGATCGTGGATAAGGTCAAAGTCGATATCGACAAGCTCATGTATGAAGAAGCCGAGAAGATCATTTTCGAGTTGGGGCTCTCGGATTTCCACCCGGAATTGATCAAAGTGCTCGGCCGGCTGAAGTACCGGACCAGTTACGGGCAGAACAATCTCTACCATGCGCGCGAAGCGGCCTATATCTGCGGCATCATGGCCTCGGAGCTGGGTCTCGACGTGAAGCTGGCGAGACGGGGCGCCCTGCTGCACGACATCGGGAAAGCCGTCAGTCACGAAGAAGAAGGCCCCCATGCCATGTTGGGCGCTGAGATCGCCAAGAAGTACGGCGAGAGCGAGAAAATCATCAATGCGATCGCAGGGCACCATGAGCAGGTGGAGCCGATCTGTCCCGAATCCGTTCTGGTGGCTGCGGCGGAAGCCTTGTCCGCGGCCAGGCCGGGGGCGAGACGGGAAGCTTTGGAGACCTACGTCAAGCGGCTGGAGAAGCTGGAGTCGCTGGCCACGGGGCTCAAAGGGGTGCAGAAGGCCTATGCCATCCAAGCGGGCCGGGAGATTCGCGTCATTGTCCGATCGGAAGACATTACGGACACCGAGTCCTTCCAATTGTCCCGCGATCTGGCGAAAAAGATCGAGCAGGAATTGACCTATCCCGGGACGATCAGAGTGACCGTGATTCGCGAGAGCCGGTACGTGGAGTATGCCAAGTGAAGGTTCTCTTCATTGGCGATATTTTTGGAGAGCCTGGGCGCCGTGCGGTGGCCCGGGCTGTGCCCA
>CAYHQK010000108.1:0-6217 GCA_964358535.1 uncultured Nitrospira sp. | reverse complement strand
GAGAAAATGGCGATGGGGCATTATCTGGACGGAGAGGTCGTCGCCGTGGTCGGGACCCATACGCATGTGCAAACGGCCGATGACCAGATTTTCCCGAAAGGGACCGCGTACATGACGGATATCGGGATGACCGGTCCGCTCCACTCCGTGATCGGGGTAAAGAAAGAACTGGCGATCGAAAAGTTTCTGACCGGAATGCCCCGGCGTTTTGAAGTGGCCTCCGGGCCTGCCGTCTTCTGCGCGGTCCTGATCGAACTGGATGCGCGTCTCGGGAAGGCGCTGTCGATCGAACGCATTCGCATCATCGATTAAAGGAGTCTCATCACGAGCCCTCCCGGTTTTCCTGATCTCTTCTCTCAGCCCGCTCCCCCGAAACAGGTCTTCACGGTTTCGGAGTTGACGGGGCTGCTCCGCACCTCCATCGAAGAACAATTCTCCGATATCTGGCTGGAAGGCGAGCTTTCCAATATTCGTGCGCCAGGGTCTGGCCACATCTACTGCACCCTCAAGGATAAGACGAGCCAGATTCGCGCGGTGTTGTTCCGGTCCAGCGCGTTGAAGCTGCGCTTTGCCTTGCAAGAGGGGATGCAGGTGATCGTGCGGGGGCGGCTCACGGTCTACGAGCTGCGCGGCGAATATCAGATCGTGCTCGATACGGTGGAGCCGAAAGGCGTCGGTGCGCTGCAGCTGGCCTTCGAACAGTTGAAAGAGCGATTGGCTGCGGAGGGACTGTTCGATCAGGACAGAAAAAAGCCGATTCCGGCATTTCCCAGAACGGTGGGCGTGGTGACCTCGCTGACGGGCGCCGCCATCCGGGATATCCTGGCCGTGCTCAGGCGTCGCTGGCCGACATTGCATGTCCTGATCGCTCCGGTGCAGGTCCAGGGGGAGAGCGCTGGGCGTCAAATTGCCGAGGCGCTGGCTGCCTTGAATGATTGGGGTTTCGTGGATGTCATCATTGTGGGGCGAGGCGGCGGATCGTTGGAGGATCTCTGGAGTTTCAACGAGGAGGTCGTGGTGCGTGCCATTGCCGCCTCCCATGTGCCGGTGGTGTCGGCGGTCGGGCATGAAATCGATGTGACGCTGGCCGACTTCGCCGCCGATCTCCGTGCGCCGACTCCGTCGGCGGCCGCCGAGGCGGTCGTTCCGGTATTGGCTGAGATCGTGGAGCGATTGCGGGAGCTGACCCTCCGTATGGGGCAGATGATGCTCCGGCATTGCGCGTTTGAGCGGCAGAGGTTGGATGCCGGTATTCGCGGGGTGACGGATGTGCGGTTCCGTCTCCAGGATGCGGCGCAACGGACCGATGACATGGTGGATCGGTTGCGCGAGTTGCTTCAACGGCTGCTCACGTCCGGGCGTGAACGGGTGCATGAGGCGCAGCGGGATCTCTCCGGCCTCAATCCCATTCTCGCGATCAAGCAGGGGCTGGCGACGGTTCCGCAATTCTCGAAGCGTCTCGAAGGGCAGATGGGAACGATCCTGGCGCAGCATCGTCACAGGGTTCACGCCATGTTGGCGCAGCTCAATACCCTGAGCCCTCTGGCGGTTCTTGGCCGGGGCTACAGTATTTTACAGACGGTCCCAGCTGGGCAGGTCCTCCATCGAGCGAGCGACGTGGAGGTGGGGCAGGAGCTGGAGGCGCAATTGGCCAGCGGGCGATTGCATTGCAGGGTCACGCGGATTGTGGATGATTCCTCGGTTTGAAATCGAGGGGTGGTCGCGTATAATGGTTTTCTACACCTATAGATTACGAGGCATATTGTGGCAGCGGTGAAATTCGAACAGGCCATGGCGCGGTTGGAAGCGATTGTCGGTGAGTTGGAGAAAAGCGATCTTCCGCTGGACGAATCGCTCAGGATTTTCGAGGAAGGCATTCGCCTCTCGAAGAATTGCCTCAAGATTCTCGAAGAAGCCGAACATAAAGTCGAAGTGCTCGTGCAAGACAAGAACGGCAAAAAGCGCATCCATGCCTTCTCCGCAGACGACGAATCGGATGAGCCGTCCTCCTAGATTTTCTGAAAGGGGCCTCTCGGCCCGCCTCCACTCCCTAGCGGTGCGCCCCTAGTCCCTATGTCATCCACCCCTCGTATTCGCAAAGAACGGTTGGACCGTGTGCTGCTGTTGCAGGGCCTGGTGCCCAGCCGTGAGGCTGCGGCCAGAGCGGTGTTGGCGGGCGGAGTCTCGGTGGATGGGATGATGGTAGACAAGCCGGCGAAGCTGGTGCCGCTGGATGCGCGAATCGAAGTTGTGCAGCCTGCATTGTTCGTCAGCCGATCGGGCGACAAATTAGCGGCGGCGCTGGATGCCTTTCAGATTGATCCCAGCGGGACGATCGGCCTGGATGTCGGCTGTTCGACCGGCGGATTCACCGACTGTTTGTTGCAGCGGGGCGCGACCAAGATCTACGCCGTTGATGTGGGGTACGGGCAGTTCGAATGGAAGTTGCGGCAGGATTCGCGTGTTGTCTTGCTCGAACGGACCAATATTCGGTATGTTGACCGTACAACGGTCCCTGAGCCGATCGACTTAGCTGTGATCGACGTCTCCTTTATTTCCCTGACCCTGGTTTTGCCTGCCGTTGTCGGTCTCCTCAATCGTTCCGCAATGGTTGTGGCGCTCGTGAAGCCCCAATTTGAAGTCGGCAAGGGGCAGGTGGGGCGAGGGGGAATCGTGCGGGATGATGCGCAGCGCGAAGCGGTGACAGAAAAGGTCATTGCCTGCGCGACGCAGTTGGGGCTTCAGCTGAAAGGTGTGCTCGATTCTCCGGTGATCGGGCGAAAAGGCAATCGTGAGATCCTGGTCGGTTTTACGCGCGCGATGACAGCATGACCGGGTCTGGGACGGAGCGATGATGGCGATGATGCAGCGGCGATGGAGGCAGGCATGAAGGTACTGGTGACGGGCGGGGCCGGTTTTATCGGCTCGCATGTGGTCGATCGCTTGCTTCAGGAAGGGCATGAGGTTGTGATCGTGGATAATCTATCCACGGGAAAGCGGAGAAACCTCAATCGCGCCGCTCGCTTCTGTAAGATGGACATTCAGAGTTGGCGGCTTGAGGGGGTATTTCGCAACGAACGGCCCAATGTCGTCATGCACCTTGCGGCGCAGATGGATGTCCGTAAATCGGTGGAAGATCCGATCTTCGATGCCCAGGTGAATGTGTTGGGGATGTTGAATGTGTTGCGGCAGGCGGTCAGGCACGGAGTGCGGAAGGTGGTGTTTTCGTCTTCCGGCGGAGCGATCTACGGAGAGCAGGATGTCTATCCTGCCCCTGAGTCCCATCCCACGCGGCCTCTGTCTCCCTACGGCATCAGCAAACTATGCGGAGAGCAATATCTCTCCTACTACCAACGAGTGAGCGGGCTTCAGGTGGTGAATCTGCGCTATGCCAATGTGTATGGGCCGCGTCAGGATCCTGATGGAGAGGCCGGCGTCATCGCGATCTTCATTCAGAAGCTGCTGAATAACGAGCAAGCGATCATTCACGGCAATGGGCGCCAAACCAGAGACTTCGTCTATGTCGAGGATGTCGTTGAGGCCAATCTTGCGGTGATGGGTCAGGACACGCAAGGCACCTACAATGTTGGGACGGGGCAAGAAACCTCGATCAACGACTTGATGCGGCTGCTTATTACGCACACGAACTCAACCAGCAAGGAAGTGCATGGGCCGGCCAAGAAGGGCGAGCAGGCGCGGAGCGTGATCGACCCCGGCAAGATCCGTCAAGAATTGTCCTGGGAGCCCAGAACCGAACTCAGTGAAGGGCTTAAGCTCACCGTCGACTATTTCCGCGAGCGTATGGGCTAGTCACGATCGTATGGGCGAGAGGGAGCGGAACGCATGGACCGCCCACCCAGACGGAGCAGGCTTAGTAGCGAGGGACGGTCCCATCGACCTGAGTCGACCAGGCGTCGATTCCACCTACCAAATTCTTCACATTCGGGAACCCCTGTTGAAGCAGGAAGTTCGTCGCATCAGCGCTTCTCATGCCGTGGTGGCAGATGGCAATAATTTCCGAATCGTGGTTCAACTTGGCCAGCGATTGCGGAAGGGTCCCGAGGGGAATCAGGATCGAACCATCTATCTTTGCGAGCGAATATTCCCAATCCTCACGCACATCCACCAGGACCAGCTTGTCGCCCTTGTCGAGTCGCGCTTTCAGTTCTTTCGGGGAAATGGCAAAACCCATTGAGTGGCCTCCTTATCTACGGGCATCATATGCGAGGGGAGAAAAGGCTGTCAATGAACTGATCGCCGTCTTGGCTCAGCAAGCAGAATATCGAGATCAAACCTGTGCATTTTTTGTCATACATGTACCAGTGAGTAGCTGTTTCGATCTGTTCCGGCATCTATCGGAGCAGTGGCATGGTCGCATATACGCTTAATAGATTGATAAATATAAGTAATTAGCATCGCGCCATAGTCTAGCCCGGGAATTGCTCTAATACCAGGTCACGGACGGCAGCCGGTGCGAAGCGGAAAGGTTCTTTCATGGCTACGCCACGTATGAAGACGGCGTCCAGGCAAGTGCTGGTGATCCTGGTTACAGCGAAAAACCAGAAAGAGGCAGTCAAGATTGCCAATGCAATGGTGAGCGCCAACCTGGCGGCCTGCGCGAATATTGTTCCAGCGATTCAATCAGTCTACCGTTGGAAGGGAAAGATTGTTAAAGGGCGGGAAGTTCTCATTATCTTGAAGTCGACGAAAGCTCGGTACCCAGCCCTTGAACAGGCGATCAAGGGGCTGCATTCCTATGAGGCTCCCGAGATTATTGCGTTGTCCGTTAGTGCAGGGCTTAATCGATATCTAGAGTGGGTTGCTAGTGAGACCCACAACTAATTGTGGGTCTTGGCCATATTTCTGTCTCAAGGAGAGTAAAGGTTGACCGAACCGCCCTAGATAGGTACACTTGTTGAGTACTCTCAAGGACGTAGAGGAG
The DNA here is from genome assembly GCA_964358535.1 of uncultured Nitrospira sp. Taxonomy (GTDB): domain Bacteria; phylum Nitrospirota; class Nitrospiria; order Nitrospirales; family Nitrospiraceae; genus Palsa-1315. Next base: position 1,275 of record CAYHQK010000108.1, on the reverse strand, counting down.
CCCCGCTCTGATAAGGGGTAGAAATTATGGGACAAGGAAACGGTACAGAAAATAACGACGCCTATACCGTCGTGATCTTTCGGGGCTCAACGGCTAAGCCGTTGCGGTTCAGCTTTTCCCGCAAGGCTGTTCGTAAGATATTGATTGGATTGTCTATTCTTGTGCTGGCGGATGCGCTCGTCATTTCGCATTATGTGATCAGAACCAATGAAGTCTGGGAGCTTGCCGGGTTCCGCGCCGAGGCGATGAGTTCGCGGGAGCAGACGGCAGCCTTCTCGACGGCCGTTGACGACCTGAAGAAGCGTTTGACGAGCATGAAGGAGGTCAATCAACGACTCCGGGTCATGCTGGGTATTGAAGCCCCTAAGACAGGGGACATGGTAAATGGGCGAGGCGGTGAAGACGTTCCCCTTCCAGATGGCAATGTCATGCCTGCCATTGAAAAGACTCAGAAAAGTGACGCCAGCAGCCTGATCCCAGGCTCTACTGAAACCGCCCAGGGTGCCCTGGCTGGCCTATCGGCCGGTTCGAACGGTCTCACGGAACAGGAGATGATCGCTTCGATCAAGGATAGTATCGATTGGCTGTCAAAAGAAGCGACGGTGCAGGAGCAGTTCCTTCAAGAGCTGTCCCTGGCTGCCGAGCAGAAGTCTTCTCGCTGGGCCGCTACTCCCTCCATTTGGCCCGTAAAGGGCTGGGTGACATCCGGGTTTGGTCCGCGCGTGTCTCCCTTTACGGAAAAGCCGGCCTGGCATGACGGGCTGGATATCGGAGCGGCTGCCAATGCGCCGGTCCAGGCTCCCGCCCAAGGGCGCGTGACCATGGTCGGGTTCGACCCGAAGCTGGGCAATCTCGTGAAGCTGGACCACGGATTCGGTATCGAAACCCTCTATGGCCACTTGGCCAAGTCGTTAGTCAAAGAGGGGCAGCGCGTGAAACGTGGGGAAGTCGTGGGTTTAGTCGGCAGCAGCGGGCTTGCTACAGGGCCCCATCTGCACTATATGGTCAAGGTCTATGGCCAGATGCTGGACCCGGTCAAGTACATCCTCGAATAGTTCGTTCGGCCTTCCTTTTCCTTCTCCCTCCCATCCTGACCCTCCTCGGTTCTCATGCTATACTGCCGCGCCATGACGGTATAGCGATTCTTTTTGCGCGCAATCTATGACAGACATTGAGATCAACCGATCCGTGAAGGCTCGTCCTATTCAGGATGTCGCCGACCAGCTTGGTATCCTGGCCAGCGAGCTGCTGCCCTACGGAAGGCTGAAGGCAAAA
>CAYHQK010000107.1:0-7754 GCA_964358535.1 uncultured Nitrospira sp. | reverse complement strand
GACTTCCACATATCGAGAGCCTCTGTCGGCAGCTTCCAATGCTTGAGGCCCTTCATCACCCAATCGAGATAATGCGCTTTGGGTTTGAACTTGCCGATCGGGGTGGCGGCGTAGGTGGTGACGAGCATCTTCTCCCCGGCTTCCGTTAGCACGGTGACTTGGACCTGGCGAAACGCGCTTGGGGGGACGTCCTCTTCGAATTGGTCCATCAGCTTGAGGTCTTCGTCGGTGACTTCGAAGACCGCGCCCCAGACCTGTTCCCCAGGTGAGGGGGCCACGCTGGCGAGGCCGCAGCGCCATTGCGCGGACCAGCGGCAGAACTTGATCGTGTGTTCGGGGAGGGTGGCCAGCAGGAGGAACTGATGTTCCGGCGCGCGACGTTTTAGCTGTGTGGGATTGAGATGGTCCCCGTAAAGAAAGAATTTCATGGGTGCTTCACCGCCCAAGGGTACATGTCTGTCGACTGGAGCAACATTTGTAGCATAACCACTTTCACCCGCACAAGCACAGGCCGGGCGATGATTTGACGGGATGCGCGCTGTTTGACATCGTGCCGCCGCTCTTCCTAAGATGCAGCGCGTCTTTTTTTACGAACCCTGCTCACAGGATGGCTATGTCAGAGAATCGTTTCTCGTTTCCGGCCGTGAAAATCATTCATTATACGGTCGTGGCCTTGCTCGCGCTGGGCGCCGCCTACTACATTTGGTTGAAGCCTCCGGCGCTCAATCCCATCACCGATCCCCGGGGTGCCGAGGCCCTCGCGCTGGTGCAAACCCACCGGGCGCAGGGCTATCCTACGATTCTTCAGGCCATGACGGAGCATGTGCGCTCGATGAGCGAACGTAACCGGGTCGCCCGGCTGGGTGAATGGCGGGTGAAGCCGGTGGAGGGGGATCTATATGAGGTGCGGGTCCAGTTGCGAGACCAAGGGGTCACTGGGCAATGGTTCGAGCGGGAATTCATTTGGCATGCCAATCTCTCGTTGAAGAAGGTCAATGCCGCGTCGCTCCCAGCCGATGGTATTACGCCTAAAGAGCCGGATCCCGAACCGACCGGTTCGCCGATGCCTTAACAGGATGCTGAAAAAGCCCTCCAACGTCGTTCTCGGTTCGTCAAAATCCTCAACGTACCCCTGAGGGTACGTCTCCGGTTTTGACTCGCCTGCGGCCTAGTTGGATGGCTTTTTGATCATCCTGCGCACCCCTAGCCTCTGTCCATGTGCCTCTCGCCAGTCTAGCTTGTCCATTTGGTCTGTCTGTCTTTCTGGTTCATCTGATTAGTTTCGCCCAACCAAACAGACGAGACAGACCGGATAGACCAGACAGACCGAGCCTGTCTCCCGACAGGCTCCTATTTGAAATTCTCCGGCAGCGCGACCTGCACCTGATTTCCTTCGATCCGCACGAGACAGCAGGCGACGGTGATGTCAGGATTCTCCGGCCGTGCTCCTGTGTGCAGATTGAATTGCCATCCGTGCCACGGACATTCGACGAGACAACCATCCAGATGGCCTTCGCCCAGCGGTCCTCCCGCATGGGGGCAGGTATTGTCGATGGCGTAAAACGATCCCTCGACATTGTAGAGCGCGATCCAGATCCCTTGGACCTGGATGGCTCGTCCGGTTCCCGGGGGGATCTCCTCAACCGTCGCGACGGTCATAAACTCAGGCATGGCGCGGATCCTTCTTTTTTGCTGATCCCGGAAGATTGGCATCTTCCCGAGACCATTCAATGCCTTGATTTCGAGTGAGGCTTATGGCATAGACAGAGGTACGCATCTGAAGACGAAACCCAGGCCTTCTCACCGAAGGGGCCTCGGGTAGGAATGAGGTTGCTGCATGGAAATGACTCTCCTGCTCAACGCGACGTACGAACCCCTGAGGGTCGTGCATTGGCAAAAAGCGATCGCGCTTCTCTGGCAGGGTAAAGTCGAAGTCCTCGAGGTCTACGACCGAGAGGTTCACGCGGTGTCGATCTCCTTCAAGCTTCCCTCCGTCATGCGTCTCCTCAAATTGGTCCGGCTTAAGGATGCCCACCGGGCGGTTAAGTTCTCCCGCATCAATATCTTTACGCGAGACGGCTATGCCTGCCAGTACTGCCGGCACAAGTTCCGGACCGAGGAGCTGACGTTCGATCATGTCGTGCCCATCGCGAAGGGTGGACGCAAGACCTGGGAAAACATCGTCACGGCTTGCTGGCGCTGCAACAACAGAAAGAGCGGCCGCACGCCTGATGAAGCCGGCATGAAGCTCATGAAGAAACCGGTCAAGCCTCGCTGGAGTCCCACCGTCACCATTACCATCGGGATCAGGAATGCGCCGGAAAGCTGGCGCGATTATCTCTATTGGAACCTAGAGCTGGATGCCGACCCCGCCGAAACCTAACCAGGCTGTTGAAACAAACTTTCAGCTTCGTTCTCGCCTCGAACGCATCCTCAACGTACCCCAGGGGGTACGCCTCCGGTGCGTTCATCGGCTGCGGCTTTGCTGAAAACGTGTTTGAACAGCCTGACCGTGATTCTGTCTTCGTTTAGTGCACCGTATCTAAAATAATTTCGAAATCCCGTCCGCCAGGTAGCGTCGGGTTCTTGGCGTAGCGGCCTTCGATGTCGCCTGGCTGCGCCGGGCCTGCCTGTCCATCCCGATCTAACCGGGCCATCACATCCAGCATTCCGCGCAATTCAGAGCCCTGCACCATGACATCGTCGTTGGTGAGCTCAAAGGCCACGGGGAACTGCGGGTTTTCGATCCGCTTTGCCGCGACGGGCCGTGCGCCGCCTGGTCTTTTGACGATGACGAACAGGACATCGGTGGGGCGAACCTGATCGGCCAGGGCCTGTGTGATCATGACGCGACCGGCAATCACGGCTTCGCCGCTTTCCGGGTCGCAACTATGGGCCAGGCCAAGCCAGGCGGCCATGGCGGCGAGACCGATAATGCTGCCGGCCAGTCCAAGTGTACGGAGGTTGTATGCGGCCATGGGTACGGTTCCTTTGCGAAGGTGAAGGGGGCTAATCCGACTATTATAGCGGGGGGCTGTAGAAAAGGGGAAGGTACGGTTTACGCTGCAAAACAGGGTGTGTATGATAGGCGCACTATTGTGAATTGGGAGGAACTATCATGGCTGCAAATTCTGGCTATCCGTTGTCTCTGGATGTGAAGGGCTACCCGGTGCTGGTGCTCGGGGGAGACGAGGAGGCGGCGGAAAAGACTCAGCAGTTGTTGGCGGCAGGGGCGAAAGTGATCGTGGTGGCTCCGTCGCTCAACGACACGCTCAAAGAATTGGCTGCGTCGGCGAAAGTCGTGCACCGTGGGCGCCATTTCCGGGACACGGATTTGGAGAGCGCGATTCTGGTGATGAACATGGTTCGCGGGGATCGTGATTTCGCCAGGGCGCTGTTCGCGAAGGCGCGCGAGAAGAAATTCTTGCTCTGGTCGGTCGATCAGCCGGAATCCTCCACGGTCAGCATGCCGGCGGTCGTGGCCTGCGGCCATTTACGCATTGCTATCAGCACGAGCGGAGTGGCCCCGGCCTTGTCCGGTTTCATGAAGGAAGATATCGAGAAGATCTTCGGCGATGAGTTTGCCGCCTTTGTGGAGTGGGTCGGCCAACTGCGTGAGCAAACCAAGGCGGATGCGCCGGACTTCGAGAAACGCCGTGATTTGTTGCGTGAGGCGCTGGACGGGTTCCGCCTATTGGGCAAGATTCAGTATCCGAAAGTCTGGCTGGATGAACGGGCCAAGCTGAATGTGGCGTCAGGCGTGAAGGGTGAAGCGTAGTCGAGGGGGTAAAGGGGCAGAGGGGTAAGGTCTGATAAGGTCTGAGGTGTGAAACGTACGGGGGAAGGTATAAGAGGGACACATGGTCTTATTGGAATTCAGTATGTCGCCTTTGGGCAAAGGAGAGAGCGTGGGCAAGTATGTGGCGCGCTCGCTCGATATTATCGATAAAAGCGGCGTGGACTATCGCTTGAACCCGATGGGGACAGTGCTCGAAGGGGAATGGGACGAGGTCTTTGCCGTCGTCAAGAAATGTTATGCCCGCATGAAGAAAGATTGCGGCCGTATCTCCTGCACGATCAAGGTCGACTACCGGAAAGGCCCGTCGGGGCGGTTGCAGAGTAAAGTGGCGAGCGTCGAGTCGACGCTGAAGCGGGCCATCAAGCAGTAGGGCCCGCTGCCGTTATCCGTCGGTTTCCGTTTTCTCTGAAGAGGCCGGGTCGGCGCCCTGCCGACACCGGTCAGGTGGTGCCGATGCCTTGTCTTCCTTCAGAGCCCCACGTACGTATCGACATCGTCACGCACGATATTCCCTACATGACGCGATGGAGGATGCGATGAGTTCTACTCACGCGGAGATCCAGCTGCTGCCGAAGGACCGCACGATTCTTGAGCGGGAGGTCATGGAGTTCCGTCCGTTCGGACTGGACGAACAGGGCCACACGATTCGAGACCTGAGCGGGATGAGTATCCGGGCCGCCGTCGTCCATCTCGATAAGTCGTTGTCCCGTGAGCGGGGCGCCGCCGCCGGGAGGCAGGCGGTGCTGGAGCTGTGCAGGCTGTTGAATCAGCGCATCAAGGATCCGGTCTATTATGTGACGCCGGAGTTTCTGAAGAATGCCTGGAACAGTTATTCCTACGAGTTCACGGCCTACCTCTACGAATTCTGCGAGCGTCTTTCCGGCGATTCTCGATTTGTGTTTCGGGCCGGGATGGAGAAGGCGTCTCCGATCATGCAGGTGCTCGCCAGGCCGTTTTCGCTATCGCAGATTTACAGCATGTTTCCCTATTTCGGAAATAAGTTCGCGTCCGGTTCGATCGAGTGCCGGGTCGGCGAGGTGACGGCGAGCTCCGCGGTCCTGGCGATGAAGTATTCCGACCGGACCCTCGATCAGTTCGGCCCCTATCGCCGACGGTGCGCGCATCTGATGTGTCAGGCAGCCCAAGGCATTATGGCGGCCGTGCCGGTTCGCGTGCATGGTCTCCCGCCCGCCACCCTGACGGAACTGTCGTGCATCGCGAACGATGACGAGTGGTGCCAATGGGCGATCCGATGGTCCGCTGCGGGGGAGGGGACCTGGAGCCGCAAGATCTGGCAGGTGGCGGAGACGCCTGGAGCAGATCAGGCGCCGGGATCGGGAGCAGGTGTGCAGGAACCGCTCGAGCACGTTCCCGCGAAAGAGGCCGTCCTCGACCGAGGGGGCTCGGCGCTGTCGTTCGCTGCAACGGTGGGCGGCGCGCGATCGAAGCGGCATATGCCATGGTATGTCTGGAGCGCGCTCATCGGACTGGCGCTGGCCGTCGGCCTCCGCACGTTGAATGCCTCGGTGAGCGTCGGCGAAGTCATGTTGATCGGATTGGCGCCGCTGCTGGTTGCGGAAGCGCTGCTCAACCGCCGCCTTCGGGTCGAGAGCCAGCAACGCGAAGCCTTGATTCATGAACAGATCAGTTTCGTGGAAACACGCCATGAAGAGCTGCGCGAAGCCTACCTGGCGCAGGAGCAGACGCGCGTCGAATTGCGTCGAAAAGTAGCGCAGCTGACGGCGCTCCATCGAGCCGGCTTGTTGTTCGGCTCGACGCTGGATCGCGAGGCCTTGATGCAGAACGTCTTGGAGACCCTGACCTGCGATCTCCAGTACGACCGCGCGATGATTTCCTTCTACGATCCGATTCGCCACGTCGTCGGGGATGCGCGGGTGCGCGGCGTGTCGCCGGAGGTACAGGCCTTTGCGCGTGCGCGTGAGATTCCTGTCACCGACCCCCTGAGCCCGGAAGGCATCGTGCTGTTGCAGGGGCAGCCGGTGCTGATCGGGGATGTGCGGGCGGTGTGGGCTCGCCTGCATCCATTGAATCAACAACTGGCCCTCCTGACGCAGACCAAAGCGCTGATCGCGGTCCCGTTGAAAGTCAAAGGCCGGATTTTCGGAAGCCTGACGGTCGATCGGATACAAGAACATAGTCTGGCCCATGACGATCTTGAGCTGATGATGACGGTTGCCCATCAAGTCGCGATCGCGCTCGATAATGCGTCTGCTTATGAGCAAATCGAAGCCTTGAATGTGGGGCTGGAAGCCAAGGTGCGTGAACGCACGGCTGAGCTGGAGCAGGCGGATCGCTTGCGGTCTCAATTCCTCTCACATGTCTCGCATGAGCTGAAGACGCCCTTGACCTCGATTAAGGGGTTTTTGCAGAACATGCTGGATGGATTGACGGGGCCGCTCAACGAGAAACAGCAGCGCTACTTGTTCCGGATGCAGGAGAATGCCGACCGCTTGATTCGCATGATCGAGGATTTGCTCGATCGCACGAGGATTCAGTCCGGGCGGTTGGATTTGATGCCGGGCGAGATCGATCTGGGGCGTTGTGTGGCGGATGCCGTTGAGCAGTTGCGTTTGTTGGCCCAGGCCAAACGGCAGACCTTGGAAGCGATCGGTCCGCCTGTGCCGCTGATGGTCTGGGCGGATCGGGATCGGCTGATTCAGATCGTCACAAATCTCGTCCAGAATGCGGTGAAGTTTACTCCGGAGGGGGGCAGTATTATTGTGATGATTGGACAGGAGACCAAGACGCTTGCCCGCGTGTCCGTGCGCGATACCGGGCCCGGTATTCCGAAAGAGTTGCTCGGTCAGATTTTCGATCCGTTCTTTCGTATCAAACAGGCCAGGACCGGAACGAAGGGGCTCGGCTTGGGTTTGTCGATCGTGCGCATGCTGGTGGAGCTGCAGGGCGGAACGATCGTTGCCAAGAGCGACGTGGGGCAGGGGGCAGAGCTGTCGTTTACGGTTCCGTTGCTGCCCACGGCGGTGGCACAGCCAGTTGGCGCAGCGGTGCAGGCGGCGCATATCCTGGTCGTGGATGACGATTCGGACATTCGCCAAGTGCTGCAAGATTGTTTTCGGGGTAAGGGGTATCGCGTCCAGGTGGCAGTCGACGGAGTGCGCGCGTTGGAAGCCGTGCGGGCCGACACGTTCCAGGGGATAATCCTGGATATCGGCCTCCCTTCGATGGATGGGATGGAGGTGCTCCGGCAAATCAGGAGATGGGACCAGCAGACTCCGATCGTGATGGTCACTGCGTCCGGCTCCAAAGATCTGGCGGTGCGCGCCATCGGCATGGGGGCACAGGCGTATCTGCTCAAACCCTTCGCTGTCGATGAACTGCAACGGATTGCCGACTATTGGTTTCGGCCATTGGAGCGACCGCCAGCGGAATCTCCCGCGAGCGAACCATGCAAGGGCGAGTGAACGAGGGGGAGCGATGGGGACGAGCATGTTGTCTGGGCAGTGGCGCCAGGCTGGATTCGCGCAGAGAATGTGGATGCGCTGGATGGTCCTGGCATGGGTGTGTCTGAGCTGGTTGCCGGAGATGGCCTTAGCCCAGGTGCCACGTATTCAAGGGCAGGGAACTGCTGCTTCTGCGATGGGCAATGCCTTTTCCGCCCAAGCCGATGACCCCTCGGCGCTCCATTACAACCCAGCCGGAATGACGCAGTTGCGGGGCGTTCAATTCATGGCGGGGGCGCTCTTTGCCGGAGGGTCCACGAACTTCACGAGTCCGACTGGCGCGACGGCTCGTGGCGACAGGAACGGGAGCGCCGCCTGGCCCCCTCCTACGCATCTGTTTATCACGGCGAACCTGAAAGACATTGGGCTGACGGCCCTAGGCGATTTCACGGCCGGGATCGGGGTCACGGTGCCCTTTGGCTCGCTGACCCGCTGGCCCAACGACGGCCCCTTCAAGACCGCCACGACCTTCA
>CAYHQK010000106.1:0-7758 GCA_964358535.1 uncultured Nitrospira sp. | reverse complement strand
CATCGCGGTCCCGGCCCCGACTGGGCGGCTCTACGCCAACGAGGTGATGGATCATCCCTACACCCGCTACAACGTGACCGAAGACACGCAGAGAGAAATTGATCCGATGCTTAAAAAACAGGATCACTGAAAAGGTGCGAAGTACCCAGCACCATTTGGTGGAGCAGGACTCCTAAGAGGCAATGAGTGTGTGATGTGGGCTAGGATCTTGAGGAGAGAACATGACAAAATCCGAAACTGTCAGCCGCCAGATCGATGTGCTGGCCATCGGCTTGTTTGGCCTTGCCGTCGGAGCCTTGACCGTAGGCATGGCACAAATCGGACAAATTCCAGCGGTGGATAAAATGGGGGTGCTGGTCATTGCGCTGGTGTTTGGCGGTCTTGTACAGGTGCTCGCCGGGATTGCCGATATTCGATACAATGAACAGCTTGGAGGGACAGCCCTCACGATGTATGGCTTCTTTTGGTTCACCGTGTCGTTAGCCCAGTTGGTCAGCATGAGCACGACCTTCCATTTTGATAGCGTCCTATTTGTCCCGATCAACGTCGTGTATGTCTTCTTCTCAGCGGTCATGGTCTATCTGACCGCATACCGGTCTGTCGCCTTAAGCCTTCTCCATGCCGTCATTACCCTGACGTTTTTCTCCACCGTTTGCATGAGGCTGAACCTCATATCAGAAATGTTTCCGGGGGTGGCTCATCTGGCGGTCGGAATCCTCGCCTTTTATCACGCGATTGGGAGTCTCTCGCAGGCCTATACTGGCAAGGCGATTGTGCCACTTGGCCCGCCGATGCTCCATCATCATCGGGCACTAAGGAATACGCAGGTGGAGTTGACGGTGTCTCCAGAAGTCAATTGAACAGGGACGTGGCACGTGTTCCAATGACAATTTACTTGCTTGAATGGGAACGCGAAACAATTGCTGCTTGGCACCGATTTAGGGGAACAGGATATATGTCGACTTTATGCTTGTCTTGCTAATTAGTCTGATCCTTTGCTATGTGCTCGGCCTCGTGCTTCCGTTCTGTGTGCCGCGAAAGCCGCAGACTCAAGGGATGGTGGGCAGTGTCTGCTCCTGTGCGGCCAGTCTCATTGGCATCGCATTGGGGCTGAGCGGGCTGGTCGCGGCTGAACCGCTGACGGCCTCCGTTGCATCGCTCATTCCCCTTCTCTCTTTTGCGATCCGGCTCGATCCACTCGCCTCCTTCTTCGTCCTGACCATCTCTCTCGCAGGCCTCGCCACCTCCATCTATGCCATAGGCTATCTCAAAGAGTTCCACGGCCGGGTCTCCGTGGCCATGCTGGCAGCATTGACGAACGGGTTCCTGCTCTCGATGATACTCGTCGTCATTGCCGACAACGGATTCTTCTTCCTCATGGCCTGGGAGCTGATGTCGCTCGTCTCTTACTTCCTGGTCGTCACAGAACATGAGAAAGCGGAGGTCCGTGACGCCGGTTTTTTCTATCTGGTCATGACCCACGTCGGCACCGCCTTTGTGGTCCTGACCTATTTGGTCCTCTTTCAATCGGCCGGATCCTTCTCCTTTGAATCCTTTCGTCATCCGGAGCAGGCCTTGCCAGACGGCATGAAGACCCTGGTTTTTCTCGCGGCCTTGATCGGCTTCGGAACCAAAGCCGGGATTGTGCCCTTGCATGGCTGGTTACCCCTTGCCCATCCGGCCGCACCCTCGCATATCTCCGCCCTCATGTCCGGCGTCATGATCAAGACCGCGATCTATGCCCTCATCCGGGTCTATTTCGATTTTCTCGGCGGACAGTTCCCCTGGTGGTGGGGCTTCACAGTCCTGCTCGTCGGAACCCTCTCCGCCCTGCTCGGTGTGATGTATGCGCTCATGGAGCACGACCTCAAGCGGCTTCTGGCATTTCACAGCGTGGAAAACATCGGCATCATTTTGATGGGGATCGGCGCAGGGATGATCTTTCAAACCTACGGACTCACAGAGTTCGCGGCACTGGGATTACTGGCCGCGCTCTACCACACCATCAACCATGCCCTGTTCAAAACATTACTCTTCATGGGAGCGGGGTCACTGCTCTACGCCACCCATACGCGCAACATGGAAGAATATGGCGGACTGCTGCGGCGTATGCCCTGGACCGGTCTCTTTTTCCTCATCGGCGCCCTGTCGATCTCAGCCCTCCCTCCGACCAATGGCTTCATCAGCGAATGGCTGCTGTTCCAAACGCTCTTTCTCAGCTTTCAGCTTCCGGCTCTCTTCCTCAAGCTGATGCTGCCGATTGCCGCGGCCATCTTGGCTTTGACCGGCGTCTTGGCCCTGGCCTGCTTTGCGAAAGCTTTCGGGATTTCATTTCTCGCCCTCGCAAGAAGTACCCATGCGCGCCACGCCGAAGAAGTCCCGATCGCCATGCGGATCGCGATGGGCAGCCTCGCTCTGCTATGCGTCGGGCTAGGCTTGGCTCCCATGATTGTGGTGCCGCTCCTCGACCGGATTACCGGTCCTCTGACCGGTCTGTCAATCAGCGACAAGGTGCTGGCGCTCGATAGCTGGGCCCTGGCGCCGGTAAACATGGAATTTTCCAGTGTCTCGACACCTGTGCTGGCAGTCATGCTGCTCCTGTGCGGGCTCCTCGGCCTGGTCCTGGCCTTCCTCTTCGGTGGACGATTGGTGACTCGCTCCTACAAAACCTGGGGCTGCGGAATCACGCTCTCCCCACGGATGGCATATACAGCCACAGGGTTCGTCCAACCGATCAAGCGAGTCTTCAGCACCATCTATCAACCGACGATCAAACTTGAGACCGAATTCCTGGAAGAATCCCGCTACTTCGCCAAACAACGGAAGTTTGAGTTTCATATTGAGCCGGTCTTTGAACAGTATCTCTACGGTCCGGTGGTCCGTGCCTTTCTGGGAATTGCCGACCGGCTGCGCATTCTTCAGGGAGGCAGTCTGCACCTCTACCTGGCCTATATTTTCGTGACGCTCGTCGTTTTGTTGTTGTTCGCGGTCTAGGAGAAACGAGCAGGATGCATCCATTCATTCAAACCATTTCGCTCGTGACGGCACAGGCCATCGTCCTGCTCTCGGTCTCGCCCTTCCTGGTGGGACTCATCCGCAAGGTGAAGGCTCGGCTCCAATGCCGACAGGGCGCCAGCCTCTTCCAGCCCTATGCTGACCTGGCCAAGCTCTTCCGGAAACAACCCGTGATCTCAACCGCCTCCTCCTGGATCTTCACCGCCACGCCCTACATTCTGTTTGCCTCCACGCTCTCCGCCGGCCTGCTGGTCCCCACGTTCCTCTCACAAACTCCCCTGAACTTTGCAGGGAACATCATCGCCCTCGTCTACCTCCTGGCGCTGGGAACGTTTTTTCTGATCCTCGCAGGGCTCGATACCGGATCGGCCTTCGGCGGGATGGGCAGCAGCCGGGAAGCGCTCGTCGCGTCGCTGACAGAGCCGGCCATGATCCTCTCCATCTTTGCCATTGCATTGACCGCCGGCTCCACCAATCTCAGCACCATCGTCCATAAGACGGCGTTGCTGGAAGGAATTGTGACAGACCCCTCGCCGCATCTGATGGCGCTGGCCGCGCTCTTCATCGTAGCGCTCGCAGAAACCGGACGAGTACCAGTCGACAATCCGGCGACCCATCTCGAACTCACCATGATCCATGAAGCAATGGTCCTGGAATATTCCGGCCGCTATCTGGCCCTCATCGAATGGGCCGCCGGCCTCAAACTAGCCGTATTTCTCTCTCTGGTCGCCAACGTCTTTGCGCCCTGGGGCATTGCGACGACGCTCACGCCAGCCGCCATGGGAATCGGACTCGTGGTCTACCTCGTGAAGATCGCAGGGCTGGCGGTGCTGATCGGAACCATCGAGTGCATGTTTGCAAAACTACGGTTATTCCGTGTGACAGACCTCCTGGGCGTCGCCTTTATCCTGGCGCTGCTCGGACTGTTGTTCTTTTACATCCTTCGGAGCTGAACGCATGCAGATCTCTCCTCACATCGGATCGCAGCTCGTGGACTTGTGTTCGGCTTTGCTCCTGCTCACCTGTTTCGCCATCGTGGCGCAACGGCGGCTCTCCGCCTGCGTCGACTTGTTCGCGCTGCAATCGGCCTTTCTCGTCCTGACGGCAGCGCTGGTGGCTTTCCTGACCGGAAACCCCCATATCTACATCGCGGCAGCGCTGACCGGCGTGATCAAAGTGGTCATCATCCCGCGGGTACTCAAAAAAGTCATCGAACGGCTCAATGTCAAACGGGAACTGGTGATGAACGTCAACGTGCCGGCCGGCCTGCTGATCTGCGGCGCCCTGGTCATGCTGGCCTTCTTCATCACGCAACCCATCATTCCGTTGGGTTTTCTGCTCACCCGCGATTCCCTGGCCATCGCCCTTGCGATCGTGCTCATCGGTTTTTTCACGATGATTGCGAGGCAGAAGGCCGTGTCGCAGCTGATCGGCTTTCTCGTCATGGAAAACGGCTTGTTTCTGGGGGCGACGGCCGCCACCTACGGGATGCCCTTGATCGTTGAGTTGGGGGTCTTCTTCGACGTGCTCATCGCGGCCTTGATCGCGGGGATCTATACGAATCGTTTGCAAGACGCCTTCGACAGCGTGGATACCAGCCACCTCACAGTCCTGAAAGAGTAAGTGAAGGGTTCCTGCCATGATTGAAGTGCTTATCCTCTTAATCGCCCCGCTCCTCGCGGGAGGGCTGAGCTTGATCGTGCGCCGGTCTGCGCTGCTTCACGCGATCAACCTCACGAGTATGAGTCTGCTTGTCACGGCGGAAATCCTGATCACCAGGACCGTGTTGCGAGACGGCCCCTACACAGAACTGGGACAGTTGGTCTATCTCGACGCCCTGTCGGCCTTCATTCTCTTTATCATCGGGGCAGTCGGGCTGGCCTGCTCACTCTACATGCGCTCCTATATGGACGATCAAGTGTCGCGAGGCGTGATTGCGCCCAGGCGGCTCAACCTCTTCTTCTTCCTTTTTCACATGTTCTTGCTGGCGATGGTGATTGCAACGATTGCCAACAGCGTCGGGGTGCAATGGGTGGCCATCGAGGCGACGACACTTGCCACCACCTTTCTCATTGCCTTCTGGCGGAGGCGGGAATCCTTGGAAGCCGGGTGGAAATACCTCATCTTGTGTTCGGTCGGAATATCCCTCGCGCTCTTCGGCGTGGTGCTCACCTATTACTCCTCCTTACAAGTACTGGGTGACGTCAGCGAAGCCTTAAACGTGACACAATTGCTGCCCGTGGCCGACCGGCTGAATCCGCATGTGCTGAAGCTGGCCTTCATCTTTATCCTGGTGGGCTATGGCACCAAAGTGGGGCTTGTGCCCATGCATAGCTGGCTGCCGGATGCCTATACCGAAGCGCCGGCTCCGGTGGTGGCGATGCTGGCAGGGGTCCTCGAAATTGTGGCGGTCTATGCGATCCTTCGCATGAGGATGATTGTCGACCACGCGGTCTCCCCTGCCTTTACTGGCGGGCTGCTAGTCTTGCTCGGGTTTGCCTCGTTTGTGACGGCCGCGTTTTTCATCCTTATCCAGCACAACTATAAACGGCTGTTCGCCTACTCCAGTATCGAACACATGGGGATCGCCATGATCGGATTCGGCGTCGGGGGCCCGATCGGCACATTCGGCGGGCTGTTTCACCTGCTGAACCATGCCTTCGCCAAGTCGATGGCATTTTTTGCCGCTGGCAACATTCATCGCCGCTTTCACACGGTGGAAATCGCGCAGGTGCAGGGATTGGCCATCGCGCAGCCCTGGACGGCCATGGCCCTGATCGTTGCAGGTCTGGCCTTGTCGGCGCTGCCGCCCTTTGCCTCATTTGTCAGCGAAGTCCAAATCGTGACAGCCCTGGCCGCGCAAGGAGTTCCTGGACAGTGGCTGACCAATAGCAATGGCATGGTAACGGTGGCCTTCTCGAACCAATTCAGCAGCCTGAGCCTCACGGGACTCTTTCTGCTCTGCTCGATCCTTGCGTTCAGCGGCCTGCTCTACCGCATCACCGGAATGGTCTGGGGCGCCCCGCCTAAGGAAATCGTCAAGGGAGAAACCTGGACGCTTGGCCACCTGCCGATCATTGTGCTCGCTGCAGCGCTGGTAGGATTTGGCTTCTTTCTCCCTCAGCCGCTACGACAGCTCTTAGAACAGGCGACGCAGATTCTCTTGCTTCACTAGGGGACGACAGCCATGGCAGACACACAATCCTATGAGAACGAACTGAGAGCGGCGTTCCCCTCCATCGTGCAACATGACGCGGCGCAGAAGGACTGTTCTCAGTTTCTCGTCCCCAAGGATCTCCTCCCCGCGATCACCCGTTATCTCCATACCCAACCGAGCTTGCATGGCAGGCTGACCGCCTTATGGGCGGTCGATCATCGCCCCCTTCGTGACTGCTATAGCTTGCACTACCTCTTCACGCTTGAGCTGTCCCATCGCTGGGTGCTGCTGTCCACAGAACTCGTGGGGGCTGATCGATCATTCCTCTCCATCACGCCGCACATCCATGCAGCCAAATGGTACGAGCGAGAAATTCGCGACCTGTTCGGACTGATTCCGCTGGGGCATCCGGACTTGCGACGCCTGGTCCGGCACGAGCACTGGCCTAAAGGAACACACCCGCTCAACAAAGACTTTCCCTGGGATCGCGTGATGGGACGGCAGCAAGGAGAGCATCATTTCCGCCGCATTGAAGGGGAAGGGGTCTTTGAAGTGCCAGTGGGCCCGATCCATGCCGGAATCATCGAGTCAGGTCATTTCCGGTTTTCCGTGGCCGGTGAGCCCGTGATGCAACTCGAGCTGCATCACTTCTGGAAACATCGCGGCATTGAGAAACTGTTTGAACAACAAGAACTGGCCGCTGCGGTTTTGTTAGCCGAACGAGTGTCCGGCGATACGACGGTCGGCCATAGTCTCACCTACTGCCAGGCAGTTGAATCGTTACTGCATCTAGAAGTACCGAGTCGTGGACGCTATCTCCGGAGCCTGTTTCTCGAACTGGAACGACTCCACAACCATCTCGGCGACGTCGGCGCAATCTGCAACGATACGGCCTACGCCCTACCCCATGCCCATTGCAGCCGTATGAAAGAACAGATCATGCAGCTCAACGACCGGTTGACCGGCTCGCGATTTCTCCGTGGGGTCAACCGCGTGGGCGGAGTCGCCATCGATCTCACGGCGGTGCAGCTGACCGAAATTGTCGCCGAGCTGGGCCGGATCGAACAGGACTTCTCGGAGCTGGAATCGATCATTGCCCACAACGCTTCCCTCATAGATAGGCTAGAAACCACCGGAATCTTGACGGAGCGCACGGCTCGTGATCATGGGGTGGTGGGAGTCGTCGGGCGCGCCTCTGGTCTCGATCAAGATGTCCGGCGCGATCGACCCTTTGCCGCCTACGACGAACTTCCCGTTAACGTCGTGACCTATCGCTACGGCGATGTACGGGCGAGGGTGCGGGTCCGGATGGATGAGATTCATGAGTCGATACGATTAGTCAGAGAGATTCGCCTGAAGATGCCGCAGGGGCCAATCTCGGCAGAAACCAGTTACAGCCCCCAGGCAGGCGACTCGGCCCTGTCAGCCGTCGAAGGCTGGCGTGGTGAGATTCTCTATATGGTGATGGCGGGAGCAAACGGAACCATTCATCGCTGCAAGGTCCGGGACCCCTCGTTCGCAAACTGGCCCGCAATCCAATGGGCGGTGCTGGGGAATATCATTCCGGACTTTCCGCTCATTAATAA
>CAYHQK010000105.1:2985-7764 GCA_964358535.1 uncultured Nitrospira sp. | reverse complement strand
GTCGCCGTGTTGGCATCCGGGCGCGGATCGAATCTGCAGGCGGTCATCGACGCGATCGAAGCGGGGACGGTTCAAGCCAAGATCGTCGCGGTGATCAGCAATAAGAAAGACTCTCCGGCTTTAGCGCGAGCCAGCCAGCACGGATTACCCGGCCTCTTCGTCGATCCTAAACCCCATGCCGGCAAACCAGACAGCCGCGAATCGTACGATCGCGAGCTCCTCTCCGTGCTTCGGCAGCACGATGTGGAGTTGGTGTTGCTGGCCGGGTATATGAAGATCGTGACCAAGGTGCTGGTGGAAGCCTTCGCCAATCGCATGATGAACATCCATCCGTCTTTGTTGCCCTCGTTCCCCGGGTTGGATGTGCAGAAGAAGGCGATCGATTGGGGCTGCAAGCTCGCCGGCTGCACGGTGCACTTTGTGACGGAGGGTGTCGACGAAGGCCCGATTATTCTGCAAGTGGCGGTTCCGATTCTCGATGACGATAGTGCTGACAGCCTGGCAGCCAGGATTCTGGTGCAAGAACACAAGATTTATCCGCGAGCGGTCCAGCTTTTTGCCGAAGGGCGGTTGCGGGTGGAGGGGCGGCGCGTCTTCATCGAGCAAGGGAAGCCGGCCGGCGAGGCCGTGATCAGTCCGTCGTAGATCTGTCTCGGAACGAACTTCCGCTAGAGACTGAGCAAGTGGTTGTGTATAATGCGAGGGACAGTGAGGCGTTCTGTCTTGCTGTTGGTCGGTTGCGTGGGGGGCTAGCTCAGTTGGGAGAGCACTACGTTCGCAACGTAGGGGTCGCGGGTTCAACTCCCGTGCCCTCCACCAAACCGCACTTCGTGCGTGTCGGCGCCGTATCATTCATCATGGGGCGGGATACATCCCTTCAATGAATCTCAGCTAGAATCTGCATTTCGTGCATGCCGCGCGCTTCTTTTATTCCGTTCCTTTTATCTCTGATAGATCACCGTCACGCGCGCCAGAAAGTCGATGAGTTCGGCTGTCTGGCGTCGGATCGCAGCGAGGTCTTTTCGTGTGGTTGCCTGCTCCAAGGCGGCTCCCATCGCACTGATGGCGGAGAAGCCGTATCCTCCTCCGTCTCCATTCATCCGATGTCCAATCAGCTCAATCGTTTTCAGGTCATTCTGCTCCAGCGCGGCTTCGAGCCGTTGCACGTCGCGGTGACGATTGGCGAGAAAGCCCGGCACGATTTCTTCGAGGTCCTGGTGGATGTGCACGATGAGGGGCTGCGCGTTGTTCGTGTTGGGTCCCGTCGTCATGCCGCGCACCGTCCTTTGCAGGTCTGGAGGACTTCCAGAAGAATGTGTTTTTTGATGGGTTTGGTCATGTGGGCATCGCAGCCCGCTGCAAGAATTTTCACCCCTTCTTCTTTCAGTGCCAGAGCAGTCAAGGCAATGATCTGCGTGGGGGGGAGATCCTGCTCCTGTTCCCAGGCCCGGATCGCTCGCGTGGCCTCATAACCGTCCATGACCGGCATCTGCATGTCCATGAGGATCAGGTCGTAGGCGCCTTTCTTGAACCGCTCCAAGGCAATGGCTCCGTGATCCGCGATATCCAAGCGATAGGGACTCCGTTGCAAGTACGAGCGGATGAGCACCTGACTGTCTAGCGAATCCTCCACCAACAAGACGCGAAGTGCCTTGGTAAGGATGGGAGGGATGGGCCGCGTCAGGTCAGGGATTTCCGCAGCCTGGCGGACGTCTGGCGCATGGTTGATGGCGATGGTAATGGTTTGCAGGAGATCAGATTTCCTGATCGGCTTAATTAGGTAACCGCTCAGTCCCATGTCATAGGTGCGGGCGATGTCGTCGGCCCAATGGTGGGAGGCCATCATGACGGTGGTCAGGTCGAGGGAGGGGCCAGCCAGTTTGATGGCTTCGGCGACTTGGAACCCGTCCATTCCCGGCATGCGGCAGTCAAGGAGCAGGAGGTGGTAGGGGCTGGCCGAGGTGGCAGCCCTCCGCCATTCATCGATGGCTGTTTGTCCGGACGCCGCCTCTGTGACGTCTGCTCCCCAACCGGCCAGGGCTTCTCGAAGAATCAGACGGTTGGTCGCATGGTCGTCAACCACGAGGGTTCTGACCCCGTGAAGATTGATGGGGAGATTAGTGTGTGTGGTCGTCGGATTGGGTTGCACGCCGAGCTGTACACAGCAATGGAAGGTGCTGCCTTTTCCAAGGGTGCTTTCCAGCCAGATGCGTCCCTGCATGAGCTCGGCTAATTGTCGTGAAATGGTCAGGCCTAAGCCGGTTCCCCCATAGGTATGGGAGGGCGAGGTATGAACTTGTGTAAAACTTGCAAACACCGCGTCGAGTTTATCGGCCGGAATGCCGATTCCCGTGTCGGAAATGGAAAAGTGGATCGCTCCAGGCGCGGGACGTTCCGGATCCTGGGTGATCCTCACGATGACGGACCCGCTGTCAGTGAAGGTGATCGCGTTGCTGATGAGATTGAGGAGTATCTGGTGGAGCCGGTGGGGATCGCCGATCAAGGAAGAGGGCAGTGTGGGCGAGAGGTGGTAGGCCAGCTCGAGGCCTTTTTCATTGGCCCGCAAGGCGAGAATCTCGATCGCCTTTTCAATTAAATCGTTTAAGTCGAAGTTGGTTGATTCCAGCTCCAGATGGCCGACTTCGACTTTTGAGAGGTCGAGAATGTCGTTGATCAGACTTAACAGGCTGCCGCCAGCGCGGCGGAAAATTCGCAGATATTTCCGCTGATCGGGGGTCAGATCTGTTTCCCACAGCAGATCGGCCATGCCGATAATGGCATTCATGGGCGTCCGAATCTCATGGCTCACGTTGGCGAGGAGCTCGCTCTTGGTATGACTGGCCATCTCTGCGGCGTCTTTTGCGGCGACGAGGGCCTGCTTGGTCTCCTGCCATGTGCGGGTGTCGCGTTTCCGTGCCGCCTGCTCCCGTTTGAACGCAGCTTGGACGAGCACCAATGTCTGGCGGGGTCGGCTGATTTTTGATGAAGATTTTGGTGTGGGCGAGGTTGTGGGTTTGGGCATGACAGCTGGTTCTGTCGCTCAAGGCGGTTAATGTGTGAGAGGGAGGTTCGAGCGATCGTCAGTCCTCGTCGGAGGGAGGGACGAGCGTGAGAATGCCGGCTTGTTTGGCCCGATTGCGGCCTTCCTGCTTGGCTTGATAGAGCGCTTGGTCTGCGGCTTTGACCAACTCAGTGGCGGAGCTGTTCCGGCTTGGGATGATGCTGGCAGAGCCGACGCTGATCGTGAGGCATTTGCCGTCGGAGTGGGTGATGTCGAGGGATTGAATGCGTTGGCGAAGTGTTTCTGCCACCTGCGCCGCTCCGTCCGTACGGGTGCCGGGGAGGACGATCACGAATTCGTCACCGCCGTACCGGGCGACGAGGTCTCCCGGTCTGTTGACGGCCCCTGAGATGGCCGAGGCCACTTGCCTGAGGCATTCGTCGCCCGACGTATGGCCGAGGGCATCGTTGTAGGATTTGAACCGATCGATGTCGAGCATGATCAGGGAGAGGGGCGCGACCTCGCGGACCGCGCGGCGCCATTCTTGATCCAGGAAGTCGTCGAATTGGCGGCGGTTGGTGATGCCGGTGAGGCCGTCCATGCTGGATAGCCGCAGGAGCATCTGGTTGGCCTCCTGGAGTTGACGCATGACCTCCAGCAGTTCCTGTTCGTGCGCCTTCCGCCGATCGATCTCGTGGACCAGCCGCAGGACGGATCGGACGCGCGTCAGCAGTTCAACCTTGTTGACGGGCTTTGCAATGTAGTCGAGTGCGCCGGCGGCAAAGGCGAGTTGGAGCTCGACGGGATCGGTTTTGACGGTGACCATGATGATGGGTGTGTCCCGGAACCGTTCGGTGGCTTTGATCTGGCGGCAGGCTTCGATGCCGCTCATGTCCGGCATCATGATGTCCATGAGGATGAGGTCGATGCGAGCGGCTTCGTGCTGGTCGCCGTCGAGTCCGAGCAGATGGAATGCGTCGGCGGCCGAGTCAGCGGTCAGGACATGATCGTAGTTGGCAGCCGAGAGAATCGATTGAACCAGGAGGCGGTCATCCGCCGAGTCGTCAACGATTAAGATGGCCATGGCTGTGTCTATCCCATAAATAGGCGAACGACTCGCTTGAAAAAATCGTAGCAGCTACTCTTGATAAACTCCAGGATAAAGCTTTTTAACGCAAGGCTTGCAGATGCCGTGGCTGAACTCGGCTTCGGAATGCTCGCCGATATACTCTTCCAACTGTTGCCAGAATCCGCCGTCATTGCGGATCTTTTTGCAGGAGGCGCAGATCGGGATGAGTCCTCTGAGGACTTTGACCTCCCGGAGCGCTTTCTGGAGTTCTTCGTTGCTTCGCTGGAGTTCCGCCTCGCGCGCTTTGCGGCAGTCCATTTCATTTTTCAGGGCCAGTGCGGACGAGGCTCGCGCCAGGAGTTCGATGCTATTCACGGGCTTGGTGATGAAATCGATGGCGCCGGCCGCAAAGGCCGCCTGGAGATCGGAGTGGTCGCTCTTGGCCGTGACCATGATGATCGGAATGTCGCGGAGGTGGGCGCAGGCCTTGATCCGGCGGCAGGCTTCGACCCCGTCCATCTCCAGCATGAGGACATCCATCAGAATCAAGTCGATCGGTGCGGAGGGCGCCTGGCCGTTCATGCCGAGCAAGGG
Source organism: uncultured Nitrospira sp. (assembly GCA_964358535.1). Taxonomy (GTDB): domain Bacteria; phylum Nitrospirota; class Nitrospiria; order Nitrospirales; family Nitrospiraceae; genus Palsa-1315. Next base: position 3,100 of record CAYHQK010000105.1, on the reverse strand, counting down.
GAATGCGGCCTCGGCCGATTCGGCGCTCACGAGATCTTGATGGCCGGCTTTCCCGAGGATGGTCCGGAGGATGGCCTGTTGGTCTGGAGAATCGTCGACGATCAGAATGCCCATA
>CAYHQK010000105.1:0-2885 GCA_964358535.1 uncultured Nitrospira sp. | reverse complement strand
TGGAAATGGCTTGGGGGAGATAGGATTCGAGAATGACAATTTCCTGCCGTTCTTTGGCGGCGAGCTCGGCGCGGTTGCCTTTTTCGAATTGCTCGACAGATTCCCGCCGTTGCTTGATCATGGTCGTCATGACGCGGCTCATTTCCGCATCGTCGAGATCCTTCTTGAGCTCCAGTTCTTTGTTCATGACGGCGGCCTTGACCATGCGAATCACGTCCATCCGCAGTTGGTCGCGGGCCTTCATGGCGAGCTTGAGATCTTCGGTCAGACGGTCGTGTAGCGACATGGGGCCTCAGGAGCTGTAGATTGAGATGGGATGTGGCTGAGAATAGCGCGTCGTCAGGACCTAGTCAATGCAGTATCGTATTCGTAAATCTGTCGACAGGCTGGCGGGTCGTGTTCCGGTGGTCGGGGGCGTAAAGTAACATACGGTGGTGAGCGTGAGCTCATGAATGTTCACGCGGGAGGAACTTTTATGGTGACGGTTCATGCAAGTGTCACGGGGCGCCTGCGGACCATGGGCGCGGGTCTGATGAGCCTGGTGTTGGTCTTGGTCGTCGGAGCCTGCGCCAGTGAGGCGCCGAAGGGGCCTTCCGATCCGACAGCGGACCAAGTGCGCAGTCATGCAGATCGGGCCTTCGAGAAGCTCAAGCAAGAGGAACGGGAGCGAGCCGCCCAGCCGCCGATGCCATGATCGGGTGGAGAGCTAGTGCTTCGGGTTGGGCCTGATCCAGTCAGCAAGCAGCGCCATGGGTTTCACGAGGGGCAATTCCCAGAGGAGCTGCCGGCGAGGGATTCGCTCGACGTGGCGCGCTTCATGGAAGGTGCCAAGGAGGCAGGCCGAGACCAGCAGCCGCAAGAGGCCTGAGAGAAAAAAGACAAACGGTAAATTCGATACCGGCTGGAGGATGACCCCGGCCCATTCGATGCGTGCAGGCAGATGTTCCACCAGCCAGCTCCCCGTTAAGGCTCCCACCGACCATCCGATGGCGTTGACCGTGCTGTAGAGCGCGATGGCTTTTGCGCGGTCTTCCGGTCTGACCGAATCGAATACATAGTTTTGCAGTCCCAAGGCTAAGCCGGCCCAAATGACGCCGCCCAGAAAACTGACAGTCAGGAGAAAGAAGAGATTCGTACTCACGAGGTACAGCATCGGCAAGAATGGCACCATGAAGCCGGTGATGGAGAGCAGTGCTTTATTCCCGAAGCGGTCTCCGAGTTGGCCCCAGGCATGGAGGGTGAGGAGTTGCCCGAGGAGGCCCGCCGCCAGCCATGCCCCGTAGGGGAAGTACGACAGGTGCAGGTCCTGCAGGATGTACAGGACGAAAAACGGACCGGCGATCAGCACGGACGCATGCATCAGGCCTGAAAACAGCAGGAAGCAACGGAAGTCTTTCGTCGTCTGTTGCCGAAAGAAGAGGCGGAACCCTTGCTGCGCTTCGAGCTTGGCGGTGGGCTGCAGCTCCTGAACTGAGGAGAGGGCCAAGGCCGAGAGGAGACGGGCGCTTCCGGCCAAGGCGAAGATCAGCACGAACCCCCACCAGACGGACGTGGAATCTTGCCAGAGGCTTAGAATCCAGCCGGCTCCACAGAGCGCGACGAAGCTGAGGCTGGCGACGATTTGGGCGCGGCGCGCGAAGTAGGCGCCCCGTTCATGTTGGTCCAGCCAATCGACAATTAAGCTATTCCAGGCCGGGGTGGTGAAGTGGGCGCACGCAAAGTACGCGGCGGCGCCACCCACGAGGAGCCAGGGGCCCCATTCCGGCAGCAGCAGCGGCAGCAGCACGATCGGTAGCCAGGCCAGGGCTTGCCCGACAGTGCCAAGCGAGATAAGAGCTTTGCGGTTGGGGAACCACTGCAATAGCTTGACGGAAACGAGTTGGGCTCCCGTCCCGATGAGCTGCGGCAAGGCCGACAGCACACTTAACTGAAACGGACTGGCATGCAGAAGCAGGGCGAAGGCCGAGAGGTACTGTTCGCCGCTTCCCTGTGTGACGGCCTGGCAGGCTCCATCCCGGAGGCCGTAGCGAAGCCCTCGCTCGCCGACGCTCTGCGGGCTGGCAGCAGTCGGTGCGGCCTCTTGCGGATTGTCAGACAGTGGCAGATGCACGAAACCCTTTCCCGATGGGAATCCCCCATGAGCCTAGCATAGACGGCTGGTCTGAGCGTAATGAGAGAAGCGGGTCAGTCGGTTGTTGACCCCTTGCTGCGCTCTCGATACCATACCAGATGAGTGGAGAGGGTCGAGGGTGGCTCCTATGAGAGAGGCGGAAAGAATCGGAATGCAGGCCCTGGCGAGCATGCTTGCCGGCTGGAGTCTCGTTCTTTGCCTCTGGCAGGGAGCTGAGGCGCGCGAGTCTTTCGCGCAAAAAGAGCAAGCGACAACCGAGGCCGACCCCACGCAAAGCCCCTCGTTCGACGAACAGAAGAAGGGCATTCCGCAATCCCTGTTCACCTGGATCAAAATGGCCAAGGGCTATGATGTCGAGTGGGATACGTTCGGACGGAAAGGCTGGTACACGCAAGATCCCCGGTTGAAACCAGTCGAGCCGGGATCGGTCTTCCCCGCTGATATTCCCGCGATCTATATTGTGTTCGAATCAGCCCCGCTGGAAGATCCGACTCAGTTCAGCGCGCAATGGTTTCAGGAGGGGGAGCAGGGCCTGCTCTCATCCGTGCCGCTGGGCAAGGACACCCTGGAAGTGCCGGGGCATGAACGGTATGGATTTTTGGAACTCAAGAGGTCAGGAGATGCCTGGGCGCTCGGGACCTATCTCTCGCCCATTGCCCTGGCCACGCGGCGCACGCGAACGGCGCTCACCCTGGCGGAGCACCAGCTTCCGCAGGGCGGAGTGGTGCTCGACGTAGGGTGTGGCGAGATGCCG
>CAYHQK010000104.1:0-7825 GCA_964358535.1 uncultured Nitrospira sp. | reverse complement strand
AAAACAGCGCCAGCACGCCGACCACACGGGGGCCGATCATTAACGGATAGCCGGCGAACGCCTGCAAGCCGTTCTCCGCGAGCCATGCCTTGTTGGGCAGCCGCTCGTCCTGTACGACGTCGTTGGTCGTCATCACACCCCCGCCCTGGGCGATCTTGCCGATCTTCAGCGCCCCCAACGGCACCCGGCGGAATTCGCCGTTGAGATTCTCCGAGAGGCCGGCACTGGCAGCCAGGTGCAAACACTCGGTGCGATTGGTGCAGGCGGCCGCCTTATGACAGTCGCCGCAGAGATCGCTGGGGTTGAGCAGCCAGATGCGGACAAAGGCGGCATCCAGTTGCCGAATCAGCGTGGCTGCGCAGTGCTGGAGCGTGGTCGGCAGCGTGGTGCCTTGGACCAGGGCCGAGTTGATCTCTGCGTTCAGCAATGACAGTTGCATCTGCTCGTGCAGCTTTTCATCCCACTTTCTTTTCTCGGAAATATCCCTGATAAAGCCGCTGAAGATCGTTCCCGACGCCAGCTTGAGCGGTGTAATGGCCAGTTCAATCACAAATTCGGTTCCATCGGAGCGCAGGGCGGTAATCTCCAGGCGCTTCCCCAGCGCCGGGCCTTCACCGGTTGCCAGGTAGTGCTGTAATCCCTGGTTGTGGGCCTCGCGATATTGCGGAGGGACGATGGTGTCCGAGAGCGTCCGCCCGATCACTTCGTGTTTGGTCCATCCCAGGATCTGTTCGGCTTGAGGGTTCCATTCGGTAATCCGACCCTGCTCGTCCATGACGACGATGGCATCCAGGGCGGTATTGACGATTGAACGGGTTCGCTCTTCGCTGTCTCGGAGACTGCGGATGAGTGGTGCGCTGACCTGACGGTTGATCAGCCAGCCCACCAGGAAAATTGTGCCGAGCAGGCCCAGGCCCAGGCTTCCGAGGAGATACGTCCGGTTTTTGAGCACGGAACTAGCTTCCACTTCGACGTGGCGACGCTCCTTGTCAGCGAGTTGGATGAGTTCGAGAATTTCCCGGCGATGCTGCTCAAAACGGCTGGTGAGGGGGCCGTAAGCGAGATCAGCCATGGCGAGGGTATCCCCGCGTTCTACGGCCGGGAGAAATTCGCGGTTCCATTGTTCGTAGAATTCGTTTGCCCACCGGCCGGACGACCCGGTGAGATTGTCCCGCAACGGCCCAGGGGGCAGGCGGAGGCGCCATTCGGCTTGCTTGGCAATAAATTCTTGTTCGAGTTGTTTGAATCGCGCAACGAGGGCTCCCCGTTTCGAGGGCGGGGCACCAAGCAGTTCAAAAGTAGCGAGATAGGAGTCTATGATGTACAGCGGAGGTGGAAATGCATCAACCTCCAGGTCCTTGCTGAGGACGATTTGGGCGTAGAGTGGTCCGTGAATTTGCACCGTCGTGACCGTATCGTACACTGCAAGGGTGAACCCCCCGGTGGCGATGACCGCGACACCGACAAGGACTGTAAGCCGGTGTTTAAATGATTGGGGCTCCGCCTTTGAGGCAAGCGTGTTCTGTGCGTTCATGCGGCTTCCTCAATGAGAACAGAAAGAGGCGATCGGCTATTGACCTAGTACAGATACCTTATCGGATGAGAGACACTGGAGCTTAATCTGCACTATCCGACAGGCCCCAGTTCGCAGGCCGACTCCTCATCGCCCGGTGGCTGCCGCCTGGTAATGATTCTACGCGTCGGGCTCGGACGAGCCGTCTGCCACTGTTTTCGATGCGAGTGAAATGGTTATGCTAACGGAGGAAGGTGCTGCCGTGGACAGCGTTGAATTCTTAGGGATAGGTCGCTTCGATTTTACTGGATAGCCCGCCGCGCGCCGTAAACTCTCCTGTGACGCGTGCCTGGACGGGACGACAAGCCTTCACGATATCGTGCAGGATGCGGTTGACAGCGTTTTCGTAAAAGATGCCGAGATTTCTGTAGGCGTGGAGATACATTTTCAGCGACTTCAGCTCTAGGCATTTTTTGCCTGGCCTGTAGTGCAGGGTAATGATGCCGAAGTCGGGAAGGCCGGTTTTCGGGCAGATCGCGGTATACTCAGGCGTCGCAATGGTGATCTCGTAGTCTTTGTATTGGCTCGGGAATGTTTCGATGTCCGGCAGGGGAGCGGTAATGCCGCTTTTGGCATGGCTCTCGTTGTATCCAAGTTTTGTGGTCTTCGATGTTCTTCTTGCCGTTTTACGTTTCACGTTTTACGCCTCACGTCTGTCAGATTTGTTTCATCCATTCCAGCTGGCCGATTTTTTCCAATTGAATGTAGAGGGTGACCCAAGGGCAGGTCATCTCTGGGTACACCTCGCAGAAGCCCCCCTTGCGCACGCCTCCGCAGGGGCCGTGGCTCATGAACTTCGGGCACTCGGCCTTGAGCGACCCGTCGGGAATCGGGGGGCGCTTATGGACTCCGCCGGCCTGCTGCGCGCTGTCGTCTTCCCCTGGGATCATTACGCGTGTTGGCATAGAAGGTTAGTCTAGACAGATTTTGCGGAATCGGCAATCTCTCTCTCATGCTGTGCCGCGGGTCGCTGGTTCTGATTTAATGCGGAAATATTGCCAAAACGCCGGTTGTTAGGGCGAATGGCCTACGGGCCGGTGATGCGCTAGGCCTTCTTTTTGGCACGGTGGGCCTTCTGTGAAGTTGTGTTGATTATCAGGAAGTTATAGAATTTTACCGTGCGCATGTGATTCGAGGATGTGCCGACGTTTCTCATTGACAGTCTTTTTTGGGCTTTGCTACCATACAAATTCGTTTGACTGTCTATGCGCGGGTCGGTTCTGTTTTTCCAACCTCGACTTCCTGCGGGTTTGTTGCACATAACCGCGTCTTTCCGACAGGCAACGGATTTCCGTTGCAACGATAGAGGGAGGTGTTCCGATGAGCCTTGATTATGTAAAATTTTCCGGTGGCTTTGAGAAGTTCATGCCCAAAGAATATCGGGACATGGTCGAGCATGGCCCCTTTGGCAAGAAGATTTCTGTCTCTCAAATGGGGAGCTTCAAGGAAATTCTCGAAGAGCATCCGATGTGCGCCGGTTGCGCGATGACCCTGTTTATCCGGCTGGCGATCATTGCCTTCCCTAACCCGGAAGACACCATCACCGTCGGCACGGCAGGCTGCGGACGGCTGGCGATTTCGCAAGCGGCGATCCCCTTTGTGTACGGCAACTACGGCGACCAGAACGGTGTTGCGAGCGGACTGTCTCGTGGGTTGCGGCTGCGGTTCGGCGACAAGCCGAAAGATGTGGTGGTCATTGCGGGAGACGGCGGCACGGCGGACATCGGTTTCCAGCAGGTCCTCCATTCCTGGTTCCGCAAGGAGCGGTTCACCACGATCATGTTGGACAATGAAGTGTACGGCAACACCGGCGGCCAGGAGAGCGGGATGACCAACCGTGGCGCCGTGCTGAAGATGGCCCCCTTGGGCAAGAAGTTCGAGAAGATGGATATGCTCCAAATGGCGAAGGTGGCTGGCTGCGCCTACGTGGCGACGGTTGTCCCGAACAATCCCCGCCGCGTCGAGAGCGTCATCAAGAAAGCCGTGTTGATCGCCCGCGAAGTGGGCTCCACCTACATTCAGGCTTACACCTCCTGTAACATTGAGTATGCGATTCCGACCGACAAGGTCATGGAAGACGCGAAGAACGTCGAAAACGATCGGTATCAGTTCACGGAATATGTGAGCGAAGAGGCCAAGCAGTATTTGGCCGAGCGGTATGGCTACAAGGAATTCCTTCCGAAGCCGGCTGCGCCTGCCGCCGCAATTCCAAACAAGGCCTAAGCGACCCAGAGGGAGACTCGGATATGGCAAAGCGCTTCAACATTCGGATGGCGGGGGTCGGTGGTCAAGGTGTCGTGACGGGGTCACACATTCTGAGCACCGCGGTGATCCAGGCCGGCGGCGAAAGCACGATCGTCCCATTTTATGGGTCGGAAAAGCGGATGGCCCCGGTCGAGAGCTATGTCCGCGTGTCGGATGAGCCGATCTATGAGATCGGGGAGATCACCTTCCCGCACATCATCATCATCTTTCATCCGCAGGTCATTACCCACGGCAAGTCCTATACGATGCCCTTCTATTTCGGATTGAAGGAAGACGGGATTGCGCTGATCAACAACGACGGCCCGATGTCGCTACATAAGGATCAGGCTCGTGAGTTGGAAGAGCGTCGCGCGAAGCTCTATTACTTTCCTGCCACCAAGTTGTCCCTCGAAGTCTCCGGCATGGACCTCTGCACGAATATGGCCTTGATGGGCTGCATCGGCGCCATCACGGGGCTGACCACGGTTGAAGCGCTGGAGCAGTCGGTGAAGGACCGGTTCCTGGGCAAGGGATTTGTCGTCTCCGGTGGAACCGCGGCCTTGGACAGCGTCGTCGAACGGAAGTTCAAAAAGAAGCAGGAATTGATCGATAAAAATGTGGCGGTGATTCAGGCCGGCTGGAACTATGCCGTCGATCACGGTTGGGCTGCGCCGACAGTGAAACGGTCGGAAGCCAGTGCGACCGTAGGGGCCTAACCAGGATTTAGCACGAAGGAGTCACCATGTATCTGGTAGCCGATATCGATGTTTCAATATGCGCCGAGAAGAGCTGCAAGCTCTGCACGCAATATTGTCCTGAAGCGAACACCATTCAGTACAGCGAAGAAATGGGCAAGTCTAAGGGCTTTAAGTACGGCTCGGCCTATGTGGCGGTGGACCGCTGCAAGGGCTGCGCGCAGTGCGTGTGGGTTTGCGACAATATGGCAAAAAACAATGCCATCAAGATGATCATGATCGATCAATTGCCGCTGGCCGCTGTTACCGACAACATTCGATATGAAGAAAAGTCGACTGTTGTGGTCCTGTCCAATCCGATGGTTGTTATAGGTAATTAGGGAGGTACGGGAGTGGCAACGACGCCTGATACACGAGAACGCATCATTGTTCCTGGTCCAGCCGGATTCCATCCGCCGTCGGCGGCTCAGTTGGGAGTCGCGCTGCCTGACCCTGGCGAAGGGCTCTACTACGGATTGCTGGAGCCCAATGAAGACAAGGTCATCGAAGAGATGGCCCGTAAAATGCTGACCAGCCCCAATGCCACGATTTTCCCGGGCCCCTTGGTCCTCTGGGCGTGGAACGAGCATGCCGTCGAAAAGGCCAAGGCCGTGCTGGAGATCGCCGCTCAGATTCCGAACGTCATGATCATCCCCATGCCGGACTATCGTCCGAAGTATCCGAAGATCGATCCGGAAGAGGTCATCAATCCGAACCACCCAAACCTCACGATTTGGGGCAATAAGATTGAAGCCTGCATTTTCATCGGCGTCCATTGCCACTACGCCAACTTGACCTTGAAAATGATTCGCGCGGGCACGAACTGCCTGACGATGGCGATCTGCGCGGAGCAGGGCCATGAAGATGCGATGCTGACGATCCGGGATTCGGACATCATCAAGCTGAGAAAGACCGCGCAGGTCTTCAAGCGGGTGCGCGAAGAAATGGGCATCAAGCTGCCGGAAAACGGCGAGAACGTGCGCTTTACCGGCACGCAATCGAGAGTGCATGGCGGAAAAACTCACACGAATCCCCTCACCTTTGCGCCCGTTACGGTGGGCGTTGCCGGCGCGGCCGCCTTCGGCCATTCCGCCGAGCAGATGAAGCGTGAAGGCTAAGGACAGTCGAACAGCACAGGCGATATAGCCGAGAGGTGTCACAATGAGCGAAACAGTCAAAGCCCCAGAAACGACAAGCCAACCGGCCGATTCAGCCGTGGCCGCCGCTAAGCCGGCCGTCCGGAAAGATCCCCACGCCGAAGCCAAACGGCAGAGGGTGGTGACGCCGGAATATTTGTTCCTCGAAGCCCCGCGCACGAAAGAGTTCATTACGGGCAGCGAAGCGGCGAAAGAGGCCATTCGGCGCTCCAATGTCGATTTGGCGATCGCCTATCCGATCACGCCGCAGAGCGAAACGATGCAGCTCGTGGGCGTGCTCTATGGCGAAGGCTATGTGAAAGAATATTACCGCGGTGAAGAAGAGGTCGGCGTGATGGCGGCGATTGCCGGCGGATCACGAGCCGGCGTCCGTTGCTACACAGCGACGGCCGGTCCCGGCACGTTGCGTGGCTTGGAAGGCATCGCTTCCTGGCCTGGCCACCGGTTGCCGGTGGTCGCGATGTTCACCTGCCGCGTCGTCAACGCCCCGTTGGCCATTCAGCCGGACAATATCGAAGTGGCCTATCTGTTGAACTGCGGCATGATCGTGTTCCATGCTGAAAACCAGCAAGACATGTACGATTTCACCTTGGCGGGCTTCACGATCAGCGAAAAGAACGATGTGACGCTTCCCGTCGGTGTCTGCTGCGACGGTTTCTTCGTGACCCACGCCCGTGGCTATGTCCGCATGCAGGACCGCAGCATGAAGCTGCCTCCTCGTGAAGCCTGGCGCGGCGCGGTCCCGGTGCTCGATGCGGAGAATCCTCCCGCCCGTTTGTCCCGCGACGCCCCGGTGCAGAAGTCGAACTTCATGGCCTACAACATCCATGCGGTCTGGCAGCAGGAAGTGTGGGCGGCGGTCGAACGGTCCCGCAAGTACATCAATCAGTATATGGGCGGATTGCTCACGGCTGAGAATGTGGAAGGGGCCGAGGCGGTGATCATCGCTTCAGGCAGCGCCGCGGCTCAGTCGAGGGAAGCGGTTCGCATTTGCGCGGAAAAGGGGATCAAGATCGGTTTGATCAAGATCCGGTCGCTCCGCCCGTTCCCGACGAAGGAATTGCGGGCGCTCTGCGGAAATGCCAAGCTCATCGTGGTTCCGGAGTTCAACTATGTCGGCTGGCTGGCGAAGGAAGTGGCCACCGCGATTTACGGATTCTCCAAGGCGAAGATCATCGGTGGGCCGCGAGTGTACGGCGGTCAGTCGATGCCGGTGGAGTTGATCGTGGACGAAGTCGAGTCCGGTTTGACCGGGAAGAAGTCGACCAACGTCGCCCAGTCTTCGGTCATGGGTGGAGCTGTCAATCAGGATGACGTCGCGCACTTCATGCGCAGCATCTAGTCGGTCGCGAAAGAAATAAAGAGCCCGTCAGGCTTGAAAACCTGACGGGCTCTTTTGTTTCCGGAAACGAGATACGCTTCACGAGCGACGAACGACGGGTTAGCCTTGCAGCTCGTCCTGCACCAGATCTTCGGTCTCCGGCATCCCGTAGGCTACGTATTTGGCGTAGGAGAGATAGATCATCGCGCTGTCTCTCATGGCCTTGGAGCCTTGCGACAAACGGAAGACTTGTTCCGGGCTGTGGGCTGGAGCCGCACCCATCGTCTCCACGTGGCTCTGGAGAAGTAGGGTAAACCGCTCCATCGAGTTCTCGACTTCTTTGTAGGCCAATAAAATTGCGTCTGTCATGGTTGTCCTCCTAATCACCATCAGCTTACACTATGCCCATGCAACCCTTCAACGAGCAGCAGCCTTCGAGTGTGTCACCGCTGGTGGTGAAGATCTTGTCAAAGGTACCGCTTGAGCGGGATCTTCAGGGTGAGGCCTTGGCCCAGGCGGTCCTGAACCTGTCACGTTTGTTTACGACCGCGCGCGCCACCTTGCCGCCAGGCTATCTGGATGATCCTGCTCACGCCGCGGCCTATCGGGCGTACTTCCTTCCGGTGAACCTCTCCAAGGTCCAGGTCCTATTGGACGAACTGCCGAGCGACAATGTCGCGGGAGCGTCGGACCGCCCCATGGCGGTGCTGGACCTCGGCTGTGGCCCAGGGACTGGAAGCTTGGCCCTGCTGGATTGGTTGTGGCATCGCAAGCCGGAGCGGGCGAAGTCTCTGTC
>CAYHQK010000103.1:0-7900 GCA_964358535.1 uncultured Nitrospira sp. | reverse complement strand
TTAGGAAACCGATGCTCTATCCAACTGAGCTACGGGGGCGTTTCAATTTTTCAATACCTTACACGACTGACCCGATGGCCTCAAGCGTCATTCGTACGGAACGGAGCGTGGTACGTCCGTTGTCGATCAACTGCGAGGCGATCCTGGCTGCCTGGAATGGGAGCGGGACGTAAGCTGACTGGTGAGACGGAGGCAGGTCTCCCAGAGCCAGGCAGGATAGCGATGGAACGGGGAAGAAGAATGAGGGAGCGATGTCCAGCGGCCTTGCAGCTTCTCTGACGGCAGTAGGTTGCGACGTAGATGCAGTAGTTTCCCCTTGAGCGAGTCCTCCCAGCACAACATCAGCAGGGCCATGAATGGCCCCACGAGCAATTCTTGTGGTACGTGCAGGACTTCCCCTCTCCATCTGAAGAGAGCCTGCCCAAAGAGCCTGCTCAGGTTTCGCGACGGCCGGATGGCTGACAGAAACTCTGAGGGGACAGAGGCGCCCAGCAGTTCACGGCTGAGGAAAAGGCTGAGAGAGACGGGGGTCTCGATCCTCGTGCGTTTCACTCGCTGAGCCAGTTCCTGCCAAGGCAAGTCCTGGCCGTAGCGTTCGAGAAGCAGGGTGATGTCGAGTAATGATCGTAGCGTGGCCAGCCCATCCTTCACGGCATGGAGGCAGGTGTAGAGGAAGAAGTCCGGGAGGGCCATCGTCCAGATCGTCCGGTCCTCCCAGGTGATCGGAGAGGCCGAATGCCAGACCGATTCGATATCGAGCCCTGCGACATGACTTTCCCCCAGAGCCCCATGGAGTTCGATCAGCACGCGTCCCGCTCGTCCATCTGATGTGACATAGGAGACGTGGTAGTCCGCTCCTTGGTCGCTGTCGGCTAATTTCGTGCAGCCTGCTTCTTCGAGGATCTGCTGGCTTGCCTGAACATCTTGGGCCCTGACCAGGAGATCAAGGTCTGAAGTCGGGCGTAGCGCAGGATCTTCGTACAGGAGATCGGCCAGGTAGAGACCTTTTAAGGGGATCACCGGGATGCCTGCCTGGTTGAACAGGCCCAATAGGCGGACCAGTTCGTGACGAAGGAGAAGATTCCAGGCCAGGCAGGAACGGGACCTGTCGGCCAGTGTCGTTCTTGCTATGTCAGGAACCGTGCAGGAGGGAATCTGTCCCAGGTGATGATGGAGCAGAGGTGCGATTCCATGCCGGTCTGCTTGGTCGAGGAGCTCAGACCAGTCCAGCGGGGAGGTCAGGAGCTGCGCCAATTGTTGACGTCGTTCAGTGGTGAGAGCCGGGTGGGCTGCGCAAAGCAGGGCTTGGTCCTCGCTGCTCAAAGAGGCATGGTGGCTGTCATCCATGGGCTAGATCGTCCAGGATTGCTTGGCGAGTGGCGGGAAGGGAGGCAAATTCGTTGGGGACATGGAGTCGTTTGACCGGCACATGGGAGACAAGCCGGTCGAGAAAATGGAATTGCCGGAGCCACATCGTCCGGTCCGTCCGGTCGAGCATGAACGTGGATTCGAGTAGTTCCACAAAACCGGATCGAGGGGAGAGGTGTTCAATCTGTGGCTCAGTTTCCCCCCCCTGCTCCTCCTCAGTCGGTCGCACGAGAGAATAAATCCGAACCACCGGTTGCGGGGTGGTGGAAAAATGATCCGGATGGTTTTGAACAACGGGGCGTCGCTTGGAGGCGTAGTGGGCGACCGGAAGCGAAAGGCTGCGATCCACTCCGAACACGTCGAGTGCATCGTCACACAGCCGTACACCGGGATAGGCCGGTGTGGCCAGAATCTGCCCACGGTCCTTGCGCAAGACCAAGCAATCGTCGCTCAGAACCGGATAGCCTGCAAATAGGAAGCTGGCCGCCAGGGTGGACTTCCCTGCTCCTGATGGCCCAATGAAGGCGCAGACGCCTTGCGTGGTGAGCACGGCGGTGGCATGCAGGGTGTCATGGCCTTGAAGGGTGAGGGCCAGCGGGAGCACGTTGTCCAGCAGCAGGTGCCGCAGCGTGGCTGGAGAGGTGTCGGCCCCTGGCACGCCAACGATCTTCCGTCCTTCTGCGTCCACGGAAAAGTCGGCGAGGTTGTGAAACCGTAGGAAGTAGCCTTGTTCAACCTTAGCGCAGGAGAGCCATGGGTCTTCGCTTGCAAGGCTCTTGGATGGGAGCCAATGCGAAGGAGTAGGGAATGGGACGTGGTGCGCCGAAAAGCGCACAAGAATATTGTTTTCTGCTGTGGATGGTTCTGGTTCTAAGGCAGGGGACAGCTCAGGGAATGACACGTTGCTGGCCAGGGTCAGGCCGCAGACCCGATACCGCAGGACGCCGATGTCCAAGTCATGCTGCACGGTCATGGTCATAACATATGCCTAATGATGGTCTGTGGATGAACTTTGCTGTGGCGGTATCCTCTGCCACGCTAATTTTTCCCCTTCCCCTTCCCTCCCTTCCTTCTTCTTTTACCGTCAGAGAACGACCCTTTACTGCCTCCCGTCAGGTTGGCAATGTTGCCATATTCCACGAGGTGGGGCGCGGCATAGACCTTTTTCTCAGGGGGCGGGGGAGGAACTTCAGCCTGGCGTGCCGTCGTCATTGGATGGTTCTCCTTTCACAGAGTGCTTGCGGATGGTTGTGTCATGGCGTGGGTCTGTAGATATGAAGAACGGTGGCAGCTTAACTCAGTTGTGGATGTGGAAGGGTTGAAGACCATGGTGAACCAGGATTCTATTCCCACGATCATCCACAGAGGCCAGGTTAACGCTTTATACCCTGGATCGTTTTGGGAGTACAGGCGTGCCATCTGTCGGTGCAGCTCACGGACGTGCGCGCTATTCACCCATCTGTCGATGGCTAAGTTCTGGAAAAGTCGTTCGCCGCCTAATACGTCGAACGCTTGCGCGAAGGTATGAGAAAACTCGGCCTTTGTCAGACGTTGCCGGACTGTTTCCGGCAACAGGTTCCGCATTGCCAGGCGAAGGACGAACTTCATGTGCGCTCCACGCTTGCGCTGCTCGTGGGGGAGGGCGATAGCGAATTCCATGAGCCGTCGATCGTTGAACGGATGGCGGTTTTCAATGCCGAACCGGGAGGAGGCGCGCTCTGCCATCTCATTAGAATGCACCTGTTCGCCGCTTTTGTATAACAGAAACCGATCCTGCTGGACGTAACTTTTAAACGGTTGTTCGCCAGGCTTTGCGCGGAGTCGTTCGGCAAGATGGACTCGGCGCGCAAATCCGGCATCGATCCAGGGAGGAATTCCATTTCGATTGAACATCCAAGCATAGGCGTGGTGGATGGGCCGTGGAAGCATGGGTGCGAGCATCTGTTTGCAGATTGAGTGGAAGCCGAGATCGCCGACGTCCTGCCGGATCTCCCGCAGCAGCGGGAACCACTGTCCTTCGCGCAGTAGATCGGCGTAGGGGGGGAAGCCTCCGCCCAGCCAGTCGTCCCCGCCGAGACCGGTCAAGGAAACCCGCATCCCCTTGGCTCGTGTTGCCGCGAGGAGGGGGTCGAACATAGAGTAGTTGGGATAGTCGGGGAAATCCATGTGCTGCTGGACTTGTTGTATGGAGCGTGCGTGGGGATTGTCCTGAGGCACAGAAGAGGAGGTGCCTCCCCATAAGCGCCGCACATCGTCGATGTAGCGGCTCTCGTCGCAGTCCACTCCTGGGAAAACCAAGGAAAATGTCTCGAACCCATAGTCCGCCGCCGCCGCCTCACGAAATAGCGATTGCGCCATTCCCACAACGGAGGATGAGTCCAACCCTCCGCTCAGTTCTGCCCCAACAGGGCCGTGGCTGCGTAATCGGCAGCGGACGGCTTCTCTGAAGAGGTGAGAAAAATGCTCGGCATAGGCCTCATCCGTCCCGTAGCGAACTTCTCGTGCGGGATCAAGGGTCCAGTACTGTTTTTTCTGGAAGCCGTCAGGGCTGACGGTGAGGGTATGGCCGGGCGGAAGGCGAAAAATGCCACGGTAGAGGGTTTCCTCCTGGCTGGTGATCGAGCAGGCCAGGTATTCTCCGATCATCCCTTCGTTGGGTTTACGCGGAACAGCCGGATGTTCGAGGAGTTGTCGCAGTTCGGAGCCACAGAGAAAGCGATGCGCATCCGCATAATAGTAAAAAGGCTTGGCGCCGATGTGATCCCTCGCGCAAAAAAGCCGCCGATTCCGGCCGTCCCAGATTACGAAGGCAAAGTCCCCGATGATATGCTTCGGGCAGTCTTCCCCCCAGCAAGCATAGGCTCGAAGGATTAGTTCGGCATCGGTATCAGTCCGGAACAGCAGGCCTGTTGCCTCAAGGGCCGATCTCAACTCTGTTCTGTTATCCACTCGTCCATCGAGCGTGAGGCAGAGGGTGCCGGTCTCATCGCAAGCAGGTTGTTTCTCCTGCAGCGATTCTCGCGTGGTGTGCAGCATTTGGTGGCCCAGCGCCACCGCACCCTGAATCCATAGGCCTGTCCCGTCCGGGCCACGGTGGGCGGCCACATCGGTCAGTCTTCGGGGGAGCTGAGGGTCAATCGGCTCCCCATTCAAATTCCATAGGGCCAGGATGCCGCTCATGCTTCAAAGAGAGGTTCGTATTGTTTGGGGACATAGGAGCCAAGGATGACCCGTCCATCTTGCTCGAGCCATGCGTGGGCCTTCAACGTTCCCGCGTGACGTGAGACTCCGATCCTGAGGAGGGTGCTGAGGCCGCGCCGCTCCAGCAGCCAGGAGAGGACAAGTGCCTCCTTCAAACAGGTGTTGCAGACCAGGTGATAGCGTCCGGCGATGGTCACGAGCCAGGCGAGTCGCGGTAGGGAGATGGTGTGTGCTCGTGAAGAGGATGGTCTCTTGTCCTGCCGATCCGAGCGAGACAACTTCAGGAGGGATTTGAATGGGAGGAGGTGTAACCCGATTTCGACGAACAGAAAGAGGAGCCAAGCTTGTCCTAGAAAGTGCCAGTCGCTGGGCGAGAGCTGAAGGATTTTACGAAACCGTTTCATGTGCGATTGCGATGAGTCCCTTTTCTTGCATCTGGGCTATGAAATGCTCAAGATCTTGGCGGCCTTGCGCTTCCGTCACGTCGTACTCTTCGAGCAGCAAGCTCAGGACTTGGCTCAAGGTCTGGCTCGTTTCCAGGAGATGCCAGATCCGGGTGCCCACCGGATCTAGGCCGAAATAGATCCCGCTGTTCAAGTTCAGTACGACAAGCTCTCCCTCAAGGTCACGGTGGACAATACCATCGGGGATTTGTAAGCGTGTGGAGAGGGCTAAATTGCCATACATCAGCGCGATTCCATTGCGACTCAACATCGAGGAAACGTGCGGCTAGCCTATCGTTCCGCCCCGGTGATGTCAAGGAATGGACATCACCCAGGGCCTGCCCCCCTTGTTGAAAGGACGCATTCGGTGTACAGCTCCTTGTGCATCTGGGATGCCGCCGTGGGACATCGCGGCTATCCTTGTTTCGAATCGGAACGGAACTGATGGAAGCACGCCAACTCTGGATCTTAGTCTGCGCCGGGATGAACCTGATCTTGGCGCAATACTGGATCATGCGGGAATACCAACTGGTCTTCGCCAGTTCCGAAGTATCCGTGCTCCTCGCGGCCGTCTCGTTCTTTGCCAGTTGCTCTCTGGGTTACCTCCTTGCACCCAAGCGTCTGGAACGGTTATTCCCCTGGCTCTGCCTCCTGTTGTTTCTCATGCATCTCCTGCTGCCATGGGTGTTCAAGGAAGTGGCGGCCATCTTTTATCGGTGGGAGCTTCCTCACATCACCCCCA
Source organism: uncultured Nitrospira sp. (assembly GCA_964358535.1). Lineage (GTDB taxonomy): Bacteria > Nitrospirota > Nitrospiria > Nitrospirales > Nitrospiraceae > Palsa-1315. Next base: position 2,146 of record CAYHQK010000103.1, on the reverse strand, counting down.
CCTTGATGGGGCTGGGCATTTTCCTGGTGGCCCCTCTCTACACCACGCTCCTGCCTTTTTTTGTAGGGGCCAGGGAAGAGGCAGAGGGCCGGATTACAGGCGAGGCGGTGACGCGATGCTATGGTCTCGAATTGTGCGGGGCTTTGGCGGGAATTGTTGCGGTGCTGACGGCGGGCCGTATCGGCATCCTTCCGCTGTTGGTCCTGTACTTCTTGAATTTCTCGCTGATCCTGGCCTACGTGTTCGGCTCCAGGAGGGTTCTGTATCTGGCGCTTCCGGTTTCCTTGCTCTATGGGTTTCTCTATCTCCCACTTGAACGGGCGGCCAGTGAAGACTTTTACCGGAGCCGTGATGTTGAACCGAACCTCCGTCTTCTCGCGACGACCCAATCCCTTTATAACCGCATCGACGTTCTGCAAAAACCGTCTGGCGAGAAGCTCCTCTTATTGAACGGGCGAGAATATTTCAACCCCACGGACCTGGAATCGTTCAATCGATACCTGGCCGGGATTCCGTCCCAACTTATGCCGGGCAGCAAAGTCTTGATCGTCGGGACAGGATCGCTCTCGTCCGTGTATCACGCCTCCCGATCGGCGGCGACGGTGGAGTCGGTGGAGATCGATGAACAGGTCGTCCGCCTGACAAAGGATTTATTTCGCGACTTCAATCACTTGGAGACCGTCAAGAATTGGAGGCTGCACATCGACGATGCGAAGCATTTTCTGGGTTCTACGGAGGAGCGCTATGATCTGATCGCGATCGACATGGTTCCGCCCGTCTATATCCAGACGGCGCTCCTCTTCAGCCGCGAGTTTTACGAGTTGGCCAAACAGCGGCTCACTCCCGGGGGGGTCTTATCGATTTACACCGGGGGCTGGTTTGGCGAAGTCGATCTGAAGCTCGATGTCTATAGCCCGGTCAAGACGATTGACGAGGTCTTTCCTGAGTATTTGGTGGTGAACAGTCGTGAGGCTGGCATGGCATTCGTCTATGCCTCTCCCCATATGCCCTTCGGGAAGCGGGAACTGCTGAGGCTCCTGGAGGAGTCCGGGACCAGCGAACAGGATAAGGTGTTCGAACCCTCTGAAGCGCGTCCGTTGATCACCCACAATCGAGCTAGCTCCATGGAAGACCTCCGCATAGTCCTGGAGTGGGCTCCCACTGGGTACCGGGATTTCGTCTCATTCTTCGGCTTTGGAGTCTGGCCGTGAGGCAGGCGCTGCCGGCTCTCTCTGCCTTCACCGCTGGCCTCTATTTTTCCGCCTGCCAAGTCGGGTACTTCATCGCTCTGGAATTCCACCTCTCGACGACCTTTGTCGCGTACTTCTCTGCCATCGGCCTGTGGTTGCTGGGAGGGCTCGTCGGCCTGTTTTTGCCGTGGCGCTCTCTGCGCGTTCCTCTTGTCTTCGGCGGGCTGGCAGCATATTATTTGCACGGGTTTGTGCTCTCCCAGTTTCCATATAACCTGTTTGTCCTTCCGCTCTCGCTTGCCTGTATCTTTACCACGGCGCTCTACAGCGGCTATTTTTTCCGGCATGCAAGACGTGACTTCGGCTCCTCCAAAGCCCTTTTTTTTCACGAGAACAACGGCTTCCTGCTCGGGTACATCGTCGCCTTTACGGAACTGTTGCTCTACGGGCAGATAACCCAGCAGATCCTGCCTTTGGTCATGGCCGGATGCCACCTTCTTGTCCTGTCCATTCCCAGTGCTTCGCCCGTCTCGTCGAGCCAAAAGTAAGTGTCGGTGGCTAGGTTTAACAGGACTCCCTCGTCTGGCAGGTCTCGAAAGACTACGTCGTCCTGGATCCGGGTATTTAGGGGCCGGTGCTTTCTATTTTCTCAGCGGAGCTAGGATATATTTGTTTGAATAGAGGAGAGAGTCGTGAAGCTCGGCTCGGAAAATTCTTGACTTCCCTCGTGGTTCATTTCTAAATGATGCATAGCCAGGAGGGTTGTAATGCGATCGCGGCGGCGCACCAGTGAATTCAAGCGGAATGTGAAGTTTTTCAGCGGCATGACCGTGGTGTGTGCAGCGGTCGGGATGGGCATTGCGATTTCAACCCAGGGGCTTGAAACCTTAATGCACCGCGTATCTTTGGGGTTTAAGGCGATGGATAACCCCACGCAATTGTCGGCCGATGAAAAA
>CAYHQK010000102.1:0-7937 GCA_964358535.1 uncultured Nitrospira sp. | reverse complement strand
GTGACGCCGAAGAGTCTGCGGATCCGCAAAAAGATCCTCAACTCGGATGAGCGCCGCAGGGCTAAGAAGTCCAGCAAATAGCCTCCGGTTGCGATGAGGATCAGGAAGAAAAGTCCCAAACCTTCCGCACGCCGTCCCCCGCTCTACTTTGTCGGCTATCGGGGGGCCGCACCGGCTCCCCAAGAGCTCAAGACCTGGTATGACCTCGAGTACGGCGGGCCGCTGACGCTGCGCGCCGAGGAGCAGGCCACGGAGTCCTGGCATGCGGCCCATGGCCCCTGGACGGCTCATATCGTGATGCCGCTCCCTGCCACCCATGTCGCAGGCTTGAAAGAACAGCTTGCCTGGGAACATGAGCATATGGGTGCCGTCGCTCCCTCTGTGATGCCCCCGCGCGATATGCCGGACACGATCCTGTTTGCCGCGCGACTTGCCAGAGGCCTCACGCTCCTCACGCAAGGCACGGCCTACGACATCACCACCAACCAGTATGTGAATCCCTCGGACTGGCAGGATCGCCCCCTCACCCATTTTATCGTCGGCGATCATATCCCGATCATGCAGGGCGAAGATGAGCAACAACACCGAACCTGGTGCTACACCCTCGGCCTCAGCAAATTTGGCGTGGACGAACTCGAAATGTTTCTCGCCCCCGGTCTCCCGGACCAGCCGATCCGCGATCTCCTGAGGGAAACGGCAGACGAGTTGACCAGAACAGGACAGTCTCCCAAAGTCGGGAGCCGGGTTCGCCTCGGACTCCTGGGCCAAAATATTGAGATCGCCAACCACCGCACCGCCGCACCGGCCGGCCGCATGCTGAGCTTTCGGGAAATTAAATCTTTTCCCTAGTTTTCCTTCGTTTTTCAGCACTTCTAGGCCAGCAGGGCCATCTCTAGGCCTTCCGGCCCGTTGACAAGGTTTCAAGCCACACGGTACAAAAATGCATAGGACTGTGTCAGAGGCCGGACTAAACCCAGCAGAAGGAGGCATCCAGATGAGCGACGTAGCAGCAGAAATTAAGGTTGGCGATACGGCACCGGATTTCAATTTGAAGGATCAGGACCAGAAGGACGTGAAGCTGAGCGACTACCACGGCAAGAAGAACGTGGTGCTCTGTTTCTATCCGTTGGATTGGAGCCCGGTCTGTCAGGGCGAAAACGCCTGTTTGACGAACGACTTCCCCAAGTTCCAATCGGCCAATTCGGAATTGTTCGGCATCAGCTGCGACAGCTTCTTTTCGCACAAGGCCTGGGCTGACTCCCTGAAACTCAAGCATCAGCTCCTGTCGGACGTGCATCGGACCACCGCCAAGGCCTACGGCCTCTACTTCGAGCCGTTGAACTGCTCTAAGCGTGCAACCGTCATCGTGGACAAGAACGGCAAGGTCGCCTATGCGAAGGTGCAGGAAATCAAAGTGGCACGTGAGGACAAGGAAATCCTCGAAGCCCTCGCGAAGTTGAGCTAACCCTCAGTCACAAAGTCCGAAAGTCGAAAGTCCTCACGTCGAGGCTTTCAGACTTTCGGGCCTTTGGCCTACCGACTTCAAGGCGATGAAGCAGGAAATGGCTACGGCCGTCTGGGCTTCGAACAATGTTCGTGGAAGATCAGCCAGGCGGAACTGTCCTTGCGCAGGAGCGCGGTACATTGCCCGGAGTCCTGCGCTTCCAGCTCGCCTTTTCTCACCGCCTGAAACACATAGTCGTAGGTCGCCCAAGCCATGAGGCCTGTCATCCGGACATTCACCCTCGACACTGAACCGATAAAGCGCAATGCGCTGCCCTTACTAAGCTCAGCGTCATAGTCAGCCAGCCACTGCTCGATGGAGTCCTTCGTCTCCGTCTCGCCATCCTGAATCCCGACATAGTCCTTGCTGTACAGCTTCAAGACCGCTTGCTTGTCTCTGGTTTCTGAAAATGTGGCAGCGGCCATGGCTGCTGCTTTGATGGTCTTCTCAATCGCCTCCCCCTCCTCGGCAGACCAAGCCTGCCCCGTCCAAGAGAGGAACAGCATCAGCAATACATAAATACAACGTCTGCTCATAAGATGATCGGACCAAATGAAGGTAGAAGCATCAGCCTGCGCAGTCGAAAGACAGGTCACGGGACTGAACGAGACGCACATTCGATAACCGCCCAGCCGAAAGCGACGAGACCAGCTGTCTCCAGATATGTTCGGTCAGTTGCTCCCCGGTCACGGTCTGAGTTCCGAGAACCTGGCACAGATCGCGGCGATCTAAGGCCAACAACACCTTGTCCTGGACCAGCCGATTGAGGGAACTAATATCGGTCACCATGCCGGTCACAGGATCGATGGTCCCATGGACCGTGACGAAACAATCCCACTCGCGGCCTTGGTTGCCTTCCTGCACCGCCGTAAAGGAATAGCGCCTCGTCACGCTAGCGACGTCGAGCCCGCCTTCTGCCGTGATCTCCGCATAGAGATCTTCGTCTTCATACAAGCGAACCGTATGGAGCGTGCCGATGTCTTCCTGCACTTCCAGCTTGGTCCAAAGAAGCCGCGCCAGGTTTTCCGACGTGGGAATCCGGTCCTTGAAGTAGGCCATATCCAGGTTCAGATTCTTATGGTCGAATTCCTCCAGCACGTCGAGCAGGATCCGTTTCAAATCAAAAAGATTCACGACCATGCCGGTCTTGGCATCCACCTCGCCGACCACCGTCACCTCGACCATATAGTTATGGCCATGGGCCGGAGGGTTGTAGCAGAGACCGAAGACTGCGCGGTTCTTCGCCTCGTCCCATTCAGGCTTGATATAACGATGCGCCGCCGCAAATTCGATCCGTTTCGTCAGTAAAACAGATGCCATGTTACCTCAGATCTTTCAGCCACTCTTCGCGCAGACTCCCGGGAACAGGAACCTCCGCGTGGTACTCGCGATGATTTACCGTCAACGTGACCGGCACATGCAAATCGGCAAAGGCGGCGGTCATCGCCGCGGTCGGCGTAAAACGCACGAAATGCACGGCGCTGATCTTCGTTTCGTGACTGTGGCCCCCTTCGAATAGCCCAAAGGCCTGCTCGCCGGCGGCGCGGATCGCAACCGTTTCTCCGTGATCGAGTCCCATGAAGACGTCCAGCCATTCCTTCATCCGCTCCGGCTCCGTAATCTCAATCAGCAAAGTCGCACTCAACTCACCGGACCCTGGCATGAGGGCGTTATAGACGTCCAATTCTTCCTGAATTTTATGGGGATCAAGGATCTGCTCGACCCGGATCATTTCCTGAGTCTGAAACCGCAGGGTCTCACGATTTTCAAAAACGAGCGTAATGAGCGGCCCCAGGGAAATCCGGCGCCGCTGTTTCAGCGCAATAATCTGAGCGCGGAACTGCTCCCGCTGCTGCTCATACTCAGCCGTAGACAGAAGATCTTGAGAAGTCAGGACGTTCATGATGGCAACCCATAGGCATCGCGCACGATTTGAATCGGATGTTTCGTTGATCGGCCTCCGGCGTGGGCCATGGCGCCCGCCTGGTCCAGCTGCAATCCCGCCAATGGGCAATCAGAGGCAACCAGATCGGCCGGGGCCTCTTCAATCATGCGCACGGCCTTTTTCGCAATCAGCATGGACAGGGGGAAAAACTCCGTCTTGGCAGACCAGGAGCCGTCGTGACCGGAGCATTTCTCAATCAGCTCAACCTGAGCTCCGGCGCACTCCATCAATTCCTTGGACTTAAATCCGATGTTCTGGTCACGCAGATGGCAGGGAACCTGGTAGGCCACCCGCCCCGGCTTCTTGGTGAAGTCGGTAGCCAGGGCTCCCTCCCGCTTCAGCCTCATGAGATATTCACAGACATCGAAGGTCCGCTCCGCCACTCGCTGCGCCTCAGCCCCGCCGACAATTTCGGGATATTCCCGTTTCCACATCAAGCTGCAACTGGGCACCGGCACAACGATCTCGTAGCCCTTCTCTATCCAGGGCAGAAAGGACGCGATATTCGCCTCGGCGGCTTTTTGAATCGCCACTGTATCACCGATATCAAACGACGGCATGCCGCAACATTGTTGCTCGGGAATCACCACATGCACACCGTTCTTCTCAAGGACTTGAATCGTCGCTTTCCCGACATCGGTCGCCTGATAGTTGATCAGGCAGCTCCCGAAGAGCGCGACCTTCCGCACCGTGGAAGCAGGAACCTGCGCCGTCCCTCGCCGCTTCCACCAATGGGTAAAGGTCTCAGACGCAAATGGCAGGACCTGCCGCTCACAATGCACACCAACCCAGGACTCCATCAAGCCACGAAGGGACCGAAGGCCCAACAGCCAATTGGTAACCGGCGCCATCAGACTCCCGAGGCTGCCGATCAGATCCGTCTTGATCAAGAACCAATCGCGCCAGCCCACCCCGCGCGTTGCGGCCAGGTGCTTTTTCCAGGCGATCATCAAACGGGGGAAGTCGAGACCATACTGATGCGGCGGCGTATAGGGGCAATGGTTGTAGCAGAGCTTGCAGTAGTAACATTCGTCGACGACCTTCTGGTGGTCGGTCGGCGTCAGCTTCGCGACATCGCCCTCATACTGGTCGATGCCGTCCAGCAGCGTGTTGAATGAGGGACAGAGATTGAAGCAGCGCCGGCAGCCATCGCAGACTTCATAGATACGCTGCGTGTCTTTGTGGAGCTGCGCGGGATCGATGGGATTGATCAGAATCAGACCATTCACGGTGTCCATTGTCTCCTGTGAGGGCCCACAATACAAGATCGGAAAGCACAAAGGGTGGGCCGGGTCATCCCAGCCCACCCTTGTGCTATCAGACAACGAACAGAACTAGAGCTGCTTCAGGCTCTCGAGCCCCTTGGTGAAGCGATTCGCATGGGACCGCTCCGCCTTGGCGAGCGTCTCGAACCATTCGGCCAGTTCAGGGAATCCCTCGTCCCGTGCCGTCTTGGCCATCCCGGGATACATCTGCGTGTACTCGTAGGTTTCGCCTTCGATCGCCGACTTGAGGTTGGCTTCGGTATTGCCGATCGGCACCCCGGTCGCCGGATCCCCGACTTCCTTCAGGAAGTCCAGATGCCCGAAGGCATGGCCCGTTTCCGCCTCGGAGGTGTCGCGGAAGAGGCCTCCGATATCGGGAAAGCCTTCGATATCAGCCCGACGCGCGAAATAGAGATAACGCCGATTAGCCTGGGACTCGCCAGCAAAGGCTCCCTTAAGATTGTCGTGGCTCTTGGTTCCCTTCAAACTTTTCCCCATTGCATCCTCCTTCATATACGATGAAATCGTCCGGCCACCGTCACCGCAATCGTACCACTGTCTCCTCGCTGAATAACATAGCTATCCTCGCGAGATCAATGGGCCGCAGCGACTCTCATCCGACCGGCCGATAACGTGGCAACAAGGACTCCATCTCGGCTAAAGTTTTATAGGCCTGGTCCTTCGCGGACAAGATGGGGGTGGCAACCGGCCAGGGAATGGCCAGGGCTGAATCGTTCCAGATGATGCCATGCTCGTCGTTCGGCGCATAATAGTCTGTGCATTTATACAGGAACGAGGCGCGATCGCTGGTCACGCAGAATCCATGGGCACAGCCTGGCGGCACATAGAGTTGGCGCCGGTTCTCCGCTGAGAGCTCGACCCCGTACCAGTTGCCAAAGCTCGGCGACCCCCTTCGGATATCCACCACGACATCGTAGACGGCCCCTTCCGTCACCATCACAAGCTTCCCCTGGGCATGAGGCTCTTGATAGTGGAGTCCGCGCAAGGTGCCCCTCATCGACTGTGAATAGTTATCCTGGACGAAGAGGCCTGGAATACCTGCCTCCTCGTACCGGCGAGCATGGTACGTTTCAAGAAAGAGTCCCCGTGGGTCCCTGAACACGTCCGGTTCAATGAGTAAGAGGCCTGGGATATCAGTTTCTGTGACCAGCACAATGCTCCTCTTCGCTCTCTTGTCTGTCGCTCATTCTGCCGGTTTTTCTGGATCGACGATCTCAGGGGGATCGGGGTACAATTGCCCCAGTCGATCGATCAAGGGCTTCGCGGCTGGCGTGCTTTCGCGGGTCGGCTCACTCACCGGATGGTCCCAGACAAGAACAGGAATGCCGGCTTCTGTCAGCAGGGAGCGGATGGTAGACTGACAGGCTTCCAAGGTCAGTTCTGTGCCTTGACGAAGATCGAGCACCCGCTCTTTGGGATCGGTCGGCGGCGCTTCCGTATGAATGAGCGCCCAACAACGGTCGAAGAGGACCGTACGAAGCTCAGCAGGCACATTCAACGTCGTCAGGTCAGCCGTGCAAAGGGCCGACACGAACAGGACGAATTGCAAGTCCGGCATCCCGGGATTCTGAATATCCAATGATGGCATGGCTTGGCATTATCGATGGCAACCGGCATGGAGTCAACGGGCCCATGGCCCCGCCCCACAGACAGCTGTCACGACTGAGCATAAGGAGCATCCGACCATGATTACCATTTCGCTGATGGGTCAGCTGCAAACCGCCGATGGAGAACGGGATCTCGCCTGTGAGGTGCCCTCGCCCATGTCGGTCCGCCAGGTGATCCAGCGGCAAGGCATTCAGTTGCGCCACCTTCTCCAGCTCATCCGCGAGAAGAAAGTGCTCGTGACCATCAATAAAAAGATCGCCAGCGACGACTCACTGGTTCAGGACGGTGATGCAATCAGGCTGGTTGGTCACGACGGGATGGGGGGCAGCGGGCTCGGGCCCTCGATGTAGTCAGTCCCTCAAAGTACAGGGCCGACGCCCCCTCTCGGGGAGCCGGCCCTGTAGCTCTCTGTGCAGCGAGTCTCGTCCGATCTGCGCCGGACGGCCTCCGCTTACTTCTTGCCGAGGATCGCGTCTTTGGCGGCTTTGGCCACGCGGAACTTCACCACGCGCTTGGCTGGAATCTTGATCGGCTCACCGGTCTGCGGATTCCGTCCCATGCGGGCCTTACGGTTCGCCAAGACCAGCTTTCCGATCCCGGGCACCACGAAGACGTTCTTCGCTTCTTTGTAGGCCAAGGCGGCAAAGTCCTCGATCATCTGGACCGTGGCCTTCTTGGTCAGCCCGGTCTTCTGGGCCATATGTTCAGCAATCTGCGACTTGGTCATTGATTTAGCCATGCAAGTAACCTCCTTAAAAAAACAAGATGGTGAAAAACAACAAAACCCGCCTCTTCTTGACTCCGCTCAAACTCGATCCACATTCATAATCGAACAGTCATGATGCTGTATTCGACGAAAACCAGCGGGAGTCTATCCAAGCGATTGAAGGCTGTCAACCGGAAAAACACAGGCCAGGCATAGGGAAACGTCTTCGCCGACCCTTGCAGTTTCGAGACCAGCCAGCGTAAAGTACAGGCCTGTATAGCCTTGTGGGGCAATGTTGCCGTATCCTCGGAGTCGCTAGCATGGGAAAAGAACTCCCGATTCTGCCATCGGCCGCCCAACCGGCCGAAGCCGCGCCAGCAGAGGAATTCCTCTATTCTCGCGTGTTTTGTCAAAAAGAAAACTCCCCCCCGCTCCGGCTGCTCTTAGAATTCCTCAAGTCCCGTAGCCAAACGCCAATTGCCCCGCCGGATATGGACGAAGCCATGCTGGACGAATGGGCCTGGGTCCAGGTCACGCTCGGGTACGATCGTGACCGGAAGCCGATTCAGATATTCTGCGTCCGGGATCGAGGCACCTATCAAGACGTATTCGAGAAAGAAAAGACACAGTTTCTCGACCTTCTCTCCGCGCACGACGATATCGAAGCAGGACTCGTCCGCGAGTATGTCGAGCGTGCGCGATTTGTGCTCACGACTCGATTCTCCTTAAATGACATGACCGATGAGGGCTACGACTTCAACGGATGGATCCTGGAGTTCTACCAAGAACAGTGCAATGGGATCGTCCAGATCGACAACCAGGGCTTCTACTCCCCCAAGGGCGATCTCATCGTCGACCTCTCCGTCAAAGTGGAATGAGCGACCGTGG
>CAYHQK010000101.1:0-7945 GCA_964358535.1 uncultured Nitrospira sp. | reverse complement strand
AAGGTCTGTTCGTTGCCCGGGATCAAGAACATCATCGTCGGCGGGGCGATTGCCAACTTTACCGACGTGAAGAAGACGTTCGGCGGCATCATCAATGGATTCCGCAAGGCGAAGTCCGAGGGGAAGCTCAAGGGCGTCAAGATCTGGGTGCGTCGCGGTGGCCCGCGTGAGAAGGAAGGGCTCGATGCGATGCGCGCGCTCAAGGACGAAGGGTTCGACATCAACGTCTTCGACCGCAACACGCCGCTGACCGATATCGTCGACAAAGCGCTACAGAAACAGTAACGAGTGCTGAGACCTGAGTGCTGAGCAGCAAGAACTGCTCTTCAACTCAGCACGCAGCACTTAGCACTCAGCACTGAAAGAAGAGGGAGATCCCGATGAGTATCCTGGCGAATAAAGATACCTATGTGGTCATTCAGGGCGGCGTCGCAGGCGTCAACGCCGCGCGCCGGATGGCCGAGTTTTGCTACCTGATCAAGCGCTCGCTGAACGTTCTGGCCTTCGTCTATCCGCCTGACGCAGGCAAGAGCCATGAGATCCCCTATGGCAGCGGCTTAGTGGCCGTTCCCATCTATAAGACCGTGGCGGAAGCCACGAAGCACCATCCCCAGATCAACACCAGTCTCGTCTACATTGGCGCGGATCGGGCCATGAAGGGTGGGATGGAAGCGTTGGACGATGCGCATATCAAGGTGGTCTCGATGATCACCGAAGGCGTGCCGGAAAAAGACGCCAAGATCCTCGGGCGCCATGCGACCAAGCTCGGGAAGGTCTTCAACGGCCCTTCGTCGATCGGGATCGTATCGGCCGGCTCCTGCCGGTTGGGTGTCATCGGCGGCGCCTTCGATAATCTCGTCCTTTCCAAACTCTACCGTGAAGGTTCGTTCGGGGTCATTACCAAGTCCGGCGGCCTCTCTAACGAAATCATCTGGATCTGTTCGCAGTTTGCCGACGGCATCACCACGGCCATCGGGATCGGCGGCGATGCCTATCCGGGAACCGACTATGTCAGCTACCTCGAAATGTTTGAGAACGATCCGCAGACGAAGGCGGTCGTCATCGTCGGCGAAATGGGCGGCGATCTCGAAGAGCGGGCCGCCGAGTGGTATGGGGCCAAGAAGCGGCGGGTAAAGTTGATGGCCGTCGTCTCCGGCTTCTGCCAGGAAAGTTTGCCGAAGGGGATGAAGTTCGGCCACGCCGGCGCGAAGGAAGGGTTGAAGGGCGAAGGATCGGCCCGTGCCAAGTCCGATGCGCTCAAGAATGCCGGCGCGATTGTGCCTGCGACGTTCGGCGCCTTGGGGCCTGCGATCAAAGAAGCCTATCAAGAGATGTTGAAATCCGGTCTGGTCAAGGAGCCGGTTGAGCCGGCCTCATTGCCGAAGTTGCCGAAGACGGTTGAAGAGGCCATGAAGGCCAATGAAGTGATGGTGGCCCCGCTGATCCGCACGACCATCAGCGACGACCGGGGCGACGAACCCTGCTACGACGGATACCCTGCCTCCGAGCTCATCAACAAGGGCTACGAAATTCCCCATGTCGTGGGACTTTTGTGGGACAAGCGGCTCATTTCCAAGCAGGAAGCCGAAATTATCAAGCGCATCATGATGCTCTCGGCCGACCATGGTCCCTGCGTCAGCGGCGCCTTGGGGACGATTATCGCGGCCTGCGCCGGGATCGGAATGTCCCAGTCAGTGGCGGCAGGCTTGATCATGATCGGCCCCCGCTTCGGCGGCGCCGTGACCGATGCAGGCCGGTTTTTCAAGTATGCCGTCGACAACAAGATGACGGTAGACGAGTTCCTGGTCTATATGAAGAAGAACCATGGGCCTGTGCCGGGGATCGGCCATCGCGTCAAGAGCTTGCGCAATCCGGACAAGCGGGTGAAGGAGCTGGTCGGGTACGTCAAGAGCTTGAATACGAAGACCCCCTGCCTGGACTTCGCGCTCGAAGTGGAAAAGGTTACCTCGGTGAAGAAGGACAATTTGATTCTCAACGTGGACGGCACGATGGCGGCGGTGCTTGTCGATATCGGATTTCCGGTCGACAGCTTGAACGGCTTCTTTATTCTCTCGCGCACGATCGGATTGATCGGCCATTGGGTGGATCAGAAGCGTCAGGACAGCCGCCTGATCCGGCTGTTCGATTACCTCGTCAACTATGCGGCGCCTAAACGGCGCGAAGTGCCGCCGCTCAAGTAACGACAATTTTTAATTTTAAATTGTCAATTTTAAACTGAGGTTACTATGTCGATGGATCTAGCGAAAAACTTGTATGCGAAGATGCCTGCCGTGTTTGCCAAGGCCAGAAAGCAGTTCGGCCGCGGGTTGACGCTGGCGGAGAAGGTGCTGGTTTCGCACGCTGATAATTTCGATACGCAGACCTGGGAGCGCGGCAAGGCGATGCTGTCTCTGCGCCCGGATCGCGTGGCGATGCAGGATGCGACGGCGCAGATGGCCATTTTGCAGTTCATGCAGGCCAATAAGAAGCAGGCGGCCGTGCCGAGCACCATTCATTGCGACCACTTGATTCGCGCCGAAATGGGCTCCGAGAAGGACTTGCTCCGTGCGATGGACGAGAACAAGGAAGTCTATAACTTCCTCGCCTCTGCTGCGAAGAAATACGGGATCGGTTTCTGGAAGCCAGGCGCAGGGATCATCCATCAAGTGGTGTTGGAGAACTATGCATTTCCCGGCTGCTTGATCATCGGCACCGACTCGCACACGCCGAACGGCGGTGGGTTGGGTGGCTTGGCTATCGGTGTCGGCGGTGCCGATGCAGGCGAAGTCATGGCCGGCTTGCCCTGGGAAGTGCTCCATCCGAAGCTGATCGGCATCCGATTGACCGGCAAGTTGAGCGGCTGGGCCTCGCCGAAAGACGTGATTCTCTATCTCTGCGGTCTGCTTACGGTGAAGGGTGGAACGAACAAGATCGTCGAATACTTCGGCCCCGGCGCCGAAACCATCAGCGCAACCGGCAAGGGCACCATTTGTAATATGGGTGCGGAGTTGGGCGCTACGACGTCGGTGTTTCCCTTTGACCAGAAGATGGTCGCCTATTTGAACATCATGGACCGTGCGGATCTGGCCAACCTGGCCATCTCTCACAAAGAGTCGCTCGTGGCGGATCCAGAAGTCTATCAATCGCCGGAGAAGTACTACGATCAGATTGTCGAAGTGGACCTCTCGAAGCTGGAGCCCCATGTGGTCGGACCCCATACGCCGGATCTCGCGCGACCCATCTCCAAGATGGCAGCTGAAGCGAAGGAAAAGGGTTATCCGCTCGAGGTGAAGGCGGCCCTCATCGGCAGCTGCACGAATTCCTCGTACGAAGACATCAGCCGGTCGGCGCACATTGCCCAGCAGGGGTTGAAGGCGGGCCTCAAGGCCAAGGCCTCGTTTCTCGTCTCGCCAGGTTCCGAGCGCATCTATCACACGATGAAGCGCGACGGATTTCTGGAGACTTTCGAGCAGTTGGGCGGCACGGTCCTTTCGAATTCTTGCGGTCCCTGCATCGGTCAGTGGAAGCGCGCTGACGGAGTGAAGGGCAAGGCGGATTCGATCGTCAGTTCCTTCAATCGGAATTTCCCAGGCCGCAACGACGGCATCAACGAAACCCTGTCGTTCCTCGCCAGTCCGGAAGTGGTGACGGCCTATGCGCTGTCCGGCGATTTGGGATTCGATCCGGTCAACGGCACCCTCAAGGGTGCCGACGGAAAAGAATTCAAATTGCAGCCCCCGCAGGGTGAAGAGCTGCCGGCGAAGGGATTTGCCAAAGGCGATGAAGGGTTTGTGGCTCCGGCAGAAAACGGCGATGGACTCACGGTCGATATTCCTCCGACCAGCGAGCGGCTGCAGCTTTTGCAGCCCTTTCCCCGGTGGGACGGCAAGGACTTCGAGAAGTTGCCGCTCTTGATCAAGACCAAGGGCAAGACCACGACGGACCATATTTCTCCAGCCGGACCCTGGCTGAAGTTCCGCGGTCATCTCGACAAGATCAGCGACAACATGTTCTTGGGCGCCAATAATGCGTTTTCGCCCGAGTCAGGCAAGGGGACCAATGTCCTCACTGGCGAGTCGAATCTGACCATCGCGCAAATCGCCCGGGCCTACAAGGCCAAGGGGATCGGCTCCATCGTTGTCGGGGACGAGAATTACGGCGAGGGCAGCAGCCGCGAACATGCGGCCATGTCGCCGCGGTTTCTCAATGTAAAAGTCGTGCTCACCAAGAGTTTTGCGCGCATTCACGAGACGAACTTGAAGAAACAGGGGATCTTGGCGTTGACCTTCGCTGACCCGAAGGATTACGAGAAGATTGAGCAACAGGACCGCATCAGCGTGACGGGGCTCAGCAGTTTGGCTCCTGGCAAACCGGTGCAGGTGACGATACACAAGACGGATGGCACATCGCTCACCATCCAGGCGGACCACAGCATCACCGACCAACAGATTGCGTGGTTCAAGGCTGGTTCAGCGTTGAATGCGCTGAACTGACAACGAGCTAGAAGAGGAAAAACCATGACGACCAAGGCATCCAAGATTATTTACACCAAGACCGATGAAGCGCCGATGTTGGCGACCTATTCGTTCTTGCCGATCATCAATGCCTTCAGCAAAGCGGCCGGTGTGTCGGTGGAGTTGCGGGACATTTCCCTGGCCGGGCGTATTATCGCCTTGTTTCCCGATTACTTGACGCCTGCGCAGAAGCAGGCGGACGACCTGGCAGAGTTGGGCGCGCTGGCCAAGCAGCCGGAAGCCAATATCATCAAGCTGCCGAACGTCAGCGCCTCGCTGCCTCAGTTGCAAGCGGCCATCAAGGAACTGCAGAGCCAGGGTTATAAGCTTCCGGATTACCCGGAGAATCCGAAGGACGACAAAGAGAAGGACGTGAAGACCCGCTACGATAGAGTGAAGGGTAGCGCCGTCAATCCGGTATTGCGCGAAGGTAATTCGGATCGCCGCGCACCCCTCTCCGTGAAGGCCCACACCAGAAAGCATCCGCACAAAATGGGCGCTTGGAGCCCGGATTCCAAGACCCATGTTTCCCATATGAAGGGCGGAGATTTCTTCTCCAATGAACAGTCGATGACGACGACTGCGGCGACCGATGCCAAGATCGAGTTTGTCGGCCAGGATGGCACGACCACGGTGTTGAAGCCGAAAGTGGCGTTGCAAGCCGGGGAAGTCATCGATGCGACGTTTATGAGCAAGAAGGCGCTGCGCCAGTTCATCGAAGAGCAGATCGAAGATGCCAAGAAGCGTGGCGTCTTGTTCTCGATCCATCTGAAGGCCACCATGATGAAGATCTCGGACCCCAAGATCTTCGGTCATGCTGTGACGGTCTATTACAAAGACGTGTTCGAAAAGCATGGCGAGACGCTCAAGAAGCTGGGCGTGGACCCGGACAACGGCCTCGGCGACCTCTATGCCAAGATCAAAGTTCTGCCGGAGGATCAGCGCAAGGCGATCGAAGCCGACATTCAAGCGGTCTACCAGAAGCGGCCTCCCATGGCGATGGTGAATTCCGATAAGGGCATCACCAACCTGCATGTTCCTAGCGACATCATTATCGATGCCTCCATGCCGCCGGTCATTCGAGACAGCGGCAAGATGTGGGGGCCTGACGGCAAGGCGGCGGACGCCAAATGCGTCATTCCCGACGCCAGTTATGCCACGGTCTATCAGGAGGTCATCGACTTCTGTAAGAAACATGGCGCGCTCGATCCGAAGACGATGGGCAGCGTGCCCAATGTCGGTTTGATGGCACAGGCGGCGGAGGAATACGGTTCGCATGACAAGACCTTCAAAGTTCCAGGCAACGGCACGATCCGCGTGGTGGACGCGGCCGGCACGGTCTTGCTCGAACATAAGGTGGAAGAGGGCGATATCTGGCGCATGTGCCAGGTCAAGGATGCCCCGATTCGTGATTGGGTCAAGCTGGCGGTGACGCGCGCGCGGGCGACCGGCGCTCCGGCGATTTTCTGGCTGGACAAGGCGCGCGCGCACGATGCGCAATTGATCGCGAAGGTGAACCAGTATTTGAAAGATCACGATACGGCGGGCCTCGACATCCGGATCATGAATCCGGCCGATGCCACGCGTCTGTCGCTGGAGCGGATCAAGGAAGGCAAAGACACGATCTCGGTCACGGGGAACGTGTTGCGCGACTATCTCACAGACCTCTTCCCGATTCTCGAAATCGGGACCAGCGCCAAGATGTTGTCGATCGTCCCTCTGCTGAATGGCGGCGGGCTCTTCGAGACCGGAGCTGGCGGCTCCGCGCCGAAGCATGTGCAGCAGTTCCAAGAGGAAGGTTATTTGCGGTGGGATTCGCTCGGTGAATTCCTCGCGCTGGCTGCGTCGCTGGAGCATTTGGCCAAAGTGGCCAACAATCCGGCTGCAAAGATGTTGGCAGACACGCTGGATCAAGCCAACGCGAAGTTCCTGGAGAGCAACAAGTCTCCCGCCCGCAAGGTGGGCGAGATCGACAACCGCGGCAGCCATTTCTATCTCGCGTTGTACTGGGCACAGGCCTTGGCCCAACAGACGCAAGACAAGAATTTGCAAGCGCGTTTTGTGAAAATTGCCAAGGAGATGGCGGACAACGAGGCCAAGATCAATGCCGAGCTGCTTGCGGCGCAAGGCAAGCCGGTCGATGTCGGGGGATATTATCACCCCGATGACGCGAAGGCTGCAAAAGCGATGCGTCCCAGCGCGACGCTGAATGCCATCGTGGACGCGATTGCCTAGGAAAGCTTTCAGCGGTCAGCTATCAGCGATGAGCTAACGGGAAAAGTTCGACAGCTCAAAGCTGATGGCTGATAGCAGATTTTGGAGACCATGGAACAAGAAGACAAAGAGAACATCATCGATCAACCGGAAGTCCTCCGGCACAAGATGGTCACGGTCGAGATCGCCGGCAAGAAGTACGAAGTGCCGGAGGGGATCACGATCATTAAGGCCCTCTGGTACTCGGGCCAGGAAGTCGTCCGGGGGGCCGGCTGCCTCGGCGGGTTCTGTGGTGCCTGCGCTGCCTACTATCGGACCAAGGACGATCCGAAAGTGCGAACCTGTCTGGCCTGCCAAATGGCGGTGCAGGACGGCATGTCGATCACGATGATGCCGCCGTTCCCGGCCCGGAAGGCCATCTACGATATTCAAACGCTCAAAGATCCGAAGCAGGATCTGTTCAATCTCTATCCTGAAGCGCCGCTCTGTAGAAATTGTAACGCCTGCACCGAGGCCTGCCCGCAGAAGATCGATGTGCGGGAGGGGGTTTGGAAAGCCGTGTTTGGAGATTTCAAAAGCGTCTCCGAGATGTTCATGGATTGCGTGATGTGCGGGATGTGTACGCCGGTCTGTATCGCGGACATCGCTCCCAACCTCGTGGCCCTCTATGTGAGCCGGGCGCAGGGGGCTCATTTCACCGAGAAGCCGGTGGGGCTGGATATCCGCATCAAAGAAATCCAGGACGGCCGTTTTAACGACGAATGGACCAAGCTTCTCAAGATGAACGAGAAAGAACTGGCCGATCACTGCGCGACGGTCAAATAGCCGCAACAAGACTGCTTTCCCTTTTACCCAGAGGTTTCAGACGTGGACATCCATGCGCTTCAACAGATTGTGCACCAGACGCGGGATGCTCGACGCAAGCAGACCCTTCCCAAGCTGTCTCCTGCCGATCGCGACCAGCTGATCCATAAATATCATCCCGATTTTCGGGAGAGCGCTTTTCGTCCGCTTCGGTTCGGTCCCAATGTCGGGGACAAGACGGCGATCGAGCTGGCGACCTTGCTGGAGGGAGACAGCTCCGTCACCGACGGGTTCGATCTGACGCCAGACTACACGACCGATGTGCTGGTGGTGGGCGGAGGCGGCGCCGGCTGTGCGGCAGCGCTCCATGCCCATGCGGCAGGCGCCAAGGTCATGCTGGCGACCAAGCTTCG
>CAYHQK010000100.1:0-7948 GCA_964358535.1 uncultured Nitrospira sp. | reverse complement strand
CGTGTCATCCCTCGCGTTTCCCTCCAGTGCCCGGGTTCGTGAGGTCCGGGGAGCCGACTGGGACTCGAACCCAGGACCTTCGCTTTAAAAGGGCGAAAAGATCAAAATATCAATGCGAACCGTATCCGCACCAGGTTATGCGCCACTGCCGAGCAGGTAAAGAACCAGCCGACTCGCTTCGCCCCACGAAGGGTGACCTTCCGCAGTAATCCCACTGTCTTTAATCGGTCGAACGCCTCGTTCTACCAGGTTATGTGTCCGTTGACTGGCGGCGTAGTGGGGTGTCGCGTGGTCTGGCCGTCAATGGCACTTGTCCGCTGCGTCGTGTGCTGGGCGCTACAGTGTGTTACCTGTCGGACCTGCAACGTAGCCACAAACGCCGTGGTGTTGTAGTTCTTATCTCTACCCGTAAGCTCCCCCCAATCTGAGACGGTTTCAACGGAGAACTTTCTGGCACACTTGACTCGATACCATAGTATCAGGTGTAGATTTTCCCAGAGGAGCGACGATGATGTCCCAACTCACGATTGGCTGGCTCGCGAAATCGGCTGGAGTCCATGTCCAAACGGTTCGGTACTACGAGAAGCGCAAACTCCTCTCACCAAGCGGCCGTAGGCCATCCGGTTTTCGTATCTATAGCAACGAGGCATTGAGCCGACTACGATTTATCAGGAACGCACAGAAACTGGGGTTTACGCTTCGAGAGATTGGTGAGTTGCTCAACTTGCAGGTCAACACACGGGCGCGCTGTGGGGACGTGCAGCGGAAGGCAGAAATCAAATTGCAGTGCGTCGAAGCGAAGATCAAAGACTTACAGGCCTTGGTCGGGGCATTGCGTGGCCTGATTCGCACCTGTAGGGCAGGTCAATCCATTGATCGCTGTCAGATTCTGCATCACTTGGAAAGAGAGCAGGTCTCCACAAATCAGTCTAAGAAAGGGAGGGCGCCGTGACAAGTCATCAGGGCAATCTCTTTGGAGAATTCCGTTGCCTCAGTCCGAAGGTCACGGGCGGGCTGCTTCGCATGCGCCAAGAGACGTATCGCGACGGGGTTGTTCCCGCCAAGTACAAGCTACTCACGGCGATGGCCATCTCGATTGCGATCCGATGTGAGCCCTGTATTCGAGCCTACATACAGATGGCCATAGACAAGGGAATTTCGCAGGAAGAATTGATCGAATTTCTTGAGGTTGCCATGACCATGCAAGGCTGTCCCGGTGAGGAATGGGCGCTAAAGGCCTATGCCGTATACAAGGAATGTCTCGATCATGAACCGACTCCAGGTACGTCGGGTTGCTGCGAGCACCAGCCCGCGACCTAGGCCAACGAGGAGGTAACATTATGAAGCAACGACTCCTGTCCGTGACGGTAGCGATATTCATGACGCTCGCTTGGAGCGTCGGGCTTGGGACTCAAGAGGCGTCTGCGGCCAACATTCTGATTCATATGAAAACGTCGCTCGCGCTGGATGATGCCCAGATCTGCGCGGTGCCGAATGTGGCCTGGGCGGCAGTCAAGGCCGGCCACAAGGTGACGATCCTAGTCGATGCGAGCGCCGTCACGTCAGCGACGAAAGGTTTCGGGTGGTTCAGGAAGCTGATCGGGGCTGAGACAACCGCACTTGATCGCGCGGCTCTGCCTGAGCGAGAGCGACAGAGCCTCTCCGAACAAATGGGCGTCCCACTCGAACAGGTCCCGCACAACTATGGCGAGTATTTCGACTTTCTCAAAAACATGCTTGGTGTCGAGATCTATGGGAATCAGACGATGCTGCTGCTCTACCAGATCGATCCGGCGCGCGTGGCCTCTTCAGTCACACCCATTCCGCTGGCAAGGATGGTGGACGTGTTCGCATCAGCCGACCGAACTATTGTGTATTAGGAACACGGTTGACGGCTGGGGTGGAGAGGGATAGACTGACGCGATGCGAGGACATTGCAATCACTCCCGTTCGGTTTTAGCCTGCACACTTGTCGTGCTCTTTTTCGCGTTGAGCTTCAATGCCTATGCCTGCCTCCTGCCGGTGAATGGCACCCCGGCCGCTGCCATGGGCAATGGCTGTTCGACTCCGGATGAACAACCGGTCTATCAGTTCTGCGATGCGTTTAAGACGCTCGGCGTGCAGTCTGCCGATAAGCTCCACCTCAACAGTGATTGTCAGCCGATCTGTTCTGAAGACACCGCCTCGTTAGCGCTTCGTGTCATGCTCACCTCAGACAGCAGCCGCTTGTATGATCACCCTGCGGACGGTCCTCCCCAGGATCTCCTGCTCAAGATTTCCGTCCTTCGTATCTGATCTCTCCAGCGTTCACCTCGTAATCGCTCCGTTGCATCACGTATGCCGTTCGACGTCCGGATTCAGTGTCCGGCCTATCGGCTCGTGCTCTTGGCCACCTACAACCAGAGCGCAGACCGGGCTTCGAACGTGTGGGAACTCTGGGAGGTCATGGCTATGAAATGGAATAGACGACGTCAGTGTGTAACGGTCGCGTCAGTGCTGGTGCTGTGCTTCAGCAGCGGACTGTCGAGGGCACAGGATCCCGACGTTGTGCTGCGCACCACGCTGGTGCTGCCGGAGTTGATCCACGAGGTCCTGGTTCGGAATCCAGAGCTGGTGGCGGCACGCCAGCAATGGGAAGCCGCCACGCAACGGATTACGCAGGCGCGGTCGCTGGATGACCCGATCCTGTCCGTCCAGTTGTGGAATGTCCCGCAGACCGTCAATGTCACGCAGGCACAGAACAGCGTATTCGGACTCTCGCAGAGTTTTCCCTTCCCCGGCAAACTCGCGCTCAAAGGCGACGTGGCGAGTCGTTCAGCCGAGATGACCGAACAGGCGGTCCGTGGGAAGGAACGGGAGTTGGTTGCCCGCCTCAAGCAGGCCTACTACGATCTCTTTCTCGCGCAGAAGGCCATCCAGATTCATTATGAACAGGTGGAACTGATCAGACAGTTTGTGGAGATTGCGACTGCCAAGTTCCGAACAGGAAAGGGAACCCAGACCGACGTCCTCAAAGCCCAGGTCGAGCTGTCCATGCTGTTCCAGCAGCTCCCCGTCCTGGAACAGCGTCGCGAGACCGCCGACGCGATGCTGAATACGCTGCTGGATCGGGATCCCGCAGCACCCTTGGGCCTTGCGCAAGCACCCTCTCAACTGCCACTCGAGAAGCCCATCGACGATCTGCACCGTCTCGCGTTGAACGACAGGCCGGAACTCAAAGCCGCCGAACTGGCCGTGCAACGGAACGAGCAGTCCCGCGCGCTGGCCCAGCGTCAGTACTACCCAGACTTTAATGTGGCGTTTCAGCGCTTCCAGAACTTTCAGGCCAACGACGGATTCGGCGCCTACGTGGCGATGAGCATTCCCTTCGCGTTTTGGACCAAGCCGAAGTATGACGCAGGTGTGCAGGAGGCCGCGGCGGCGGTCTCGGTCGCGCGGGCGCAGCAACATGCCTTAGAAAATCTGACCAGGTTTCAGATCAACGACCTCCTGGCCAAGCTCAGGGCGGCTGACCAGGTGGCCACGTTGTACCGCACCACCATCTTGCCACAGGCCGAGCAGAGCTTGGACGCGGCGCGCGTCGGGTATCGTGTGGGCAAAGCAGGGTTTCTGGATTTGATTGACGCGCAGCGGGCCTGGCGAGGATTTCAGCTTGAGTATGTCAAGGCCCTCGTGGACCGCCAGCATCGACTGGCTGAACTCGAGCAGGTCGTTGGAATTGACCTGGATCATCTGGGCTGATGCAGCCATAAAGGAGAAACACATGAACCACCAGCCTTACAGAGCAAACATCGTGGTCGGCGTAGTAGCGATCGGTGTGATTGTCGGAGTCGCTGTCGGTTTCTTCACAGCCCACAGAATGATGGGTGGCATGGCCGGCATGACGGCGGAGAAAGGGGACGGCTCACCACTCTCGCAGCATGCGGGTGAGATGCGAGACATGACGCAGATGGAGAGGAAGGGCTTGCAGGACATGGGAGAAGGGCACGTCCCGGGGCGCCTCGGGCAGGAACGTGCAATAGCGGAAATGGAACACATGCAGGCCATGCCTGCAGCTCCGTCCGGGGCTGTGATGATTCCTGCTGTGATGAGACAGTTGATCGGAGTCCGGAGTGCCCCGGTCACCTACGCGTCCTTGGGACAAGAGATTCGCGCCGTCGGCACGGTCGGCTACGACGAACGCGGATTGACTCAGGTCACCGTGAAAACCTCTGGATGGGTGCGAGAGGTCTTCGTCGATTCGATCGGTCGCCCGGTACGTAAAGGCGAACCCCTCTTCACCCTCTACTCGCCGGACCTCCTAGCCACGCAGGACGAGTATCTCCTTGCCTTGAGAACGCAGGGGCAGCTGGCTGCGAGCCCTCTCGCTGAAGTCAAAGCCAACGCGACTTCCCTCGTGATGAGTGCGCGGGAACGCCTGCACCTGTGGGACGTGACCGATCTGCAAATTGCCACGCTGGAGCGTCGAGGTACAGCGGAGCCGGTGCTCACGGTCTATGCCCCGGCCTCCGGGATCGTCCTGAAGCGAGAAGCCTTGCCTGGGAAATATGTGGAACCAGGCACGACGCTGTATGAAGTGGCGGATCTCTCCACAGTTTGGGTTTCCGCCGACATCTACGAGTCCGAGGTCGCGGCGGTGGCACTCAACCAGCCAGCTTTAGTTACGTTCGCCGCGTATCCAGGAACAACCTTTCGCGGCAACGTATCGTACATGTACCCCTCGTTGAATGCTGAAACCCGTACGGTGCGCGTGCGGGTAGAATTGCCGAATCCTGGGCTGAAGCTGAAGCCCGGCATGTACGGGAACGTCATCTTACAGACGGATCTGGTTCACACCTTAGTCGTGCCCAAGGAAGCGGTCCTGGAGACGGGGCTTCGCCAACTCGTCTTCTTGGATCGAGGGCAAGGCCGCTATGAGCCGGCGTCGGTCAAACTGGGTCGTCGGAGCCAGGATGATGTGGAGGTGCTGGCAGGACTCAAAGCAGGAGATCGGATCGTCACCTCGGCCAATTTCTTGTTGGACGCAGAGAGCAAGTTGGCCTCGGCGTCGAGTATGCAGGTCATGATGGGCCGGATCGGCATGGCGGATTGGCAAATGCGCGGTGCACATGAGGGCAAGATGGAAGGGATGGACATGGGAATGAGTGGAATGGAGAGCATGCAAGGCATGAAAGGCATGGAGGGGATGAAGGGACCATCCGTTACGGAGACCCGTCAGGTCGCCGGACTGTCCCTCACGTTCAGCACGGTGCCGGAAAAACCCAAGGCCGGTGACGTGCTGCTCCGGCTCAACGTGACGGATCAGGCCGGCAAGCCGGTGACCAATGCCCAAGTGCTCTTCGTCTATACCATGCCGATGCCGGGCATGGCCGATTCCAAGGCGCCGGCTCGCCACACCAAGGATGGGCTCTACGAAGGTACGGTGCTGTTCGGCATGGGCGGCACCTGGGTGGTGACGGTCAACCTGACGATACCAGGGCGACCGCCCAGTGCCGAAACGTTTCAGTTCTCGGTCGGCGGCGGGGGTATGTAATCCATCATGATTGCGCGACTCATTGAAGGAAGCGCCCGCAATCCGGTCCTGGTCATCCTCTGTGTGTTGCTGTTGTCAGCCTGGGGAGTCTGGGCGGTAGCACAGGTTCCGCTGGATGCGATTCCGGATCTATCTGATGTCCAAGTGATCATCTACACCGAGTGGCAGGGGCGCAGCCCCACGTTGATGGAAGACCAGGTCACCTATCCGATCGTCGCGTCCCTGCTCGCTGGGCCGCGAGTCAAACGAGTGCGGGGGGTCTCGGAATACGGGGTCTCCTACGTGTACGTGATCTTCGAAGACCGGACAGACTTGTATTGGGCGCGGAGTCGCGTGCTGGAATATCTGCAGAAATTGACCGGGAAGCTGCCGTCCGGCGTCACACCGACGCTGGGTCCGGACGCGACTGGGGTTGGGTGGGTCTATCAGTATGCGTTGGTGGACGAGTCCGGAACGCACGATCTGGCACAGCTCCGCAGCCTTCAGGACTGGTACCTGCGCTACCAATTAGAAAGTGTGCCTGGCGTGGCCGAAGTGTCCGCGATTGGCGGGTTCGTCAAACAATATCAAATCGAGGTGGACCCGAACACGTTGGCTGCCTATCGGGTACCGATCAAGACGATCATCGAGGCGGTCCGCAACAGCAATGCGGAGGTGAGCGGCCGTGTCTTAGAAATGGCCGGCACGGAATACGTGATTCGTGGGCGCGGCTACCTGCGCTCGGTTGAGGATATTGAGTTGATTCCCGTCGGCACGGATGGCCGCGGTACGCCGATCTTGATTCGAGATATCGCCCATGTCCACATCGGGCCGGACCAGCGGCGAGGCATCGCTGAGTTGGACGGCAAGGGCCAGACCGTGGGCGGCATCGTGATCATGCGGGCCGGAGAGCACGCGCTCGCCGTGATCGAACGAATCAAAGCCCGGCTGGCAGAGATCACACCAGCCCTGCCCAAAGGCGTGCGCATCATACCCACCTATGACCGGTCAGACCTCATTCATCGGGCCATCGCCGTGCTCCGCGAGAAGCTGGTGGAAGAAAGTGTCATCGTTAGCCTGGTTGCCGTACTGTTTCTGTTCCATCTACGCAGTGCTTTGGTGGCCATCCTCATTCTACCCGTGGCCGTGCTGCTCGCCTTCATCCCAATGGCCTACATGAAGATCACGTCCAACATTATGTCGCTCGGTGGGATTGCCATTGCCATCGGCGCAATGGTCGATGCCGCCATTGTGATGGTGGAGAATGCGCACAAACGGTTGGAGCAACGTCCGCATTCGGACAGGATTGAGACCATCATCGCAGCGGCCCAAGAAGTCGGCCGTCCCTTGTTCTTCTCGCTGCTGGTGATCGCCGTGTCGTTCCTGCCGATTTTTGCCCTCGAAGCGCAAGAAGGGCGACTGTTTACGCCGTTGGCCTATACCAAGACGTTTGCGATGCTCTCTGCCACCGCGCTGTCGGTAACGTTAGCTCCTGTGTTGATGGTCCTCCTCATCCGGGGACGCATCAGAGCAGAAACCAAGAACCCCTTGAACTGGCTGCTGATCGTGCTGTATCGGCCCATCCTCTCGGGCGCGCTGCGCGTTCGGTGGTTGACGTTGGGGCTGGCGGTGGTGGCGTTCGGGTTTACGGTGCCGGTGTTCACACGACTGGGTGGGGAATTCATGCCGCCGCTGAACGAGGGGACGATCCTCTATATGCCGACCACCGTGCCCGGCCTTTCGATCCCCGAAGCGGCCAAGGTGTTGCAGGTCCAGGACCAGTTGCTTACGACCTTTCCGGAAGTGGAGCGGGTGTTCGGCAAGATGGGGAAGGCCCCGACGGCCACCGATCCGGCCTTCGTGGGGATGGCCGAGATCACCGTCACCCTCAAACCGGAAGCGCACTGGCGACCCGGCATGACCTGGGACCGGTTACTGGATGAAATGGATGCCAAGCTGCGCATTCCTGGTTTTCCGAACATCTGGTGGATGCCGATCCAGACCCGCACCGAAATGATCACGACCGGTGTTCGGAGTCCCGTCGGAATTAAAGTCCTAGGGCCGGATCTGAAGACGATCGAGAAAATCGGAGTGGACATTGAGCAGGTCTTGGCAAGCGTGCCAGGCACCAAGAGCGCATTTGCGGAACGGCTCAACGAAGGGTATTACCTGGATTTGATCATCAACCGACGCGAAGCGGCCCGTTATGGCTTGACCGTGGGAGATGTGCAGGCGGTCATCACCACGGCCATCGGGGGAGACACCGTGACGACCATGGTCGAAGGGCGGGAACGGTATCCAGTCAATATCCGCTACCAGCGCGAGCTGCGCGATGACCCCGACCGGCTCAAACGGGTGCTGATCCCCACGCCCAGCGGCGCGCAGATTCCACTCGGACAGATCGCGGAGATGGTGATCACGCAGGGGCCGCCGTCG
>CAYHQK010000099.1:0-8057 GCA_964358535.1 uncultured Nitrospira sp. | reverse complement strand
GCTGGCGGACTTTTTCAGCATCCTGCTAGAGCAGATCGCCGATCAATTTGACCGCTTCCTCCGGCGAGGCAGCGGCATGGACGAGCTGTGGTGCGAGTTTTGTGAACAGGCCCACTCCTGCCTTATCGGCGCCCAGCAGAATCACGATCTTCTTGGCCTTCAGCGCCAGGGCCACTTCTGAAACAGTCCCGGTGCCGCCGAGCCCGCAGGCGACGATGATGTCGCTGGACATGACATTCACATTGTTGCGCGCCTGGCCCAGGTCCGTGAGGATCGCCACGTCCACATACCGGGACACGGAGGCCTTACTATCCGGCAAAACCCCGATCGTCAAACTGCCCGGCACAGACTTCGCCCCCTCGCTGGCCGCGTCCATCACGCCGCTCGCCCGCCCGCCCGTCAACAGCACCCAGCCCTGACGGGCGATGAGCTCTCCCAGAGTTTTGGCGTCGGCCAGTTCTTTGGCTCCCGCCTTGGCAGGACCCATGACGCCTATCACCGGTTTTCTGGTCGATCGTC
The DNA here is from genome assembly GCA_964358535.1 of uncultured Nitrospira sp. GTDB lineage: Bacteria > Nitrospirota > Nitrospiria > Nitrospirales > Nitrospiraceae > Palsa-1315. The sequence goes on along the minus strand of CAYHQK010000099.1, from coordinate 7,538 downwards.
TGGTCGGACGTTTCACGGGCAGACCTCACTGAAAAACAGACTGATGCAATTGTCGCTCTCTGAAATATACACCGGGGGCGAGGGCTTGTCTCGCGATTCTTGTGAAGGGACACAGTTCCGGTTATGGTTTCCCCCATAACTCTTCCAACCGCTGAGCCCGGCCACAATTATATTTATAGAATTTGTAACGGACGGGATTCTTCTTGTAGAAGTCCTGGTGGTACTCCTCGGCCGGATAAAACTGAGCGGACGGCACGATCTGCGTAACGATCGGACCGTTCAATCGTTTTGATTGTTCAATCGCCTGCATGGAACTGTCCGCAGCGCGTTTCTCTTCGTCGGTCTGAAAGAAAATAGCGGAACGATATTGGCTGCCATGGTCGCAAAATTGCGCGTTCGGTGTGATCGGATCGACATTGCGCCAGAAGGCCTCCAATAAGGTCTGATAGCTCACCTTGGCCTGGTCATAGACCACTTCGACCGATTCCGCATGGCCTGTCCGTCCCGCCGAGACCTCTTCGTAGCTCGGATTGGCGACGGTGCCGCCCATATAGCCGGAGGTCACGAACAGGACGCCCTCGACCTTCTCGAAGGCTTCTTCCATGCACCAGAAACAGCCTCCCGCAAAGTAGGCCTTGCCGGAAGTGACGGCAGTCGCCGGACCGGTCGAGTGAAGAGTCCAAGCTCCGAAGACCATCACGACCCAGACAAGAACGGAGAGCAGCGCTTGTCTTTTCATATAATGGTCCTTCTCTCCTGTTCGCTAGAATTTGGTGACGCTGGAAAAGTTGAAGTCACGGAGCCTCATCGCCGGCACCAGAAGCTTGCCGGTCTCCGACGTGATCGCTTCAGACGGGCCGGTGAAGGCCTCGATCCGGTTGAAGGCCTGCAGCGGGCTCTCGTGAAACCGGAAATTCTTCACCGCCGATACGATCGCGCCGTTCTCCACGAGAAACGTGCCGTCTCTCGTCATACCGGTCAGGGTGAGATCAGTCGGGTTGACCGTCCTGATGTACCAGAAGTTCGTCACGAGGATGGCGCGCTCCGTCTGCTTGATCAATTCTTGTAAGTTCGGCAAAGACGCTCCTGCCCCTGACAGGCAAGGAGCGTCGAGCGTGGGGATTGTCTTGATCCCTCGTTCCTTCGCCGTGAAGCGATCGTACGATAATTGGGTGAGCGCTCCCTCCGCAATCCAGTTTGACTCCAGGGTCGGTAACCCCTCCAGGGTGAACCCGACGCCCAAGAGATCCTCCTGCGCCGGCAGATTGCGGAGCGTCAGCCGTTGGTCGACGATCGGCCGGCCCAGCTTGCCAGATAAGGCGCTCGTGCCTTTCTCGTAGGACTTCGCATCGAGCGCCCAGAGCAGCTGAGACCAGAGCCCCGCGACAGCAGCCGGCTCAAGAATCACGGTATAGCGCCCGGGCAGCAGCTCCCGCGCCTCTCCGCCGCGCTTCGCTTTCGTGATCGCGGTGATAGTCCGCTCATAGATTTTCAGATGGTCGATGGACCGATGGGCCGATGCGCCCCAGCCAGTGGCCTCGCCTGCCTGAACTGTGAGGCTGAATCTGGCATCGGTCCGCTCTTCGTAGGCGAAGAGTCCGGTGCTGGCTGCCACACCGACCGTGGCCATCGACGACAACACAATTCCAGCTGCAGCAAGATTTTCCATCCGGCATTGCCCGATCGCTTCGTTCGCATATTCCAGCCGGCGGGCCGGCCCTGCCGCAGCCGTTTCGGCCCTCGCCGTCGGAGGCGTCAGATAGGATTGGGGCTCCACCGGCGGGAGATATTCCGGATCCTCCGGCGACAGACGCGCGAGCTGCGCGGCTCTCGTCACCGTCTCCTGCACCGACCCGGCGGTAAAGTCCGTCGTGCCGGCTGTGCCCTGCCGCTTCCCGAAAGCCACCGTCACACTCAGCGAACCCCGCCTTGTATCGACATTCTGGACGACCTGATTGTTAGCAAAGCGCGTCGTCCCGCTATGCTGATCCTGCAACGACACCAGCGTGTGATCGCCGGTCGACCGTTTCATGACTAGCTCCGAGAGAAACCGGAATTCCTCCAGGCTCGTCAGCTTCGGCCAAGTCTTGTGGCTGGTCGTACTCATAATCCGGCCTGCCCTCCGATCACACGCACGTTGCGGAACCGCGCGTGGGAGGCCGGGTGGGTCATCCAGCCCGATTGGCCAGGCTGGCCCTTGCCGCACGTAATGAACCCGTACCGGCGGCGATGCGACCGGTCCGCGACTCCGTCGCAACTGTTCCAGAACTCCGGTGTGATCCCATGGTAAACGACATCGCGCACCATGTGCGTCCGCTTCCCGTTCTCGATCAGCCAGAAGGCGTCGCCGCCAAACTGAAAGTTATAGCGGCGTTGATCGATGCTGTAGGACCCGTGGCCTTCGATGTAGATGCCCCGCTTCACATCGGCGAGCAGCTCGTCCAGGGTGGCCTTGCCCGGCTCAAGACCGATGTTGGCGATGCGCACGATCGGCACGCTGCCCCAGCTGTCCGCGCGATTGGACCCGCGCGAACGGGTCTCGCCGATGTTCGGCGCGACCTCGCGGTTCGTGCAATAGCCGACGAAAATCCCCTCGCGCACAATGTCCCATTTCTGGCAGGCCACACCGTCGTCATCGTAGCCGGTTGCAGCGAGGGTTTCCGGTTCGCAGTTGTCGGCCACGAGATTCACATGCGGGGAACCATATCGAAAGGTTCCCCGTTTGTCGGTCGTGAGGAAGCTGGTACCGGCGTAGTTGGCCTCGTACCCGAGCGCCCGGTCCAGCTCGCTCGGATGGCCGCAGGATTCATGCATGGTGAGAGACAGGTGTTCCGGATCGAGCACCAGATCGTAGCGGCCCGGCGCGATGGTGGGCGCCTGCACCTTCTCGACCGCCTGCGCGGCGAGGCGCGGAGCTTCGACCAGAAAATTGGCCTCCTCGATCAATTCGTAGCCCATCCGAAGATACGGCGTATTGAACGTCCGCGACGCGAACCGCCCCTCATGAACCGCCGTCGCATCGAAATCTCCGCCCACGGCCAGGAGATCGAACTCCAGACGCGACCCTTCGGTCGAGACGAACAGTTTCTGGTCCTGGTGGGCCCAGAGGCTCGCGCTGCTCCGCACGACTCCGGCTTGCCGGTGGACGAACTCCATCGTCTCAAGCAGCAGCGCTGTTTTCTGTTCGAGCGCGACAGAGAATGGATCGATCCGCCGCGGCGTGACGATTCGGTCGCGATGGACCGGCTCATCAACGAGTTTGACCTTTTCGATCGCCAGAGAAGCAGAGCCCTTCGCAATCTCGATCGCCAAATCTGCCACACGCGGAGCTTCTTCCAGCGACACCACCGAACTGGCCGCGAAGCCCCAGGCCCCGTGATAGAGCACGCGAATCCCGAACCCTCTGTCCTGTTGGTCTCGAATGGCATCGATGCGGCGGTCTTCACCACTGACGGTCTGAATCGTGCTGTCGAGGAAGCGGATATCGCCATACTCGGCGCCGGAAGCGGTGATGCGCTTCAGGACCAATTCGGCCAATTCGTCTTTATTGGGATTGGGCATGGCACGTCATCCTGCCAGAGGCAGGGATTCCGTTCAACTGACCGGCCAGGGACTTGGCTTTACCGGCCTCATCGCCTACGATGGGCCGCCATGTTGCCTCGCGAGCGAACGCCCCGCCAACGCATCATCGATCTGCTGACCGGCGCCAGACTGTCGTCGTTTCAGCTGGCCCAGATGCTGGGGATCCCGGAGCGTCAGGTCGAAGATCATCTACCCCATGTCGTGAAAACTATCGCACGGGACAAGACAAGAAAGTTTATCCTGGAGCCGGCACGTTGTCAGGACTGCGACTTCGTCTTTCGTGACAGAACGAAACTGACGAGACCGAGCCGCTGCCCCCAATGCCGAAGCGAGGACATCACCGCGCCACGCTATGGCATCGACCCCTCTGCGCAGCAACGAGAGTCATACTAACCCCAAACGTATCGTTTTCTTTGACTGATCATGCTGGCACAGAAACCCAAAGCGATCGGAGGAACCATGAGATCATGGATTTATACGGGGTCCGTTATTTTATGTGTAGCCTTGATTTCCTGCAGCGGAGATCAGCCGAAGGAGCTGCTTGAGACCGCCCAGTTTGAAGAAAAGCAGATGAACCTGCCCCATGCCAGGCAGCTCTACGAAGAGGTGATCCGGCTCTATCCAACTAGCACAGAAGCGAAAACGGCGAGGGCGCGGCTTGCCGCTCTTACCCCCGCTCAATAGGCCAGCGTTTCGGCCACCAGGGAATGAACCGGTTCGTCGTCTGCTGATAGATCCGATATTCCTCGCCACGGCTTCGTAGCGCCTGCGCTTCTGCCAGAGGAACCCCCGTCACTTTCAACAGGGCCCAGCCCATCGCCACCGGCCCGATCCAGGTGAGCAGCCAGCCGGACGTACCAACCGCCATGACGACATAGGCCCACCAGTGCAGCCATTCGAAGAAATAATTGGGATGGCGTGAATAGAACCAGAGTCCTTCGCGGCAGACCCGGTCTCGATTCCAGGACTTGGATCGAAATTGCGCAAGCTGCCAGTCGGCAAATCCTTCTCCCGTCACGGCAACGAGCCAGACCAGGAATCCTGCCAGCTCCCAGAGGCTGAAGGGAGGAACAATGTTCTGCATGAGCACGAGAAATGGCAGAGAGAAGAGCGCCACCGCCGCAGCCTGCAGCTGAAAATAGGCGAACAACCTGACCGGTTCAGACGAGCCCCACTCACGGCGGAGGCGCTGATAGCGCGCATCCTCTTCCTTGCCGATCACGCGATGCAGCAGAATGTAGAGTCCCAACCTCACCCCATAGAGTGAGGCCATCGAGAGAAGCAGGATCTTCCGTTCGAGATCGCCCGTCGTGCTCCAGCCATACCAGGCCACCGCGCTCACCAGACCGACGCACCAGCCCACATCCGCGATCGAAGCATTGTGTAGCCGACGATCCGCCAACCACAGGGCCAGCATCACGCAAGCCATCACCCCATACACAACCACCAGCGCTGTGAGGGGGTCGAGGGTGATCATGACGATTCGTAATCCCATAGGTCAGCACCGGCACTGGTCCGTCCAGCCAGCCATGTGCGAAATCCTGACAGGGGAAACGACAGAAGCCCCTGGAGCTTGTCGCAGCGCATCGACAGGTCGGGAGGCCGCGGCGCACCGGCATAGGATCTCACGGAACCGGGCTGTATCTGTCCTGTCAGTTCCTGACACCAAGGGGTCAGGGCCTCCCCGATTTCCCAACGCGAAAGCCGCTCCGCTCCTCCAAGATGGTAGAGGCCAGGCCGGTCCAACTCGATCAGTTCCCAGATGGCTCGCGCCGTCACACCGGCAGGCAGGGGACAACGGAATTCATCTGTGAACAGCGTGAGCGGCTTTCCGCCCTTCACCGAGTTCCTCATATCTTCGACGAAGCTACGATCGGCGGTCGGCGAAATGCCGGCGTTCAGCCCCACTCGAATCACGCTATGTCGTGGATTCTGCAACACGAGACGTTCGGCTTCCACTTTGGTCTCGCCGTACACATTCAAGGGATTCACCGGATCGGTTTCGACATACCAGCCCTTGGACCCGTCGAAGACCTGGTCGCTGGAGAAGAAGAGAAAAGGAATCTCTGACGAGAGTTCGGAAAGGAGAGCCGTGGCCTCCACATTGATGCGGCGAGCCAGGATCGGGTCCTGCTGACAGGGCCCAGGACGACTCTGCGCGGCACAGTGGATGACGACCTGGGGCTGCAGCTCGCGCCAGAAACGGCGCACCGCTCCGCCATCGGTCAGGTCCACATCCTGCCTGGTGAGGCCCAACACCTCCCACTTCGGCGCCCAGCGGGGCGCCGTCGTGACGAGATAGTGGCCGATGAGCCCTGCCGCACCGGTGATGAGGGCGAGCGGTGCCATAAGAAAGACGCGGGCTAGCGCGTCAGTTTGCGATAGCGAATACGGTGCGGCTGATCGGCTGCCTTGCCCAACCGCTTCTTCCGATCCGCGTCGTATTCGCTATAGTTGCCTTCGAACCACACCACTTTGCTGTCGCCCTCGAACGCCATAATGTGGGTCGCGACCCGGTCCAGAAACCAGCGATCGTGACTGCTGATAACGGCGCAGCCGGCAAAATTTTCCAATCCTTCTTCCAGCGCGCGCAACGTGTTGATATCGAGGTCGTTGGTCGGCTCGTCGAGGATGATGAGGTTCGCCCCCTCTTTCAACATACGGGCCAGATGCACCCGGTTCCGTTCGCCGCCGGAGATGTCTTTCACCTTCTTCTGCTGATCGGTGCCGGCGAAATTGAACCGGGCGCAATAGGCCCTGGCATTCACTTCGGCCTTGCCGAGCATGATGGTATCCTGGCCCTCGGAGATGACATCGTAGACGGATTTTTCTGGATCGAGACTGCGATCCTGGTCCACATAGCCTAACTTGACCGTCTCGCCGATCTTGATCGTGCCAGTATCAGGCTTCTCGCTCCCGGTGATCATGCGGAACATCGTCGTCTTGCCGGCTCCATTCGGACCGATCACCCCGACGATACCGCCCTTGGGGAGACTGAAGTTCACATTCTCGTAGAGAACCTTGTCCCCATAGGCCTTGCTAAGTCCCTGGGCTTCGACGACCACATCGCCCAGCCGCGGGCCTGGCGGAATGTAGATTTCAAGATCGGCGGCCTGCTCTTCCTGTTTCTGGTTAACCAATTCTTCATAGCGGTTGAGCCGCGCTTTGCCCTTCGACTGGCGGCCCTTCGGCGACATGCGGATCCATTCCAACTCATGCTCCAACGACTTGCGGCGCTTCGATTCGGCTTTTTCTTCTTTTTCCAGCCGCACCTGCTTCTGCTCCAACCAGGAGGTGTAGTTCCCCTGGAAGGGAATGCCATGGCCGCGATCGAGTTCAAGGATCCAGCCTGCCACGTTGTCGAGGAAGTAGCGGTCGTGCGTGACGGCGATGACCGTGCCTTTGTATTGCTGCAGATGCTGTTCGAGCCATTGCACGGACTCGGCATCCAAATGGTTCGTCGGCTCGTCGAGCAAGAGGATATCCGGCTCCTGGATCATCAGGCGGCAGAGGGCTACCCGGCGCTTCTCGCCTCCTGAGAGCACTCCGACCTTGGCGTCAGCCGGCGGGCAACGGAGCGCATCCATGGCCAGTTCAAGCACGTTATCCAGCTCCCAGCCATTTTCCGCTTCGATCTTTTCTTGCAGCTGGGCCTGCTTCTCGAGCAGTTTTTCCATTTCATCCGGCGTGGCCTCGCCCATCTTATTGCTGACCTCGTCGTATTCCCGCAGCATGGCCACGAGTTCTTTCTTCCCCTCTTCGACGATTTCCTTCACCGTCTTGTCCGGATCGAGCTGCGGTTCCTGCTCCAGCAGACCGACGCTGTAGCCCTTCGAGCGGGTGATCTCTCCGGTGTAATTCGGATCGGTCCCGGCAATGATCCGGAGCAGCGAACTCTTGCCCGATCCATTGAGGCCCAGGACGCCGATCTTCGCGCCATAATAAAACCCCAGATA
>CAYHQK010000098.1:4192-8057 GCA_964358535.1 uncultured Nitrospira sp. | reverse complement strand
CTTCGCAGTACAGCTGATAGGCAAGAGCACGGATTTCCTCTTCCATTGATTCGCCTGTACGGGAGGATGCTCCGGCTCCTTTTTGTCGTTTAGACATGATGGCTGTTTCCTTTCTGTGTTGTCTGAATCGCAATGAAAAGTCTTATGTCGAACTGTAGCACTTGTTCTCAGGATCGCAAGGCGACGGGGAAATAGGAAAGGTGGTCAAGATCCATTGTTGCTCGTTGTAGACTAAGGGCCCTGCAGAACGGCTTTTTCGCAACTTTCAGGATCGGCTGATCACGAAGCTGTGAGGTGAAGAAAATGGCCGGGAGTCTTTGTCGGAGCGCCTCGTCCGCGTGCGCGACATGGCGTGGTTGCTCCTGCCTCTTAGAATCCCTCCACGTTGATCTTCTCTCCGAGACTGGTTGATCCATTGTGGTACCTTGCATACGCGTCGGACATGCATCGTCGGCACATTGAAGCGCGGGTGTGGCGCATTCTGCTACGCTGAATGGCGCCAGGAAACATGCCGCAGGGCACGGTCTTCCCGGATCGTCACTTTAAATCTGTTGGAAGGAGGGAACGATGATTATTTCGCCGAATGGCCAAACTGCCGCTAGCCCACTCACATTCCTTGATCGTTTTGATCGTGTGGCGAAACAGACTGAATACCTCACGGGCCATCCCTTCGCGTTCGCCTCCGCCATTTGCTTCATCGCAACCTGGGCGATGACCGGCCCGTTCCTTGACTTTGGTGAGATCTGGAAGTTTACTCTTGTTGCCGTGACCTCCATTGTGACTTTTCTGATGGTGTTCTTGATTCAAAACACCCAGAGCCGCACCCGTGCAGCGCTTCAATTGAAACTCGATGAGTTGATTCGCTCCAAGAGTGGCGCGCACAATGTCATGCTGACACTGGAAGATATGTCGCTGGAAGAAATTGAGACGTTCCGCACACACTATGAAAAACTGGCCATGACGGCTCGTGAAAAACTCAGACGGGGTCAACCAGATACCGGCACCCCTGAGATCAGCATCGGGTAGCGCCTTTCGTCTGGTAGCAGTAGATTCGGTGTTTCCTGGCACAGCGGGCGTAGTCACGAATCACTCCGTCCAGGTCTCCTGACTAGCAGATTCACCTGAATCAGAGTCGATCTCCTCTATTTAAAGTATCAACCTTTGTGGGTGCTCAGGGAGGTCCCGATGGGACTAGCAGACAAGAAATGTAGCGATGGAGGCAGTGTGCCGCCGTTGAAGGCTCTCCGCGCGAGGGAGTTGTTGAAGCAACTCGGCCGAGACTGGACACTCAACGGGAAAGGGCATTTAGTGCGGCGCTACACCTTCAAGGACTTCGCGCAGGCGCTGGCGTTTGTGAACAAGGTTGGGGCTGTCGCGGAGGCCGAGGGCCATCATCCTGACCTGTATCTGGCCTGGGGCAAGTGCAAGATCGAGATCTGGTCGCACAAGATTAAGGGTCTGACCGAGAGCGATTTTTTCTTGGCGGCCAAAGCTGACCGGGAGTTTGAACCGTTTCGAGCGACAGCATAACCGGCACGAGTCCTGGTTCCTTGATGAAGAGGCGGCGAGGACTTCGATAATGGACACCCCGGTAGTAGCGCCTCGTCGACATGCCGTTCAGCTACTCGATGTACCCGTCCGTTCGATTGGGTACGCTCTTCGCGCTGGTGAAATCGAAGGGCATCGATCTGAAAAAGTCTTGGCCTGTGCTTATCCCTGCGAGCGCGACAACAATATTTTCGCCTCTGCACATCGCGATCGGCAGGATAAGCTGGACTCGCGTGCGACCTCAGTGACTCAGTCCTGAAACGTTCTTGGACCCTCGTATCGAAGGCGGAAGAATGCGTGGTGAGGCAGAGCATAGTGAAGGCTTATCAATCTAAACCACGGTGCGGTTTCGGGTGTATAGCTCACGTGACCATAGGCCGTCGGTCGGTCGATTCCCGGTTTGGTGGACTCACCCAAGACCTGAAGCGACATTGTCCGAAAGTCCTCATCGATCAGCTGGTTCTTGAGGAACTCTCCATACAGAGTTGGTCCACCTTCACAGAGCAGCGTCCGGATGCCATGTTCTTGCCGGAGCAGTTGTACGGCGGCGGCAAGATCGACCTTCGTTCCTTCACCCACAGAGAGGATCTTCATCGTTCCCTCCCGGCCTAACCTCTTGAGCTGCGACCGAAGACTTTCTTCCCCCTCCCGAGCGGTGATGATCCAAGATTCAACTCGCGGAGAACTGAAGATGCGAAGCGTGAGATCGATGTTCCCGGAACCGCTGAGGACGAGGATTTTCTGCAGGCCGAGCCCGAGAGTCTCCTGTCGGTATATCCGCAGTTCCTCGTCATCGATGCCGTAGTCCCAGCCCCGCCCCTCAGGGTTTGGTTCCTCACGAAGGGTGCTCGCACCGATCAATTGCCCATCATGGTGCGCTCGCAGAAAATCCATCAGCCAGCGATCTTCGCTGCTCCTTGAAACGGTCTTGCCATCGACGCGGCCCTGCAACTCTCTAAACGAGGCCCTACCATCGAGTCCCATCACAAAGTTGGAGGTGATATACGGGCGACGGGCGTCGGCATGTGCAGGAAACCCAAACGGGCCATAGCGCTCCTTGATGTGGCGCGGTAGGGGAAACGTATCCTCGCTGGCGTTATAACAAAGTTGCAGATTCATCGGCGCCTCCCAAAAGAAACGGTATGATATTCACCATGCTGTACTGATCACAAGTTTGTACGCCCTCTTCACCGTGCTGGTTGCCGTGCTGATCGTTCGCAAACATGTGGTCCGACTCGAACTGGCCGGCGCCCTCTCGATTTTCGCTAGCTTTACGCGTATCCTCCTGGCAGTTCAAAGTAAATATTTTTTGACGGGCTTCCATTGATTGGAGGCTCCAACTTCAAGTACAGGTGCAAACTATGCCCACCGATGCGTTCAATAACTTCGCAAAACATTGTGCGGCCATCGTGGGGTCACCGTGGGCATTTGTTCTTGCTGTCGTGATCGTCATGACATGGGTAGTGACAGGACCTCACTTTGCGTATTCAGATACGTGGCAGCTAGTGATCAATACCGGTACGACCGTTGTGACCTTCCTCATGGTGTTTTTCATCCAGAATACTCAAAATCGTGATGCCAAAGCGGTCCACCAGAAACTGAATGAACTCATCTATGGAGTGCAAGGTGCCCGCAATAGCCTTATCGATTTAGAAAACTTATCCGACCGGGAGTTGGAAATCTTGCAGCAGCAGTTTGAACGTCTGCGCAAAAGGGGTGATACTCAGTCTCCGGCACGGCAAACTTCGTAGGTACGTGGCTGTTGTTCGGAGTAGTGTGTTCAGGAAGTGGACGAGAAGTCAGAGGTCAGGGGAGAAGAGGGAAGATGATGCATTATCGAGTAATGTCGGCTCTGCTTGTCTTTGGTGCGTTCGTCGGAGTGGGCGCTCTGGCGGTTCCTTGTGGCGCACAAGCGCCGCCGCCCGTGCCAACCCCGCCTCCGGTTCAGAATCAAGGAGGGCAGACTCCACAAGCCGCTTTGCCATCAGCCACGCCTGGTACCGGGGTTTCTACAGTCGGACCTACATCGGTACCGGTTCCCGGAGTTGGCTCCTCGGCGAGTTCAAGTTTCGGGAAGAGGTTTGGTTCCGCCGGGCAGGGACTTCCCGGGATGCCAGGCGGCCCGCCGATTAAGGGATCGATGGGGTCCCAGGATCCATCAGGCAAGTACATGATTCCTCCAACTATCCCGCCGGTGCTGTGCGATCCGGCCGTGAATATCCCCTGCTGAGAATTCGCCAGAGCAAGGACCGTGAAGCGTATCTCGTGAAGCGTCGTTCGTTTTCGGATTCGGACGTTTCACGCTTCACGAACGACG
>CAYHQK010000098.1:0-4092 GCA_964358535.1 uncultured Nitrospira sp. | reverse complement strand
GCCTGGTCCGCCAAGGCGGCTGATCCCACGTTCGATCAGACGGCTCGGTACATCCTGGAAATCGTCAAGGCGTTTCGCACGGCCTATGTGCTGGACGTGGTCGAGCATCTCAGGGAAAGCGGGGTCGTGCCGAAGGAAGACTGGCAGAAGGATTCGCACTTCATGCCGTTACCAGCTCAATTTGTGAAATCTGCGGCCGCGCAAGTGAACGGGTTTGAGATGGGATTGATCGGTCTGAGCCCTCTCAATCCTGCGAATCGCCCCAGGACTCTCGCCGAAAGCGATGCGCTCGTCCAGTTGGAGAAGAATCGCGATGTGCGGGTCCTCAGCTTCGTGGATGGCGACCAATTCAAAGCTATCTCGGCGGATCTTGCGATTGTTCAGTCCTGCGTGGATTGCCATAATCAGCACCCGCAGGCTCCGCGGCAGAATTTTCGCCGCTGGGATGTGATGGGCGGCATCATCGTTCGTCTCAATCGGAATGCCTCGCCGGAAGGGCTCCCTCTGGGGCCGGAGCCGACCAAACGGCCAGTGGGACCGATCGAGCGGGCGATTCCGAATCCGACGGTGCCTGCTCCCTGGGTTCGCTAACAATTCCGCCTGTCGCGCTTCATCATCATCGTGATCCTATGACACCGCCTGTGCTCATCCTTCCTGGCTTCGGTAACTCCGGGCCGCACCATTGGCAAACGATGTGGGGCTTGCGCCATCCCGATTGGCAGCGCGTGGACCTGGGCCATTGGGACAGCCCGGTCTGTGATGATTGGGCCTGCACCCTAGATGCTGCCGTGAAGACCTGTCCTTCTCCTCCCGTACTCGTGGCCCATAGCCTCGCCTGCCTCCTGGTTGCCCATTGGGCGCAGCGCTCGACGCTCGCTCTGGAGGGCGCGTTTCTGGTGGCGGTGCCGGACCCGCAGAGCGAGTGCTTTCCTGCGACGGCTCGTGGATTTGAGTCTGTGCCGATGGAGCCCTTCGCCTTTCGGAGCCTGGTGGTTGCCAGCACGAACGACTCGTTCGGATCGCTGGCCCATGCCAAGCAATGTGCGACTGCGTGGGGGAGCGCCTTCGTCGATATCGGCCGGGCGGGACACATCAATGCCGATAGCGGGCATGGCGAATGGCACGAGGGCTATGATCTGCTGCAACAATTCATGGCCTAACAGGCTGCTGAAAATGCCCGCCAGCAGGGGGGGATGGCCCGGTGAGTCCCCTGTGCTCGCGCAACGCGCGGTCTCAGAAGACCCTCGTTGGACGCGCGCAGTGGGGGACTCATCCGGGCCATCCTAGGATAACGTAACGAGCAAGCTTGGAAGGACCATCGTTGATTGCTCGCCTGCGGCCTTGCTGGACGAACATTTTGAGCAGCCTGCGGGAGCGGGCTCCCGCTGTCTCCCATGCGCGGACCGACTTCGGTCGCATGAGACCGAAATGGTTTATTCCCGTTCATCTGAAGCAGAAGGCGGCTGTGTTCTGAGCCGATGGTTGTATTGATGCCCAAACCTGTTCGTCCGATGGTCGACAATAAAACTCGCTGTGGGTGGGTTGGGGCCAAGCCGCATTTCATCACCTATCATGACCAAGAGTGGGGCGTGCCGATTCACGATGACCGGAAGCATTTCGAGATGCTGATTCTGGAAGGCGCGCAGGCCGGCCTTACCTGGGAAACGATCTTGCTGCGGCGGGAAGGTTATCGCAAGGCATTTGCGGAGTTCGATCCGAAGAAGGTGGCGCGATTCACGGCGAAGAGGAAAGCCCTGCTGCTCAAGAATCCCGGGATCATCCGCAACCGGCTCAAGATCGATTCGGCTGTGACTAACGCCCAGGCCTTTCTTGCGGTTCAGGAGGAGTTCGGTTCATTTGATGCCTACGTGTGGTCATTCGTCGGCGGCGAGCCGATCGTCAATCGCTGGAAGAGGATGGAGGAGGTGCCCGCCACAAACGCAGTCAGCGATACACTTTCGAGGGATCTCAAAAAGCGCGGGTTTCGTTTCGTCGGCAGCACGATCATTTATGCCTACCTGCAAGCGGCCGGCTTGGTGAACGATCATGCGAGCGATTGTTTTCTGCGCGCGCCATCTGTGAAACGTGAAAGGTGAAACGCGAAACGTAGGGCTGCCGAATGCTCCTTCTCCGAAACCTTTCACCTTTCACATTTCACGTTTCACGAACGACGAGATACGAGCGACGGATGCTGAGGATGGCCCGTTTTAGTATCCTGCTGCCATTCCATAACACGAGGGGCGTACCAGAGATGTGATCTCCAGTACGCCTCTTTGTGAGGGACCGGCCTCCCTTTTCTGCTTCTCCTTCCGGCGCGTTACGCCGCGGTGCGATAGACCCACCTGGCGCTGTTGCGGTTCATCTCTGCCATCGCTTTTCGCTCCCGCAGCGATCCGGCCATCGTGAGCCCTCCGAAAAAGACCGCGGCCAGTCCGAGCGCTGCGGCAATCAGGACGCCCATCGGAATCTGCGGCAGCGAGGCTGTGTCCTGAGAGGCCACCACTGTCAGTTCGGCCTTGGGCTCTGCTGCGGCGAGCAGCTCAATCCGATCCGCCAGGGCCTCGGTGCGAACGGCTGCAGTGATCAAACTGGCCAGTTGATATTGGTTCGCTGCCCGGCTTTCTTCGAGCGTGGCTTGCAGATGCGTCATCTGCAGAATCGCGCTACCCAGTTGCTCCTGGATCGACGCGCTCAGGCGTCTGTAGTTCTGGGCCGCTTCGACAATCCCGCGCCCAAGAGTCGCCTGCCAGGTTGAGGCAAACTCGATGTCGCGCCGCTGTGCTCTGGCGTCGCTTCTGTGAATCATGAGGCTGTTGTATCGGGAGCGGTATCGATCGGCAGACAGCAGCCCGCTTTGAATGCCACGTTTCGTGAAATTCACGATCTCCCGGCCCATGACGGTTTGGATGCGGGCTGCATGGTTGGCCGGGACGGTGGCTGCGTCGTGCCGGACCGCTCCGAACGGTCCACCGGGGAGGGATTCCAGATTCTGCTGGGCCAAGTTCGCCTTGTTCCACAGGGCGATGGCTCCTGCCATGCCCTGGCTGGCGCGGCGCTCCAGAAGTTCGCGCTCGACGATGGCTTGGCCGAGCGCGGGTTGGAGCATGGCCATGCCGGCCAACATCTCCGTCGATTGCTCAATCGGCGCATACGAGATTGGGGCGACCTGGAATGTTCCCGTGGCTGCGACAAAGAACAGGAGTGCGCCGAAGACGATGGCGCACATGCCCACACCCACGATGACATCGATGGTGGTGTATTTGTAGGACATAACGACCTCCTGGTTGTCTCGGGCCATTCGGCGAGCGGTCGACTGTCGCGGGCCGTCCAGCTCGAGTGACGTGATACTGCGTTGAGTGAGTGACGGCGGACTTGTTCGGTCCGTTCTGTTGAATGAGGGTGCGAAAGGCGGGGATGTTCCTGGCTCGTGACGGAGCGCGCACAGGAGCTTCCTCGCGAGACAAGCGGGCTATATCGTTGGGAAGTGCGCGATTAGTGAGGAGGTTATAACTGGCAGGGTCGCACCGTTGGATCTGTTTCCCAAGGAGGACCATGGCCACCACCCTCAGTGAGGCGGTTCGATAGCACTCCTTTACGTTACGCTTGGGCTATAACCCCGTCAAGAGGGGAAAGGTGATGCTGGTGGCTGGCAGAGGCCGTGGCGCTCGTGAAAGGTGAAACGTTAGACGTGAAACGTTCGAATCGGAAAACGAACGACGCTTCACGAGATACGCTTTATGAGTCTCGAAAGCGACGATGTGGATGAGAGAATTTCCCGCGCGGCATTTGCGCCGGCGATGCCCATGACTCCTCCGCCTGGATGGGCTGCGGCTCCGCAGAGGTAGAGTCCCTCGATCGGGGTGCGGTAGTCGGCGAAGCCCGGCACTGGCCGGCAGGCGAAGAGCTGATTGAGCGTCATCGCTCCTTGGAAAATATTCCCGCCGGTCAGATTGAAGGTCCGTTCGAGATCGAGCGGCGTCAGGACTTGGCGGGCGAGGACGGAGCGCTGAAAGTTCGGCGCATAGTCGTTCAGGAGCGCGAAGCAGCGATCGGCGAAACTTTCCCTGAGATCGTCCCAGGTCGTGCCACGCA
>CAYHQK010000097.1:0-8077 GCA_964358535.1 uncultured Nitrospira sp. | reverse complement strand
CAGCAAGGCCGCAGGCGAGTCGAAACCGGAGGCGTACCCTCTGGGGTACGTTGAGGATTTCGATGAGCCGAGAACGACGCTGGCGGGCTTTTTCAGCCGCCTGTTAGCTTGGAGGTTTGCCGATCAACCACCCAAACCCCTGCCAGAATCAGCGCGATACCGAGGATTTCACTCGTGCCCACCGGTTCTTTCAAGAGCACAGCGGACAACACGATGGCTGCTACAGGAGTCAGGTTGCCCAGGACCGACGCGCGGGAAGGCCCAATGCCCTTCACGCCGAACAGCCAGGCCTGTTGCGCGATGGCCGTGGCGAAGAGGACCAGATAACCCAGCGCCATCCAATCCGCCTGCGTCACGGACTCAAGCCCCGCATCCAGCATCTTGCGATCCGTCCACAACAAAGGAATTTGCAACACTGTGGCGACGAGCAAGGTCGTCCAATTGACGGTGAGGGCCGAGTGGCGCTCCATGAGCTGTCTGCTGCCAATACTATAGAGGGCCCAGCTCGCCACGCCGAGAAAAACCAGCAGGCTGCCAAGCAGAGGCTGGTCCCCCGCTGCCTGAAACCCGGCCACTGAGACCAACGCCACCCCCGCAAAGGAGAGGAGGCCGCCGACCCAGACTGCGCGTAGAGGGACATCCTGAATCAAGAGGGCCGAGAGCAGCGCGGTCACCACAGGACTCGCTCCGATGATCACCCCACCCACGGCCCCGCTCACATATTTGAGACCCATGAGAATGAGGAGGTGGTTACCCAATACGCCGAGCCCGAGCAGTCCCAGCAAACGCGCATCTGCCTTGGTCAGCTTGGCCAAGGTGCCTTCCTGCCACCACCAGGTGGTCAGGAGAATTGCCAGCCCGCCGATGTCACGCAGGACCGATGCCTCGACGGCAGAGAAGGACCCGAGGGCCATCTTCTGCGCCACAATCGAACCGCCCCAGAGTGCCGCCGCGAGAAGGACCGATCCATAGGCTAGGCTGTTGGAGGGAGGAATCATCCCCTATGGGGATACAATCGTTTATGTCCGACGTCAAGGAGTATTGTCTGTGCGAGCCAGTTTGAAAACGGAGAGCCCCCTTGCGTAGACTACAGGGCCGGATACAGCGAAACACGATCATCGACTGACGATTTCTGGAGGAGACCCCCTACCGTGAAGACCCTCAAGACTGTGGAAGCTTTGACGACCAGACTCTTGGAGATCCAGCGCATTAATAGCGCCGCCGCTCTCCTCTCCTGGGATCAGGAAACCTATATGCCGGCTGGCGGAGGCGAAGCCCGCGCCGAACAGATTTCGACACTCCAGGGCATCGCCCACCAGAAACTGGTTTCGCCGGAGATTGAAGGGTTGCTCTCAACCTGGATCGATCCCCAGACCGGCGCCATTCAGGATAGCCCGGGGGATGCCTGGGATGAGCCCTCTCGGTCCCTGCTCCGTGAAGTGTGGCGGGACTATAGCCGCGCCAAGAAACTGCCGTCAGATTTTGTCGTCACGCTCAGCCGGGAATGTTCACTGGCGCAGCAAGTCTGGGCCGAGGCGAAGAAGGCGAGCAACTTTGCCCTGTTCCTGCCAAACCTTCGCACCGTCCTCTCGCTCAAAAAACAGGAAGCCCAATATCTCGGCTACAAGGACTCGCCCTACGATGCGTTACTGGATGTGTATGAACCTGGCTCGACGATCGCCGCGCTCCGCCCCCTCTTCGCCCAGGTGAAGGCGCGGCTCGTTCCGTTGCTGCAACAAATTCAGAACAGTCAGACTCAGGTCGACGACTCGGTACTCTTCCGCAGCTACGATACGGCTCGGCAGATGGAATTCGGCCGGTTGGTCTTGATCGCCATGGGCTATGACTTCGAACGGGGCCGCCTCGACCTGTCGTCTCACCCCTTCACGACCTCCTTCCATCCGACGGACGTGCGCGTCACCACGCGCGTCTTCGAACATGACCTGCAATCCTGCCTGTTCAGCTGTATCCATGAAGGAGGCCACGGCCTCTACGACCAGGGGCTCGACACTCGTTACTTCGGGACTCCGCTTGGCGAGTCGGTCTCGCTCGGAATTCACGAGAGCCAGTCGCGCATGTGGGAAAACTGTGTGGGCCGCTCGCGATCTTTTTGGCGCTTCTTTTACCCCCTGCTGCAACAAACCTTTCCGCAGCAATTGGGTTCTCTCGACGGAGAACAATTCTATGCGGCCATCAATCGCGTGAAGCCCTCGCTAATTCGGGTCGAAGCCGATGAGCTCACCTACAATCTCCACATCATGTTGCGGTTCGAAATCGAGCAGGATCTCATCGAAGGCAGAACCAAGCCGGAAGACTTGCCGGGGATCTGGAACCAGAAGATGCAGGACTATCTCGGCATCCGTCCCTCGAACGACGCGGAGGGCGTGCTGCAAGACGTGCATTGGTCGCTCGGAGCCTTCGGCTACTTCCCGACCTACACGCTGGGCAATCTCTACTCCGTCCAATTCTACGAACAGGCCAAGCTGGAGGTTCCACGGCTGGAAGAGAATATATCGGCAGGACAACTATTGGAGCTGCGGCGCTGGCTCGAACAGAAGATTCACCGCTGGGGCCGGATGTTCACGCCGGATCACCTGGCCCAGCGAGTGACGGGAAAGAGCCTCGATCCTGAACCGTTCTTATCGTATGTGGAGAAAAAATACGGCGAGATCTACAAACTCTAGGCGAGGGGCAAGTGGCAAGAACCCGCCGAAACTGGGAACGAATCCCCCCATCGCCTCTGGCCCCGCACCTCTAGCCTAGCAGGCTGCTCAAAAAGATCGTCCAGCAAGGCCGCAGGCGAGTCGAAACCGGAGGCGTACCCTCAGGGGTACGTTGAGGATTTCGATGAGCCGAGAACGATGCTGGCGGTCTTTTTCAGCAGCCTGCCAGGCCAGAGGCTAATAACCCATCGCGACATTCAGCTTGGCTAGCACCGGAGCAGGCAGCGTGAATTCCGCCTGCACCTCGATACGGGACGGCACCAGGAGCGTCGTGTGGAAGACGATATCGCGGATCGGAATCTTGAATTCAGGATCCTGAGGCGTACTGAGTTCGACGGACTCGACCGACTGAGTAATCTGACCGCTATCCTGTGGCCCATAGACCGTCACAACCGCCTTCAAAATCTCCACGATCTTCTCGTTCGTTTCGACTCCTTCAATATTTTTCTCCAGCAAAGGAACGACCTCTTCCCTGGCCTGGTCCGAGAGGGTGAAGTTTTCCACCCGCTCCTTCCGGCGCAATGAGGTCAGGTCGTTATCCAGATCCTTGCTGAAGGCCCCGTAGGCAAACCGGAAGAATTCAAAGTGAAAACCCTTGAAGCCCTTGCCGAACATTTGCAGCTCGCACAAAAAGCAGAGCTGCTGCAGCTTCACGTCGCTGAGCAGCCCGTGGGGTTCCGTCAGATGCAAAACATAGAGCAGGAGAGCCCGGTCGACCGTAATCTGATTGGGTTTCCGCATGCGATAACGCCTCGTTCCTTCTGTGTGTGGGACGGCGCACTATAAACAGCGCGGAAGATCTCCGTCAATTCTTCTTCTCCTCCTCCCGCTCCGGCTCAGCGCCCCCTTGACCGGTTGGACCAGTTTCGTCTTTAATGGGCTCCGTTCGGAGGCTACTGTTATGGCGAATACACATGTAAAAGAAATGAAGGCGCTCAAGGAGCACCTGGGAAAACATCAGCTCAAGCTCACCCGCCAGCGGGAATTGATCCTGAGCGCCTTCCTCCGGCAAGAGCACATTACGGCGGAGGCCATGTATCACCAGCTGGCGAAGTCCGATCCGCACCTGGGGCTTGCAACCATCTACCGGACGCTCAACCTCTTCTGCGATGCAGGCCTGGCGCAGGCCCGCCACTTCGGCTCCCAGACGCAATACGACAATATCGCGCACAAGGGCCACCACGATCATCTCATCTGCACCGGCTGCCAGAAGATCGTGGAATTTGAAAACGAAGAAATCGAGCGACTACAAGAAGAAGTGGCCACCAAGAACGGATTTACCATCACCACCCACCGGCTTGAGCTCTATGGCCTCTGTTCCCGCTGCCGCCATTGACGTACCGGCTTTTTTTTAGTATCATCTTGAGACGGCTTATCAATTTCAATTTCACGAGGACTCCTCCATGTTATTCACCTGCTCCCTGCCAACATTGCGCCGGACGATCCTCGCTAGTCTCATACTGCTCTTCGTCGCCGGGCTCTTCGTGCCCTGCGCCCAAGCCGCCGACAAACTCACGATCTACTCAGGCCGCGGGGAACGGCTCATCAAACCGGTCCTCGACGCCTTTACGGCGAGCACCGGCATTCAGATCGAGCTCTTGTCCTCCGGCACGACGGAATTGGTCAATCGGCTGAAAGCAGAAGGCGATCGCACGTCGGCAGACCTCCTAATCACCAACGACGCAGGCAGTTTGGAGCTGGCCAGAACGGCGGGCCTCCTCCGCCCCTTGAACATGCGGGAAGTCGAACGGGCCATCCCGGCTCAGTTTCGCGCGCCGGATAATGCCTGGGTGGGGCTCTCCGGACGATTCTGGATCGTCGTCTACAACACCACGATGGTCAAGCCGGACCAAGTGAAGTCGCTCCTCGACCTCGCCGACCCCAAATGGAAAGATAAGATCGCCATTCCGAATTCAGGCAGTGAGTATCTGCAAGCAGGCGTGTCGGTCATTCGCGCCACGCATGGAGACGAAAAGACCAGACAGTTCCTGCAAGGCCTCAAGGCCAATGCGGACGGCCAGGTCTACCAGAAAAGCTCGCAGATCGTGGATGCCGTCGCCAAGGGACAAGTCGCGCTGGGGATCGTGAATCACTACTACGTCTATCGTCACCTCGCCACACAGCCCAACGCGCCGATCGCAGCCTTGATGCCGGACCAACAGGAAGGCGGCATGGGGGCCATCATGAACGTCGCTGGCATCGGCATCGTCAAGTCGAGCAAACATGTGGACAGCGCGAAACTGCTGGTCGAATTCCTGGTCGCACAAGCGGGGCAGAAATTATTCGCGGACCTCGACAAGGAATATCCCCTCCACCCGGACGTGAAAGCGGACCCGGCCCTCGTGGAGCGCAAGAGCTTCCGTGCCGCCTTGGTTCCCCTCACCAAGCTGGCGGAATTGCGCGAGCCGACCCTCACGCTGATCGAACAAGTGGGTCTCCGGTAACGCAAAGGGACCCACCGTGAGCACGATTCGCCAACAGCTTGCTTCACCGCTGCAACTCCTTGCCCTCGCCACTGCGAGCCTCATCCTGCTCCCGCTTGGCTACGTCACGGCACAAGCCCTCTCAGCCGATCCGGCTGTCTGGAGCCGCTTGTGGAGCACCCGCATTCCCGAGCTGTTATTCAACACCGTTTCATTAGCCGCCAGCGTGGCGGTCATCACGCTGTTCCTGGGCGTCTCGACCGCCTGGCTAATCACTCGCACGGAATTTCCCGGTCGCAGGCTGTGGGAGGGCGCCCTGGTCCTTCCGTTGGCGATGCCGACCTACGTGCTGGCCTATGTCTACTCCTACCTCTTGGGATTCGGTGGTCCGGTCGAGCATCTCTGGCAACTCATGGCCGGCCCTCAAGCCAGAATATTTTCTCCCCATAGCTATTGGGGCGCGACGCTCGTCATGGCCTTGGATACCTTTCCCTTCGTCTATCTTCTCAGCCGGAGCGCCCTCCTCAGCATGAACGTCTCGTTCGAAGAAGTGGCGCGGGCCAGCGGCGCCTCCCGCCTCTCGACCCTCTGGCGCGTCACGCTGCCACTGATGCGCCCCTCGATTGCCGCCGGAGTCGCCCTCGTGATCTTGTATGTCGTCTCGGACTTCGGTGCAGTCTCCTTGCTGCGCTACCAGACCCTCACCTATGCCGTGTTTCAACAGATGACCGGACGGTCCGACAATACCGCCGCGAGCATCTTGAGCCTCTTGCTGGTCGGGCTCGCGCTGATTTTCCTGATTACCGAACGATGGTTCCGTCAACGAAGCCGGTTCTACCAAACGACCGGCCGCTACAGAGCTCCGCAACGACACCGGTATGGCTGGCTCGGCACGGTCGCCATCACCAGCTATCTCGGCCTGATCGTCGGCGCAGCCTTCGCGCTTCCCGCCTCGCTCTTGATCCAATGGAGCCTATCGCCCGAGGCGCAAGCGACACTCGATAGCCGGTTTTTTGGATTCGTCTGGAACAGCGGCATCCTGGCCGCCAGCGCCGCCACCGGCGGGGTCTTGATCGGCTTGCCGCTCGCCTACCTGGCGAGCCGACGCCCAACCCTGCTGAACGTGGGCTGCCTGCAAGCAGCC
This sequence comes from uncultured Nitrospira sp., assembly GCA_964358535.1. Classification (GTDB taxonomy): domain Bacteria; phylum Nitrospirota; class Nitrospiria; order Nitrospirales; family Nitrospiraceae; genus Palsa-1315. The sequence goes on along the minus strand of CAYHQK010000097.1, from coordinate 1,787 downwards.
TATGCCGGCTATGTGCTGCCGGGACCGGTGGCGGCGCTGGCCGTCCTCGTCCTCTTTACCAAACTAGCTCCGGTGTTCTACGGCTCGGTCCTGATCCTCATCGTGGCCTACGTGATCCACTTTCTCCCGGCCGGCCTCCAATCGCTGGAACCGGCGCTCCAGCAAATTACCCCGAACCTGGAAGAGGTCTCGCGCACGCTAGGCTTTGGCATGCGGGCTACCTGGCGACGGGTGACGCTGCCGCTGGTCCGGAACGGATTCGTCGTCGCCTGGGTCTTGATGTTCCTGCAGACGATGAAGGAATTGCCTGCGACCCTCTTGTTACGGCCAGTGGGATTCGACACCCTGGCCATTCGCGTCTGGATGGAAGCGAGCGAGGAATATTTTCAGCTCGCCGCCCCCGCCGCGCTCCTCATTGTGTTACTGAGCCTCCCGGCCTTGGCCTTGTTAGTGTCAAAAGACTGGCGCGCCGCCTAATAGGATGCTGAAGGAAGGATTGTGATTCTGTGACCTCAGACCATTCCACCGCACCAAACTCCTCCGGGGAGAGCAGGCTCCAGGGCCACCACTCCACACCGGCCGCCTCGGTCTTGGAACTGCGCCAGGTCTCCTGTTCCTATGAAACCGGACGGCCCGCGGTCCAGGACATTTCGTTTGCGGCGCGGGAAGGGGAAATTCTCTGCCTGCTCGGCCCCTCCGGCTGCGGGAAAACGACGATTCTACGGGCGATCGCAGGATTTGAACCGGTTCGCTCAGGGCAAATTTTCTTATCGGGCCAACTCGTGTCGTCGCCGGCTGTGATGACCCCGACGGAGAACCGGCGCATCGGAATGGTCTTTCAAGAATATGCGCTCTTTCCGCACCTGCGAGTACAGGACAACATCGCCTTCGGGCTCCGCCAACTCACGCGAAGCCTACGCGCCGCGCGAGTCCAGGAGATGCTGCGGCTCACAGGGCTGGAGGGATTCGAGCGGCGGTATCCGCACGAATTGTCTGGCGGCCAGCAACAGAGGGTCGCGCTGGCCCGCGCCCTCGTCCAGAATCCCGTCGTGCTGCTGCTCGACGAGCCCTTCAGCAATTTGGACCCCGACATGGCCGGACGCATGCGCCAGGAGTTGCACGACCTGTTGCGCCGGACGAAGACGACGACCGTACTCGTCACACATGACCATGACGAAGCCTTTGCCATGGCCGATCGCATCGCGGTCCTCAACCAAGGCCGCCTGGAGCAATTCGATACGCCGGAAATGATGTACCACATGCCAGCCACGCCCTTCGTGGCAGACTTTGTCGGTCAGGCGGACTTTATTCCTGGAACCGTATCTCGCGGCATGGTCCAGACCGAACTGGGAGAGTTTCCCGACACGCTCGAATGCCAAGACGGCACGGCCGTGGTCGTCATGATTCGCCCGGACGATATTCACCTCGTCCCGACGGAAGGCGCCCCCTCACGCGTCCTCTCCCGCCAATTCCGTGGGTCGGAGAATCTCTACACGGTCAGCCTTCCCTCCGGCCAAATCGTCCATAGCAGTCAAGGCTCCACGAGCGTTTATCAGGCAGGCACGACAGTGGAGCTCCGTGTCCTGGCGACCCATACAGTACTCTTCCGGCAAACAAAATCCGCACGCTAACAGGATGCTGAAAAAGTCCACCAGCTTCGTTCTCGCATCGTTCAGACCCTCAACGTACCCTCGGGTACGCCTCGGGCCTTCACTCGCTGCGGCCTTGCTGAACGGCCTTTTTGAGCATCCTGCGAGAGCGCACGACTCTTGCCTCGGACGTGCAAG
>CAYHQK010000096.1:0-8087 GCA_964358535.1 uncultured Nitrospira sp. | reverse complement strand
ATGCTCAAAAAGGCCGTCTAGCAAGGCCGCAGCGAGCGAAGAGGCGAGGCGTACGGGTTGGTACGTTGAGCCTCTTCGTGAAGCGAGAACGCCGCTGGCGGACTTTTTCAGCATCCTGCTAGACGTGTATTCCCCAGTACGTAGCTTCGTCGAAAGGACCGGCAGAAATAATCTCCAGGCCGTAAAGGAGGTCATCATGTGTCCAGACGGGTATGGACAGCGAGTACTGGTTGTCGACGATGATGCGAGTGTCCGATTACTGCTATCGGACCTCCTCACCTATGAAGGGTACAATGTGTTTGAAGCCAGTGATGGGCTTGACGCCTGTCACGAATTAGAGAAGCGGCATTTTGATCTGGTGATTTCCGATTACCACATGCCCAGGTTTGACGGGTTGCAATTGCTGTCAATTTGCCGGACTGTCTGGCCAGAGACGGCGGTGATCATCGCTTCGGGGGAAAGCTCAGCCTGGCCCGAGCTTGCACTTAGTGGAGGAGCCCAGGCCTGTGTGAAGAAGCCATGGGAGCGGGCGATCTTGATCAGCCAAGTTCGCAGGGCAATCGAACAGGTGTCAGTGCGGACCGCTTCTCACTAGCAGGCTGTTGATAAAGGCTGCCAGCGGCGTTCTCGCGGCGCTCAGAGGCTCAACGTACGGCAGAGAGTACGCTTCGCCTCTTCGCTCGCTGCGGCCCTGCTGACCAGCCTGCACATGATTCTGGGGAGGTTTGTGGTTGGCATTGACTCTCCCACCCAGCCTTCTCAATGAGTGTGTCAACACTCTGCTAGATGCGCGCCTTGCTCAGCGGAGGCTTAAGGGGGCCGTTACCGTGATGGCTCCTGCCAGGTCTCCCTCGCGATGTCCTTCCTTGGGATAGCCGGAAATATCCAGGTCGCCTTTCGGTTCACCGTGGCAGGTTAAGCAAGCCGGGACGTAATAGATCGGCATCACGACACGTAATGTCTGGCCCTGATCGGTAAGTTCGCTGACATAGGCTTCGGCTCGCGGGCGGCTTGACAGCCATTTTAGCACCGAGGCTTCATAGTCGTCCGGCTCGTTCTTCGGATTGCGAGGCCCTAGCGTCGTTTGCTTCAGTCTGACTCGCGATTGTTTGGAAAAGCGCGCGGCGGCCTGGCTGCCGTAGGTCGCCGGGATAAAGTTCTTGTAGCCGATCCCCCGTTGATTGATCACGACTTGGGCATCACGGACCACCTCCTTGCTGGCCAGCACGAATGCTGGCAGCAATTCTTTGGCCAAGGGAGGCACCGCGAGAGAGGCAGGCGTGCTCTGGAGCTTCGAGAGATCAATGCCGGTTTGTTGGCGAAATTCTTGAACGAGTTGCTGCTCGAACACCTCGGGCGTAAATCCCTTGTTCCCCTTCTGTTGATCGTCGATCAACAGTTGGTTCTGCTCGATGACCAATCGGCCGGCCTTGAGCAGCTTGGCTAAGAGCCGGGCGGTCTCTTCCGCCTCTGCACGATCAACGGCCCAGCTTGGGCTCGGGGCCATGGCGCCGATGGCGATGGTCGTGAGGATTCCCACTAGTGCGGCGTATCGGATCAATTTCATCGAGGCCTCCTCTCGTTCATCGTGAGCGGTTGTCTGCCAGTCGGCACTGGCCTTGATCGTAATGCTGGAGCATTTTCTCCGCGGCAAACGGAAGACCTTCCGTGGCGGCTCGGCGAGGGTAGGCATAGAGGTCCTCCAGCCAGCGTTGCCGCATGTCCGTGAGCCTGCCGGATTCATCAAGCCGGAACAGGAGATCATTGAGGAACTGTCGCAACCGGTAGCTCTCCTCGTCCGTGACGATCGCGTAATGTTCGTGGGTGAGGAAGAGCGGTTTGCCATTGTCCAGTTTGAGGAGCTGCCAGTTTTTGCGGACTCGCCGTACCGTATAGTCGAGGACCGGCTGTTTCCCCAGGATGACATCGATCGGCGGGTTCTGGGATTCGAAGGCGGCTGGGAGCGAATCGCAGAGAATCAGCTTGATACCTGTTAGATTGGCTTCCGCATAAAATTGCGCGCTGGTGCCTTCTTGAACGGCAACGGTCAAGCCGGAGAAAGCTTGGGCCATGGCGTGCGCATCGGCCGTTTTCGTCGAGGATCGACGGACATATTCGCCGATTCGCTTGGCGGTGTCCGGTTGTCTGGTGATGCCGCTGATTCCTCCCTCATCAAAGTAGGGGCTCGAGTAGGCGAGGCCAATCCGTCCTTGTGCCGGCACATTGGCGCTGATGGAAGATACAAACAAGTCGAGATTGCCTTCAGTCAGTTCGACGAAGAGGTTTCGGAAACGAATCAGCTGGAGTGTCGGAACGATCGGCTTCGTCCCGCCGCAGCGCCGCGAAAGAGCTGCGCTGATTTCTCGCACGAGCTCGACATCAAGGCCTGTCACGCGAAGGCCCTCGTCCGTATAGATGGCCGGGAAGACGAACGGCTGAAACGGTTCAACCGCCATGCCGACGCGCACTTGACCTCGCGCGCAGATCGCATCGAGTTCGTTGGTCGCGATGGGATGCACCAACTGGACAGCATCCACGATCAGGCCGCAGCCTTGCAGCATGAAGGCCATGAGCAGCAGTGATGCCCATTCGCGTAAGCGTCTGGCGCGCGGCACAGTTGCTCCGCGCTCATGCGATCGAACAACCAAGGTTGCACGTGGTCTGTGTGGCATGCTCAGAATCGAATCCCTGTCGTAATCAACCATTGTTGCGTCTCTCCAGCAGTACCCTGGAAATCGATTCCGTACTGCGTATATTGCAGGGCCATGTCGAATGAGACACCCCGCGCGATCGGAAACCGGACACCCACCTGGCCTCCGATGAGATGGCCAGGCCATGTATTGCCAGGACCGGGGAAGGTCGCGCCTCCGAGCAGGCCCAGGTAGGGAACGGCCCGGTCTTCGAGAGGGCCGAAGAGGACATGCCGGATTGTACGGCTGATCGGGGCTCCCTTAGGGAAGTCCAGAATATCGATGAAGTTGTTCCATCGAGGATTTAGATACAGCGAGTTTTGATCCGTCTGAAAGGTCGTCGTGTGGTTGCTGTAGTATTGGTACATCGTTCGGACTTCGAGGTCGCCGTAACGAAGCGCCGTGATTCCGGCTTGGACTCCAATCACTCGATTGTCAGGAGCGAAGGTCCGCTGACTGAATGTCACGTCGAAATTGAAGGGCCGGATGGGGAGCCATTCGAGCAGCGTGTCTTCCGCCATGACCGGGGACGCCAGCAGGAAGATCGTGAGGCGGAGGCTCATGACCGAGAGCGCACGCAGGAGGCGATGGGGCCGATAGGGTTCGGCAGGGCGTCTGTATGGCATGTGGTGTCGCGTGAGTGATGAGAGGTCGATTCCTACTTGGCTGGTGCGTCTGTCCTGTTGTGTTCAGGGGCCGTGATGCATGATCGCATAATTTCGACCTGACACGAAAGGTCTGTGCCGATCGTCGTCTGCACGATCGTGAGGAGGTCCTGCGCGGAGGTTTTCCCTTCCTCGACATCGATGAGGAGATGCCCGGGGACGCTGGTGCCATCCACGGCGAAGACCCCATCAGTACGTCGCAAGACCGTTTCGAGTGCCTGCTGGGTTTCGCGGCAGGTTGACCCTGTCAGCATGAGGGCGATGCGTTCTTTCGGTGCGCCAGCAGAAGCAGGGGAGGGGGAGAAGATTGTCGTCATGCCGAGGACTGTGAGCAGCGAGAAAACGGTCAATGCGATGTTCAGCATGATTCAGTCTTCGCGAGCGAGCGGCGGTCTTGTTAATTGAAGGGAGCGATCACAGACGGATCGCTCCCTTCTCTCGTGTCTTACTTTGCTGGCAGTTCCCAGGGCACCATCGGCATGAGCGGCGCAGGCTTGGCATCCGGTCCGACCAGCAACACCGCGATCGCGCCGCGAAGTGCGCCGGTGAGCGAGTGGGTGACCAGCGGATAGGCTCCGGCCGATTCAACCACGACATCGAACGTTGCCGCGCTGCCTGGCCCGACGACGTAGGTCTGAACGCCAGTGAGCTTGTTGCTGGGATTGCCGCTCTCGTAGACGTTGTCCCAGATTTCGCCGATCGGATGGAACGAAGAAAATTCGTTCGGGCCGGCATTCACGAAATAAATCCTGACTCGTTCGCCCGGCTTCGCATCCAACTTGCCGCCGCCGGTCACGAAGGGGTGATATTTGAAGATGCCGCCGTTGAAGAGCATGTTGTCAAACTTGCGGTCGAACATGGCTTGCACATCGTTCGGATTCTTGAAGAATTCTGACTGGACGAGCACATATTCGCGATCCGCTTTGGCCCAGGCTTTCGCATCCTTGGGATCGACGATGATGGCGCCGAACATGCCGCGCGCGACATGTTGGATCATCGGGGGCGCTCCGCAATGGTAGAAGAAGATGCCAGGCTTCTTGGCCACAAACGTGTAGCTGATGGTTTCGCCTGGATTGATAGCCTTGTAATTCTTCAGGAAGTCGATTTCCGCGGCATGGAAATCCATCGCGTGCGGATTTTTGTTCGTGGCGGGATTGGTGAGGGTGAAATTGATCGTGTCACCTTGCGTGACCCGCACGACCGGTCCGGGGAATGTGCCGTTGAAGGTCCAGGCGGCGTACTTCTCGCCATTTCCTTCTACGACGACGTCCGTTTCCACTGCCGTCATGGCCACGTCGTGGGTCTTGGCCCAGGTCGGTGGCGCCAGCAGGAGGCTTCCGGTGAGGAGACCTGTGATGAGGGCAAATGCGCCGAATACTTTCTCTGATGCACGCATGATCGTTCTTCTCCTCTTGTTAGGGTGGATGGTTCTGTGGACACTCGAATGCTCAGGTCTGACGTGATCAGGCTGCGACATTGGGCGGCTAAGGGAAAAACCATACACTAGATCACTTGAAAAAAATATGACAAATGTCATGTTTATGATCTTTCGTGACGGCGGCGTTTCAGGAAGGGGTTACGAGGCGGAGGCGAGGGCTTTCAGCCCTGGAAGATCGCAAATCAGGAGACGATTGGCGGTGCCGGAGACCAATCGCTCACGTTTGAATCGGCTCATGATTCGAATGGCGGTCTCTGTCGTGATCCCCACCATGTTGGCCATATCCTGCCTGGTGAGGCGAATTGTGAGCCGAATCCCGTTCGGATCTTTGACCCCGTTGCGGGTTGCGAGGTCGACGAGCAGTGAGGCGAGCCGTTGATCGGCCCGGTCGAGCGCCAGGTCCTTGGTTTTCTCCTGGGCTTCGTTCAATCGATTGCCCAGAAACTTGATGACTTCAAGCGCGGCGTCCGGACTCTGTCGCAGCATCTCGAAGTAGGCTTTCTTGCTCATTTGGAAGATGCTGACGTCCCCCATGGGCTGGGCCGATCCTGGATGCGAGGCGCCATCGAAGGCGGCTGCGTCGCAGCAGAAGAGGTCGCCAGGCATGAGCATCTTCAGCGTGCATTCTTTCCCCTCCGGGGTGGATTTGACGCACTTGACCGTTCCGGTCTTAACGATGTGGAAGTATTCGGTCGGGTCGCCTTCCCGGAAAATGAAGTCGCCTTTGCCGTAGTGGGATTCGGTCAACTCCTGCAGCATCCGTTGGCGCGCCGCTCCTGACAGAATGTTCAGGAGCGGAATCCCGGCCAACTCATGGGGAAGGGCGGCGTGGGAGGGTTTATTTCGTGATGTCTTTGGCGGCTTCGACAATGGATCGCGCTCCGATGCCAAAGTGGTCCACGAGTTCGTCCGGCTTCCCGCTGTGGGGAATGGTCCGAACCGCAAGCTTGTGTACTCGTAACCCTTCTGTTGCCACGGCGCTGAGGACCGCGTCTCCCAGTCCTCCGTGGGCGTAGTGGTCTTCCACAGTGAGGATGCGGCCATGGGTGGCTCTGGCACTCTCGAGCAAGGTGGTCCGGTCGATCGGCGCAATGCTGTATAGGTCGATGACCCGTACGGAAATTCCCGCCGCCTTGAGCTGATCGTAGGCTTTGAGTGCTTCGAAGAGTGTCACGCCCGCTGCCACGATCGTGAGGACGTCTGCGGCGCTCTGGCGAATGACTTTGGAGCCGCCGATCTGGAACCGTTCTTCTGGTCCATAGATGACCGGTGCTTTGGGCCGACCGGCGCGCAGGTACACCATCCCCTTGTGAGCGGCCGCTACTTCGACCAGTCGGTAGGTGGAGGTGGCATCAGAGGGATAGAGCACGACCACGCCTGGTTGTGCTGCCATCATGGCGATATCTTCCAGCCCCATTTGAGAGGGGCCGTCTTCGCCGATGCTCACGCCGACGTGGGTGCCGACCAGCTTGATGTTCGAGCCGCTGATGGCCGCCATGCGGATAAAGTCGTAGGCGCGGGTAAAGAAGGCGGCAAAGGTCGCGACAAAGGGAATCTTGCCGCAGGCAGCCAAGCCTGCCGCCGCGCCGAGCATATTTTGCTCCGCAATGAAATTCTCGAAAAACCTGTCAGGGAATTTCTTGCCGAATTTGTCCGTATAGGTGGAATTCTTGACGTCGGCGTCGAGTGCGACGACGAGTGGATGGACATCGCCCAGGGCAGCCAGTGTGGCGCCGAAGGCCTCACGTGTGGCGACCGAGTCGCCGAGCTTGTAGGGGGACGCCGGCAAGGATCCGATCGATGCCTGCTTGGACGGAGCCGCGTATGGTTGCTGGATCTGAATCTCCAGCTGGTTTGGCTTGAGTTGCGCCGTCAGTTCGGCGATCGCCTTGTCCGTTTCCTCACCCTTCTTTAAGGGTTTGCCGTGCCACTCTGGGTGGTTCTCCATGACGGAAATGCCACGGCCCTTGAAGGTCTTGGCCAACAACACGGTCGGTTTCCCGGTAGTCCTGGCTGCCTCATCGAAAGCGGCAAGAATGGCAGAGAGGCTGTGTCCGTCGACGACGATGGCGTGCCAGCCGAAGCCGGCCCAGCGGGACCGATAGGCTTCCATATCATGCTGCAGCATCGTGGGATCGCTTTGGCCGAGCCGGTTGACATCCACAATGGCGCAGAGGTTGTCGAGCCGATGATGGCGCGCGACTTCGGCTGCTTCCCACACAGATCCTTCGACCGATTCTCCATCTCCCATCAGGACGTAGGTGCGATAGCTCGTTTTGTCGACGGACTTGGCGTTGAGTGCGAGACCGACACCCACGGGCAGTCCCTGTCCGAGTGAGCCGGTGGCCATGTCGACAAAGGACAGGCGGGGAGTCGGATGCCCTTCGAGATCAGAAGTCAGCGTCCGTAATTTGAGTAAATCGCTTTTCGGAAACAGTCCTGCCTCGGCCCAGGCGGCATAGAGGAGGGGAGCCGCGTGACCTTTTGAGAGGACGAAACGATCGCTATTGGGCGCTTTAGGGTTCTTCGGGTCATAGCGCAACACCGAGAAAAAGAGCGCTGCGACAATGTCGGCAGCCGAGCAGCAACTGGAGGGGTGGCCGCTCCCTGCTTCGCTGGTCGCCCGCACACTCTCGATACGGAGTTGGGTGGCCTTGTTGTGTAATGCAGCGAGTAATTCCGGCGAAGCCGTTGGATTGGCCATCGAAACTCCTTTCGGGATGTAGTGGCAAGGGTGCCGACAAACTCTTGTATCAACGTAAGAAGTCGCCAGCAATGGGCGGGGTGTGAGGCTAACAAAATGCTATGAGGGAGTCAATAAAATGAAAGGATCGTGTCAACCCAATTTAGAAATGTCCGCTTTCTCCCAAAGTAGAAATGTCCGGTTTAAGGTTGCGCGGCGGCCGGTCGCTTGGTAGCGATCGTCCCGTAGCCATTCCATGGATGATTTGCTCGGGGCTTGACGGGCGGCCGCGGCAGCCTGCGTGTCTCTGGCCCCGCCGTCTTGCGGGGCCGCACGGCAATCGCCTGGTACGTGAGCGGCTGGCCGTGGTGGGTGATCCGCATCGTCCCATCGATCCGTTCTTCCACCTGCACCTGGGTCGCCCGGATGTTGTCGTGGATTTGATAGAGCTGCTCGTGGTGGGCTACGGTCCAATCGCGGCGCAGGACACGCGTGGCCTTGAGGCAGAGGCTTCGGTCGAGGTCGCGATGCGCGGGCCGGGGCCGATGCAGATCGGCGGCCTGCGCGGGCGGGACCGCAAACCGCTGGTTGTAGCGCGGGAGCCAGGTCTC
>CAYHQK010000095.1:0-8095 GCA_964358535.1 uncultured Nitrospira sp. | reverse complement strand
CCGCGCGGCAAACGCACCATGGCCACGCATCTGCAGCGGCAGGCCCATATCGAAGGGGTGAAGGCGGGGCTGCTGCGTGAAGTGGTGTCGAAAGAGGATTTTGCGGATCCGGCTCGCCTGGCGGCGGCGATTAAATCCTTGCCGCTGCGGCTTGTTGCCGCCCGTCCGCTGGCGGAAGCGATCAGCACGGCAGGAGGCGTGCCGTTCGATGCGTTGGATAAACGGCTGATGATCCGTTCGTTGCCTGGCCTGTTTTGCGCCGGAGAAATGTTGGATTGGGAAGCGCCGACCGGAGGCTATCTTTTGACCGCCTGTTTTGCCACCGGCAAGGCGGCTGGCGCCGGGGCTGCTGCCTGGCTCACAGAGAGTGGAAGACGTGAATCGTTAGACGCGAAACGTAAGACGTTGTGAGAGTCGTCGGTGCAGGGAACGTGCTGAGGTAGAGAGCCTGATACTCAGGAGATTGATTAGGGCGTTGCAACCAGGCCGCTGACGGATCCGATGGACCGATATTTCTGGTCCCGTTGCGTCAGTAGTTCAGGGATGGAGAGGTCGGTGAGTTGGGCGAGTTGGTTGGTGAGGGATTTGGCCACGCGCTCGGTGATGGCTTGGGGATCGCGATGGGCGCCGCCGAGCGGTTCCGGAATCACTTCATCGACGATACGGAGATCGACCAGATCTTTGGCCGTCATCTTCAGCGCGGCGGCTGCATCAGGCACTTTGGCCGGGTCATCCCATAGGATGGCGGCGCAGCCTTCCGGAGAAATCACCGAATAGACACCGTGTTCCAGCATGAGGACCCGGTCGGAAACGCCCAAGGCGAGGGCTCCGCCGCTGCCGCCTTCGCCGATGACGATGGACACGATCGGCACGGCCAGCCGGGACATCACAAAGAGATTGCGGGCGATGGCTTCGGCCTGGCCCCGTTCTTCCGCGCCGATGCCGGGATAGGCGCCGGGCGTGTCGATAAAGGTTACGACCGGTCGGCCAAACTTCTCCGCCATCCGCATGAGGCGCAGGGCTTTTCTGTAGCCTTCCGGATTCGGCATCCCGAAATTCCGCTGCATCCGTTCTTTGAGGGTTTTCCCTTTTTGATGGCCGATGACCATGACCGACCGGTCGTTGAATCGGGCGAAGCCTCCGACGATGGCACGATCGTCGCCGAACGACCGGTCTCCATGGAGCTCAAGAAAGTCTCTAAAAATGGCGCTGATGTAATCGAGGGTGCTGGGTCGTTGGGGATGGCGAGCAAGCTGTGTTCTCTGCCAGGGAGTCAGGTTGCCGTAGAGCTCATGTTCGACCTGGGCGAGCTTGGTCCGCAGCTTGCGGATTTCATCCTGAGGATTCGATTTTCCGGTAGGGGCGGCCGAGAGCTTTTCGATCTTTTCTTCGATCTCGCGGATCGGCTTTTCAAACTCAAGGTAATCGCGCATAGGGCTGGTGAGGCTATATGGATAGGTGTGGAAGGGGCTCGGCCCCATCCCTACGATGAGGCCTTACGATAGCAGAAAAATGGCCCCTTTGCCTAGTATTTCTTCAACGTCTGCCACGAAACGCTCACTAGGGGTGACCGTGAGGTTCGGGAGGGGAGCCGTCACGGCTTCCTGGGATGCATCCATGGACAACGTGAGGGAAATGGTCGTGCTGCCCGGGTGTCGACGAAAGACCTCGCGGAGGCGCGATAACTGTTCCGTAATGTCGAGATGAGCCGGCAGTCGAATGTGAACCCGTTTGATCATCTGCGCTTGCACCTCGGCGAGCGGCTCGATCTTGCTTCCTCGAATCTTCGTGCCTTTATCGCCCCGGTCCACCGTGCCCGTGACGCGCACGAGGCGCTCCGGCACAACGAGGTCGGCGGCGTTTTTGTAGAGATCCGGAAAGACGACGATCTCCACCACGCCCAGGAGGTCTTCCAGGGTGATGTAGGCCATCTTGTCGCCCTTTTTGGTCAGCATGCTTTTGACGGTCGTAATGATGCCGCAGAGTTTGACCTCCCGCCCGTCCGACGATTCAGGCAGGCTGATGGTCGTGGCCGTCGAGAGGGCTTTCATGGTGGCTTCATAGCGAGCCAGCGGATGGGAGGAGATGTAAAAGCCGGTCAGCTCCCGTTCATGTTTCAGCCGCTCGTTTTGATCCCATTCTGGAATATTCGGTAATGCTGGCGCGGCGAACTGTTCGGTGGCGTCTGGTCCTTCCAACTCGTCGCCAAAAATATTGGTCTGGCCCATATCCCGTTCACGCTGCGCGGCGGCACCCTCTTCGACGGCCTGCTCCAGGACCGCGGCCAGTTGCGACCGTTTCGCGCCGGTCGAATCGAAGGCGCCGGTTTTGATCAGCCCTTCGAGCATGCGCTTGTTCACTTTATGCAGGTCGACGCGGCGACAAAACTCAAAGAAGGATTTGAAGGGACCGCTGTTGTTCCGAATCTCGATGATCGATTCGACCGCGCCTTCGCCGACGTTTTTGATGGCTGCCAGACCGAACCGGATGGCCTTGCCCACCACGGTAAAGTTCTTATGGCTTTCGTTGACGTCCGGAGGCAGGACCTTGATGTTGAGGTCGCGGCATTCCGTGAAGTAGCCGACGATCTTGTCGGCGTTGCCCATGTCGGTGGTCATCAGGGCGGCCATGAACTCCGTCGGGTAATGCGCTTTTAAATAGCCGGTCTGGTAGCAGACGACGGCATAGGCCGCCGCATGCGACTTGTTGAACCCGTAGCCCGCGAATTTCTGGATCAGTTCGTAAAGTTTTTCCGCCTTCTTGTCGGGGATCTTGTTGGTCTTGGCGCCGGCCAGGAACTGCGCGCGCAACTTCTCCATCTCCTCCGGCTTCTTTTTACCCATCGCGCGCCGGAGAATGTCGGCTTGGCCGAGCGAGAAGCCCGCCACCTTGTTGGCAATCGCCATCACCTGCTCCTGATAGACGATGACCCCGTAGGTGTCCTTCAGGATCGGTTCGAGCTCAGGCGTTTCGTAGGCGATGGGGATCTTGCCCTGTTTTCGTTTGATGAAGTCTGGGATCAGATCCATCGGGCCAGGGCGGTAGAGCGCGATGATGGCAATGATGTCCTCGAACCGGTCCGGTTTCAGGCCGGTCAGGAGGTCGCGCATGCCGGAGCTTTCCAGCTGGAAAAGGCCGATCGTTTTGCCTGACGCGAGAAGGGCAAAGGTCTTGGGGTCGTCGAAGGGCACCTGCTCCATGACGAGCGGGGGATCGTTGGGGCGCCCCGCATTGATCAGGTCTTCGGCCCGTTTGATCATCGTGAGGGTTTTGAGGCCCAGGAAGTCGAATTTGACGAGCCCGATCTTTTCGACGTCGCCCATCGAATATTGGGTGACGACTTCGTCGTTGGAGCCTTTGTAGAGGGGGACATGGTCCGTGAGCGGTCCTTCAGAGATCACCACGCCAGCTGCGTGGGTCGAGGCGTGACGGGCCAGCCCTTCGAGGGAGCGGGCGATGCCCATCAGTTCTTTGACGCGCGCATCGGTATCGACGAGCTCTTGCAGCTTGGGTTCTTGGTCGAGCGCCTGCTGGAGCGTGATGTTGAGCTGATTAGGGACGAGCTTAGCCACGCGATCGACTTCGGCATAGGGAATTTCCAGCACGCGGCCCACGTCGCGGATCGCGGCTTTCGCTCCGAGCGTCCCGAACGTAATGATCTGGGCCACGTGGTCTTTGCCGTACTTCTCGACCACATAGTTGATGACCTCGCCGCGGCGATCCATGCAGAAGTCCATGTCGATGTCGGGGAGGGACACACGTTCTGGATTCAGGAACCGTTCGAACAGGAGCGTGTAGACGAGGGGATCGAGATCCGTGATGCGCAACGCATAGGCGACGAGACTTCCGGCTGCGGAGCCTCGGCCCGGTCCGACCGGAATGTGCCGCGAGCGGGCAAACTTGATGATATCCCACACGATCAGAAAATAACCGGCGAACCCCATCGAGCAGATGATGGTAATTTCCTCTCGCAGGCGCAGCTCATAGGCGGCCGGCAGGATTTGGCTGGGCCGTTCTTTCAGTCTGGCTGCGAGTCCGGCCTGCGCCAGGCTTTCCAGATAGGTCTCCCGCGTGAAGCCTTCCGGAACTTTGTATTGCGGAAGATAGGTCTTGTTCAGCGTCAGTTGGAGGTCGCAGTTGTCCGCAATCCGGCAGGTATTGTTGACGGCTTCGGGGAACTCGATAAAGGCGGCCGTCACCTCGTCTGTCGATTTCACGTAGAGCTGATCCGTATCGAACTTCATTCGATTCGGGTCGCTGATCGTCTTGCCGGTTTGCAGGCAGAGCATCAGCTCGTGCGGGCGGAAGTCTTCTTTCTTGAGGTAGTGGCAATCGTTGGTGCCGACCATCGGGATGCCCATCTTCTTGGACATCTCAAGCAGGCCGCTATTGGCAACTCGCTGATGGTCCAATCCGTTCGCCTGCACCTCCAGGTAGAAATGTTCCTTCCCGAAGATTTCCTGAAACTCGCCAGCGACAGCCATGGCGCCATCCATGTCCTTCTGGCCGATGAGGTAGGGAATCTCGCCGCTCAAGCAACCGGAGAGGGCAATGAGTCCCTCGTGGTGCTCTTTCAAAATTTCCTTATCCATCCGTGGTTTGTAGTAGAATCCTTCAAGGTATGCCTTACTAACGAGCTTGATCAGATTCTGATAGCCGGTCAGATTTCGAGCCAGGAGGATGAGGTGATAATAGTCGTTGTGGGCGAGGCCGCTGTCTTTGGCAGCCAAGCGGCTGCCGGGCGCCATATAGGCTTCGCAGCCGATGATGGGTTTGATGCCGGCTTCTTTGGCTTTGCGGTAGAACTCGATGGCCCCGAACATGTTGCCATGGTCGGTCATCGCCACGGCCGGCTGATTGAACGATTTGATCTGCTGAACGAGCGGCTCGATTTGATTCGCGCCGTCCAGGAGACTGAACTGGGTATGGAGATGGAGGTGAACGAATTGCGATGCCACGGGAGGAATTCCTTTGACGGATTTTAGTCAGTGGAGAGAAGTGAAGTCAATCAAGGCCGGTCAGTTCTGTACTCGATGGCAGATCGGCTGTCGCCAGACTGCGCGTTCCGCCCGGCCCACATAGAAGCATTTCTCGTCGCGACCCTCTCAGTGATGCTTGACGGAATGCATGAATCGGCTGAAAATATGCCGCCCGTACAGTCGGACCAATTGTGCCTGACCATCAGGGCCAAGCGTGAGCGCCTTGGATTGTTCATTCGTGATGCGGGAGGGTGCAATGGCAAGTATCGCCCATAAGACTGGATATAAGCACCAGCTACAGGAAGATTCTGTGACGGCAACGGATATCAAGCCCGCCACGCCGCTTAACACGAAATATATTCAGTGTGGTACGGATGGAACCTTAGCGATTGAGGAAGGGTACGCATGGGATGGTTCGTCCGGTCTGACAATCGATACGCTGAATTTCATGCGAGGTTCACTGGTGCCTGACGCGCTGTGTCAGTTAATGCGAGAGCGCTGTCTTGCTCATGACACCTAATCGTGAAGCCGCAGACCGGCTCCTTCAGGAAATATGCAGAGAGGACGGTGTGCCCTCTCTGCGAGCAGGGGGAGTCCATCATGGTGTCCGAATCGGGGGAGATCCTTCGGCAGACCCTGCAAACGAGAAGCCTGTTGTATGGGCATCCAAGAAGTTCCAGTATGGCGCTCTATAGGAACAACAGACTCCCGGTGCATTTTCTGATTTTGTCTAGCATGTGGACGCGGCGCTAAGGAGGGCGTTCATAAGTGAGTGAAGACGTCCAAGAATCACGCGCCAGCCTTCAGTCTGTCTGGGCGTCCTACTCCGGTCAGTATGCTCAGCCCGGCTCCATACATTTACGGATGTACGCGCGTCGCTAATAAGATACAAGCACACTGGCGTTTAGTGATGGCAATCGATTCTTTGGGATACACTGTAAAGATGATTCGATCCTTCACCCCTATAACCGGAGGTACACAAACGTGAGACCAGTTCGCAAAACGGGCCTTTTCCAAAGGACATGGCTCTTGGTGGTCTCGCTCGTCCTTTCATTACTTGCAAGTGGCTGCACTGTTAGATTGGTTCAGCCATACGACGAGAAACTTGCCACTGACACTGAAGCAGTCTTTAAGAAGGCGTCGACTCTCATAGATACCGGCATTTCAAAAAGTCCGCTCCGAGACGAAGAACGGATGACGCTAAAGCCGTCGGAGAACAGTGAGGCGCATTATTCGAAGTTTGAGGCAGCGTACAACTCGCTGAACACAGATGCAGATGCACTGATCTTGCGTGCGCTAGCGAAGAGCCAGGATCTGAGCCCGATCGGCGACAAACTTCAAAAAGAGATCGCAGCGCTTATCGATGAGTCAGTGCCGTCAAGTTGTACGGAGCTTGAAGCCGAGCTGGGCGCTGCAACTTCCAGCCTGACGGTAAAAAATTACGTCGACCTTAAGTGTCTCTTTGTTCGGTGGAAGGATCAGCACGCCGACAAACAGTTCACACAGGACTCGCAGATACTGAAGCGCTCAAATTGGGAAGGGCGAAAGAACATCCTGTTCAATGCAATTCTTGCAATCCTGAAGGCCGAAGCCGTTAAGCAAAATTAAGTACTCGTCATAAGGAGCACATCAATGGCTACTATCCGTGATGTAGATTTCGGTCAGGTCGTAAAGGATGCGCTGGAAGCTGCCAAAGCTGAAGTAAATGATCCAAATACTTGGAAGAGCCTGAAGGACATCATCAAGAACATATCGGATGGCCTAGTTGCTGACGTAAAGTTCATTGCGAAGAAGAAGGCGAGTGGTGAATTCAACGAAGATGATGCTCGAGTCTTTCTGGAGGATCAAAAGATGCTGGCGCGCATCCGTATTCGCTCAGTAGCAATCATTAATCTTCAGATCGCGGAGCGTATATGGAATGCAGTTGCAGAAGTATTTCGAAAGGCGATCAACACCGCACTTGGTTGGACGCTTCTGTAGCTAAGCTCACCCAATGCAGTGTAGCCTGCAGGCAGCAGAGCGCAGTCAGCGAATCGAGGTGCAGTCAATTAGCGCTGGAGGGGGAGGCCAACCCTTCGTTGCACCGGCCAGTCTACGGCCGCCAGTGAGCTCAAATATTAGCCGGACCGATGGAAATGCCGACCGCATGTCTGTGCCTCTTGATGGATGCTTGCCCCAGCGACTGGCTCCTGGACGGGTAGAACGGCACGCGGCATACGATTGTGAATTTCGTCTTTCAATTCTCACCCGAGGTGCAACGGCAAGTTGAAAGTGGCGCGCCGTACTTGTCCGTATGGCCGCCAATCTCGATGGCCGTTCCTCGATGCAGGGGGACTCCATTCCTCTTGTAAGGTGGATAGTCATTTGTTATTCTTCGCCGCACCTTCCGACTCACGTACTATCAATCGATTGTCTTCCAAGGAGTGACCTATGGCCGGCATCAAGCGGGCATTAATCAGCGTGTCAGATAAGACTGGTGTGGTGGAGATGGCCAAAGGGCTTGAGGCTTTGGGCGCCGAGATCCTTTCGACCGGAGGAACCGCCAAAGCGTTGCGCGAAGCCGGCGTGAAGGTGACCGACGTGGCGGCCTATACGGGCTCACCGGAAATCCTCGACGGCCGCGTCAAAACCCTGCATCCCAAGATTCATGGCGGCTTACTGGGACGGCGTTCGGTGCCGGCTCATGTCGCGCAGATGGAACAGCATGGGATCGGACCCATCGATGTGGTCGTGGTCAATCTCTATCCCTTCGAGGCGACGATCGCAAAAGCGAACTGTCCTTTCGAAGAGGCCATCGAAAATATCGATATCGGCGGACCCTCGATGCTGCGCTCCGCCGCCAAAAACCATGAAGATGTTCTGGTGGTCGTGGACCCGACCGATTACCAGCGCGTGCTCGATGCGGCGAAGGCCGGCACGGCATCGCATGAGTTGCGGCGCGAGTTGGCGATGAAGGTGTTTCAACATACGGCGCGCTACGACAGTCTCATCGCCGGCTACCTTGAAAAGCAGGTCGCGGGCAACGAAACCAAGTTTCCGAAAATATTGTCCTTACAGTTCGAGCGGGCGGAGATTCTCCGCTATGGAGAGAACCCGCATCAGCAGGGGGCCTTCTA
>CAYHQK010000094.1:5856-8217 GCA_964358535.1 uncultured Nitrospira sp. | reverse complement strand
GCTGACGGACGCTGGTCACGCGGCTCGCGTGTGGCTCCCGCAGAGACCTCGACTGACGCGCGACCTGAGGCAGAAGTAATGCCGGGCGCATCGTCGAGGCGCATGGTCAGAGAGATTCGCTGCCGCTTCACATCGACCTCTAACACCTTCACCTTGACGATCTGGCCAGGCTTCACGACCTCATGGGGGTCCTTGATGAATTTATTGGCCAGCGCCGACACATGCACGAGACCGTCCTGATGCACGCCGATGTCGACGAAGGCACCAAAGGCCGCGACGTTCGTCACCACGCCTTCGAGGATCATGCCTGGGTGCAGGTCGGTCAGAGACTCGATGCCCTCTTGGAATGTGGCCGTCTTGAATTCCGGGCGCGGATCGCGGCCCGGCTTTTCCAGCTCAGTCAAGATGTCGCGCACCGTCGGCACGCCGAACTTTTCATCGGTAAAGTCAGCGGGAGACAACCCCTTCAGCACCGCTGGCTGCCTCATCACCTCCACAATCCCCTTGCTGATCCGCGCCAGAATGCGCTCGACCACCGGATAGGCTTCCGGGTGGACCGAGGAGCGATCCAGGGGATTGTCGCCGTCGTTGATGCGTAAAAACCCGGCTGCCTGTTCGAAGGTCTTGTCGCCCAAACGAGGCACCTTGCGGATCATGGTGCGATTCAGGAAGGGGCCGTTCGTATCACGATACTCGACGATATTCTTGGCCAGCACCTTGTTCAAACCCGATACCCGTTCAAGAAGCGGAGCCGAAGCCGTATTGACGTCCACGCCCACGGCATTGACGCAGTCTTCGACGGTCGCATCGAGCGAACGGGCCAGCGCCCGCTGGTTTACATCGTGCTGATATTGGCCGACGCCGATCGCCTTGGGATCGATCTTCACCAACTCAGCCAGCGGATCTTGCAGACGCCGGGCAATGGAAACCGCCCCGCGCAAACTGACATCCAGCTCGGGAAACTCGGCCGCGGCGAAGGCCGAGGCAGAATAGACCGAGGCGCCGGCTTCGCTGACCACGATCTTGGCCACTTTCTGTTCCGGCTTATGAGCCGTGACCAATTTGATCACTTCAATGGCCAGCTTGTCGGTCTCGCGACTGCCAGTCCCATTCCCGATCGAGATCAATTCAACTCCATGTTGCACGACCAACCGGGCCAGCGTCGCCAGCGATCCCTGCCAGTCATTGCGCGGCTGAAGCGGGTACACGGTCGTAGTTTCTAATAGTTTACCGGTCGCATCGACGACTGCCACCTTGCAGCCGGTGCGGATGCCTGGGTCGAGGCCGAGCACGGCCTTCGGTCCGGCCGGCGCCGCCAACAACAATTCGTGCAGATTGCGGCCGAAAATCTTGATCGCCTCGGTTTCCGCTGCTTCACGCAACTGCACCAGCAGCTCCACCGTGAGATGCAGGTGCACCTTCACCCGCCAGGTCCACTCGCAGACGCCCATGAGCCACTTGTCCGCACGACGGCCCCGGTCCTCGATCCCGACATGCGCCGAGACTGTCACGATGCAGGGATGCGGCACGACTGCTTCCAGCGCCTCGCCCAGGCCCAAGTCCATCTTCAACACGCCCAGCGTACGGCCACGGAACAGCGCCAGCGCGCGATGCGAGGGGATGGTGCGAATGGTTTCAGAATAGGCGTAGTAATCACGGAACTTTTCTTCCTCGGCCATTTCCTGGCCCTTCACCACGCTGGACGTGATGACGCCCTGATCCCAGAGGCGAGTCCGCAATTTCGCAAGCAGCTCGGCCGTCTCGGCAAAACGCTCGACCAGAATATCCCGCGCCCCCTCAAGAGCTGACTTGGCGTCCGGCACATTGATCGCTTCCACGCCCTCGGCAGCAGGCTTCACATTCAGATACTTCGCCGCTTCCTGTTCCGGATCGAGCGTCGGATCGGCGAACAATGCATCAGCCAAAGGCTCCAATCCTGCCTCTCGCGCAATCTGCGCGCGCGTACGGCGCTTGGGCTTGTAGGGCAAATAGAGGTCTTCCAACGTTTGCTTAGTCGCAGCCGCTTCAATGGTGCCACGCAGGACGTCCGTCAGTTTGCCCTGCTCCTCGATCGAGGCCAGAATCGCCGCGCGCCGCAGCTCCAGCTCACGCAGATATAGCAACCGTTCTTCCAACGTCCGCAAATGCGTATCGTCCAGATTGCCGGTGGCTTCCTTGCGATAGCGTGAGATAAACGGCACGGTCGAGCCTTCATCGAGCAAAGCGACCGCAGCCGCGACCTGATGAGCTCCTACACCGAGCTCCTTCGCGATGAGTGGAATGATCTTCAACTGCGCGGCGGCTGAAACTGGCTGGGTGCCTGGCGAAATCATCTCTGTCTGTGACCGATCTTTCCGAAAG
>CAYHQK010000094.1:0-5756 GCA_964358535.1 uncultured Nitrospira sp. | reverse complement strand
GTTGAACATCACCCGACTTGCGCAACATCTTATTCACTTCATCCAGATGCAGTTCTTCACCGACGATCATCTCTCGTGCATACTCCTCCAGGAGGACGGACTTTCCTTCGGAGACTTTCAGCAGTTCATAATAGGCCGCGCTGGCGGCTTTCTCGTGCTCCAAACTTTCTCGCAAGATATCGCCCACATCATGTTTCTCTGTTTCCAATAACGTGCCGATTTTCAGCGACGGGTGGCCGCCCAATAACGTGACCAGCTCCCCGGCCTTATGCGCATGGGCCAGGCTCTCGTCCGCATTACCCTTCAGCCACGACACGATCGGAATACGGTTATACCCATAGATCATCAGCGAATAATGCATATAGCGCACAACTCCTGCTAACTCATGCTCCATAATGCGGTTGAGAATCCCTACTGCCCGTTCCGTTTCTTGATCGTTCATCTCAGTCTCCTCTTAAATAAGATGCGACGCCGATTGACGACGTGGCACCTCGCATCCTGGCTTGGCGTACGAACCGGTCCTCAGGGAGGTAAGTTTACTGCAACGGCCAGCGGGTATCCACCACGTCTTGCGCAGAAGCGCATGCCCCGAGCAGATCGAGCATAAGCGTGAACCGACAACATCTTCGATGGATGTAAACACGAGCAGAATGCGGAGCCTGGCACCAGGACTCACGCCGGTCGAACGTCTTGCTCGACAGCCACTCCCCCAGCCGCCTGCTAGATCTCAGCCCGAGACTCCGTTACACTTCCAGAAAAGGAGAGACCGATGCGGGAGGAACGGACTATCAACTATTATACGCTGCTTGAACTCTTGCCCACCGCCACGGAGGCGGAGATCAAAAAAGCCTGGCATGAACAGGTCCAGGTCTGGCACCCGGATCGCTTTGGCCATGCCCCGACCCTGCACAAGAAAGCGGAAGCCAGGACGCAACTGCTCAACCAGGCCTATCAAACCCTCAGCGACCCGGCCGCACGCGCCAGCTACGATGCCAAGACGCAATCCTCGGCCGCTCAGAAACCGGCCGCACGTCCGTCCCCGGCAGCCAATCCCTCGTCCGGAACATATTCCAGCACCCCGCCCCGCGCTCAACAGACCGCGCAATCCAGCCACGGGCCCCGCGGACCGCAATCGCTCATCATGCTGCTCGCTCAGCAAGGTCAACCCAAACTCATGGTGCCGGCCATTCACCTCTACGTCGACCCGCGCGAGCACCAGCCCTACGACTTTCACGGCTTCGTGCGCATCGCCGGGACGATGCGAGAAACGTTGCCCGTCAGCGGCTATGCCATTGCGGAAGTCCCGGAGCTCTTGTGTATCAAGCGCATCGGCGTCGAAGACCTCTATACGGTCTTTTCGAATCCCTCCTACAATCGCCCGCCGTTTCTCCAGGAGCTCGAACAGGTCCTCGCCTTCCCTTCTCGCTTCCTCGTCATCGAAGGGACACTCCAGCATCGCAAAGCCGGAGGCCGTCTCAACCAGTACCACAAGATCGGGCTGATGGACTTCCTGGACTCTCTCACAACGAGATATGGCATCCAGGTTATTTATACAGACACGCGCGACGAGGCAGAAGAGCGCATCGCCAACCTTGCAGCGCTGCACTATGCCTATTACTTTGCCGAGCAACAGGGACTCGGACGCTGTCTGAAAGAGGGAGATTTATAGCGAAACCGCAAGAGCTATCAGCTCTTTGCTCCAGCGCCAAACCCCAGCTGCCGCCAGGCTTCGTAGACTACCACCGCCACTGCATTGGAAAGATTGAGGCTCCGGTTTCCCGGGATCATGGGGACGCGAATACATTGCGGCCCGGCCACCATCCCCAGAATCTCGGGCGGCAACCCGCGGCTTTCCGGACCAAACACAAAGGCATCGCCTGCGGCATATTCCACCAAGTCGTACCGTTGGGTGCCTTTAGTGGAGACGGCAAACAGGCGGCGATCCTTGAATCGATCGGCACACTCGGCCCAGCTTTCATGCACCGTGATCGTGGCGAATTCGTGATAGTCCAATCCCGCTCGCAGTAACTGCTTATCCTCCAACGTAAAACCCAGCGGTTTCACCAGATGCAGCCTGGCTCCGGTATTGGCGCAGAGCCGGATGATATTGCCGGTGTTCGGCGGAATTTCAGGCTGATACAAAACGACATCGAACATCCTGCCTCACCAGTCGGTCCTCACCAAGCCTGCGCAGTATACCACGGAAAGATGGCCAATCTGATGCGAGGCCAGCCCGCGGGATCTGGATCGCCATCAACAGGACGCTCCCTCCCTCTGCCTGGTCTACCAAATGGCTCCAGGGTGCCGGCCTCTCTGGTTTCATCACCATGATAGACACGCCCATCAGCATCGCAACCCCCTGGCAGCTGCTTAACGAAACTGAGCAAAAGTGAGCAGAGTAAAAAGAAGAGATGTGATAATAATAAACTGTTTGTTGAGGTCGCCCTAAAGCAGGGTATCGAGGTTCACGGCAGTACCAACCTCGACCGGTGACGGTGTCCTGACTGGATGTCTGGAAATCGTCCGGAGCGACCTATTATGAAAGAGAGGCGTGCATGTTGGTGTCTTCGACGCTCCTTGCTCCGACGGCCAACGTCCGGACATTCCGCCCGGCGAATGTACGGCGGATTCTTTGTGTCTTTCCCGCCTATACAAAGGCCTTCGGCACCTTCGATCACGCCTTTCCCCTGATGGGACCCGTCAAGGCCTTCATGCCGCCCCAGGGGATACTCCTCATCGCGGCGCTCGTGCCACGGGAATGGCAGGTCCGGTTCGTCAACGAGAACATCCGCCCTGTGGCGGAGAGCGAGTTCGCCTGGGCCGACGCCGTCCTCGTGTCGGGCATGCACATCCAGCGCAGGCAGATTCTCGACCTCGCTCGCCGTGCGCACCGCGCAGGCAAGGTGGTCGCTCTCGGCGGGCCTTCGGTCTCCGCGGCGCCCGAGCTCTATCCGGAAATTGACCTCCTTCACTGTGGCGAAGTGGGAGACGGGACGCTCGATCTGTTCCGCCGGCTCGACGAGACTGCTGCACGCCCCGAGCAGCAGATCGTGTACCGCACCGTCGACCGCCTTCCGATGACTCAGTTCCCGACCCCCGCCTATCGCCTGATCGATGTCCGCCAGTACCTGCTTGGGTGCGTCCAATATTCCAGCGGCTGCCCCTTCACCTGTGAGTTCTGCGACATCCCCGCGCTCTACGGAAGAAACCCAAGGCTCAAGAGCCCGCAACAGATTCTGACCGAGCTTGATGAGCTCGCCGACGGCGGAACGCCGTCGATCTACTTCGTGGACGACAACTTCATCGGGAATCCCGGGGCCGCGCTGAACCTCCTGCCACACCTTGTCGAGTGGCAGCGGCGCCGCGACTATACGGTTCGCCTCTCCTGTGAACTCACGCTGAACGTCGCCGAGTACCCGGAGATCCTGACGCTCATGCGCGAGGCGTTCATGACAAATGTCTTCTGCGGCATCGAGACGGTGGAGCCCGACGCCTTGCGCGCCATGAGCAAGAAACAGAACCTCCGCACACCGATCCTCCAATCCGTGGACACGATCAACAGCTACGGGATCGAGGTCGCTGCCGGGATCATCCTCGGGCTGGACACTGACACCCCGGAGACGCCGGACGCGATCCTGGAATTCATTGAGGCGGCCCAGATCCCGATCGTGACGCCGAACCTGCTCGTCGCCCTGCCACATACACCGCTCTACGAGCGGCTCCAGAAGGCAAGTCGCCTGAACTCTGGCGAGGGGCGCGACTCCAACATTGAGTACCTACAGCCTTACGAAACCGTGGTGGCAAACTGGAAGCGAGTAGTCCAGGAAACGTACGAGCCGAGAAAGATCTACGCGCGCTACGCCGCGCAGGCGAAGAAGACGTACTTGCACCGCAAGCGGCCGGTGCGCCCGCTGGACCAGCTCACCTGGGCCAACGTCCGGCGCGCAGTCGAGATCTTCTCGCGCACCGCCTGGCGGGTCGGAATCTGTAGCGATTACCGGAAAGAATTCTGGAAGATGACCTGGCGTGAGCTGCGCCAGGGTAACGTCGAATCGGTATTCCAGATCGCGATGGTCGGGCACCACCTGATCACCTTCGGGCGCGAGTGCCTCACCCGCGACGTACAGGCCTCTGCCTATTCCGCCCGAGGACGCGAGGAACCCGCCCTGGTGGCCCAGTAACAGGACCGTGCCTTTGAACAGTGGGCTTGAACACCCTCAAAAACCCCTCATACGATCATCGACTGTCCTGAAATAAAAATCCCCTACCTCGTAATTTGCTGACTAATGCCACAAGAAGTCTTGGGAGAAGGTCCGCCACACACTGCAAAAAGTCTCTCGTTCTTCTCCTCGCGAATCCTTCCCTCCTGCTGTGCCTCTGAATGAAATAGGACTGTGCCAGAACTAGGGTCCGAAAAGAAGTGACGAGCCATGCCTCACCTGATTGACGGATGACTCGCGAGAGGCTGGTTCTGCACGGCCTGCCCAATCTCCTACGGAACGATGAAAACCTTCGAGCTGAAAGCGGCAACTAATCCTGCGACTGTCGAAGTCCCACGCTATAAAAAGAGACCGCGTAAGCCACCTCGCGAGAAGTCAAATTGGTGTGAGTCCACATCACTCGATATCGAGCAGCCTCTTCACACCGAAAGATTTGCCTCTATGATATTAGGCGATCACGGCGGTAGCTTACTTCACCATCACATGGCTTCTTGGTATAATAATTTTTATCATTCCCCCCCTGTTTATGAATAGATCGCTGCCTTCGCACATGCAACGCACTGCTGTCCGGCCACGATACCGCCCCCTCGCCAGGCTCCTGAGCCTGTCACTTGCGATGGGGGCCTTCGCGTCTGCGGAAGACCTACCGCCGCGTTCGGAAACGACTCTAGCCGAACGTGCGAAAGCCGTCTGGGAAAGTGGCGCGGTATATGCTGCGCTCGAGATTCTCGACCAAGGGATTCACGACCATCCTCCCGCGCTCACGCTCCACAAATTACGCGGTGATATTCTGGCCACAGCCCGAGACCCCCGAGAGGCAGTGGCGGCCTATGACA
Source organism: uncultured Nitrospira sp. (assembly GCA_964358535.1). GTDB lineage: Bacteria > Nitrospirota > Nitrospiria > Nitrospirales > Nitrospiraceae > Palsa-1315. The sequence goes on along the minus strand of CAYHQK010000094.1, from coordinate 700 downwards.
CAGTCCTTGCCCGGACGCCAACCTCATTGGATGTTCGATGGGCCAAGTGGAGCGTGTTGACTCGGTGGGGTCAGGGAGAGGAATCCATCGCCGAGCTCCAGCGCATGGCACAAATCGATGGCCACAATCCCTTGATCCATTTACGGCTGGCGCAAGAGCTCAGAAAGCTCGATCGTCTGGAAGAATCACTGGAGTTCTATGCCAAGGCCGTCGAACTCGTTCCGGATATGCTCGGCTGGCGATTGGCGATGGCCCGGGCGCGGTTTGACCTCCTGAATTACCAAGACGCGGAAGCTGACGTGCAATACGTGCTGCACCAGCTGCCGCCTGACTCTCCGCTGGAGCTCCCTGCCACGAATCTGCTCTCGCAAATCCGTGGCACCTCCATCGATCGAGGCCGTCGCTTCGACCCGGTCCTCTCGCGAGGCATGACCGCAGCGCAGCGTAAGGAATGGGCAGCCATTCGCGCAGAGGCCTGGCGACTGTTCTCGACCGGTCACTACCAGGAGGCCGAGCCGATCTACCGACGGCTGCTGGTGCTCAATCCCAACGATCCCCTCGCCAATCATCAATTAGGGCTGACCCTGATGCAGCTGGGCCGGTGCAAGGACGCCCTGACGGTATTTGGCAAGATATCCAACCTGAATCCCAGCGACGAAGACTATGCGGACACGGTCTTTCGAATGGGCCAATGTCTCGT
>CAYHQK010000093.1:0-8322 GCA_964358535.1 uncultured Nitrospira sp. | reverse complement strand
AGCGCACCAGTTCGGCAACGCGCTCGTCGATCCGAGAAATGGCCGGAACTGTGGGGAGCATACCAGATCCGATATGTGGGTCAAGCCTTGTTTCTGATATGCAGTTGAACGCCCCATCTGTCGCGTCCACCTGATCGTCGTGAACACAGGTTGGAGAGAATGATTCGAACTCGTCCAAAAACGCGCTGTTCCATGGTGCTGATTTCAAGATTACATTGCCGGCTTCCGCAGCGGCAGACATTGGCGATGCCCTCTGCTCTTTCGAGCCACCCATGCGAACGCCATCGAAGTTGAACCCAACCAGCACATTGCGCCGGTAGTGGTCGATCAGGCTACGGCCTGACGCGCCGCCTTCCTCCTCGATGCGGACAGGAACATCGCGCCCGTCCATGATGGCGGTCTGCCTGATCAGGGCTTCAACGTTCATTGGCGTACCCTGTATGCGGCGAACGTCCAGAACATACCAGCGGCCGGCCTTGAGGCCGACCAGTGCGCCTACCGTCCAATCTGCATCTCGGCCTGGTGCCGGTTCGGTAGCGGCAAGATCCCAGAACCGCAGGCGTTCGTCGAAAGAGTCGGGCATGTTGTCAAGTATCAGGAACCATTCGCGCTTGAACTTGGTTCCTCCCGCCCTGATGTGCCAGTTCCCTCCACGCTTCGGGTCTCCCAGCAGGCGCATCCTCTCAAGCGACGGCAGGGCCATGAGGTTCGCGATATAACTCGGATCTCTTTCAAGGAGCATCTTGTTATCATAGACAGACGACATTATGAACGTCACGGATTTCGGGGTCAGCTTCGGGTGGCTCTTCTTGAGTTCCTCCGCAGAGTCGGCCCACTCGATGGTCCCGCCAACACGAACCATCCAGCGCACAGATCCGGCTCTCGACATATCGGCGTACCCGTCCGGAGCGATCCACCACTCGATGAACTTGGCAACCCAAGAGTCGCTATCGGGATTGCACGTTCCACGGACATACGGGATTACGCCGCACATGGAGCGGTTGCGCGACAGCATGTAGAAGAACTGATCCTCGCTGAAGTGTGTCAGCTCATCGAACCCGATAAACGGGATCTGTGAGCCCTGATAGTCATACTTGTCCTTGTCATACTGCATATGCTTGAACACTATCTTTGCGCCGGACGGGAATGACCACTCGCCGCGCACCTGCCGAGCCCCGTCGATTGTCTGGTACAGGTCGATAGACTGATCCCACATGCCACCGGGATTCATGATCTGTGGATATGTCCTGCGGAATATGACAGCAGAGTAGCCTGACACGTGGATGTTCCGGCTTGCTTCCATCAGGATCGCATACGTCTTGCCGCCACCGGCCGCGCCGCCGTAGATGGCAATGTCGGCGGTCGTTGTCAGGAAATCAGACTGTGGGCCTTCCTGCGGCGTAATCATGCGATACCATATCTCTTTATGGGTTGGCGACCGATGGCTCTTTATCGGGCGTTCCAGCCACGCTCTCGGGCTTATCCTTGCCACCTGCTATCCTCGCCCTGCGCACAGTAGCACCCTTCAACACGGTGCGCCCGTTGTCGGGAAGCATGATAGCCACACCAGCCGATCCGGAGTGGGCGATCTCCTGCTTCTCGACATAGCCCCTGTCCTTGGCTTGAGTCTTCAGATAGAAGCATATCGCCCACGCCTCGCCTGCCATGATCTGTTTCACGAGCGACGCCTCGGCCACATCCTTCATCGAGGATCGGGCCTGATCAACTGCGCTACGGCACACCTTAAACTTCTTCATGTAGTTCCGGACGGTCATCTGTTCACAGCCCATCCTCTTGGCCGCGAACGACACGAGGCCGTGAGATTCCTCGAGGGCTCGAGCCATGACAACTGGATCGAACTTGTGGGTTTTCATTTTTATTGCCTCAACTTTAGCAACTATTTCTGCTTGTTCTGAACACGGAGCCTGATCATCTGCTTGGTTTCCCATGCCTGCCCGTATCGCTTGTCCTTGTACAGGGCGGAGAATCCGGTGATGTGCTTGAGCTTCATAAGCTCATCAGCCTCAAGGCCCAGCTTGTTGCACACCTCAAGGTCTGTGCTGCCTGCCTCGAGCATGCTGAACACCAAGCCGCTCATGCCGGAGATGGAGTGCTCGCCGCGAGCCCTGTTGTGGCGCACGGTGGACGCCATGCGGTCGCTGATACCCTTCTTTATGACCACGATGGGCAGCATGCCGTCGTTTATCTTGCGAATATCCTCGCAGTTCACGGATACCGAATAGCGGTGGAACCCGTCCACGATGATGTACTTCTTGGCCCTGTCATCCCAGATGGTCACGATCGGTTGGGTGTACCCGTCCTCCCTGATGCTGACGGATAGGAGCCACATCTCTTTCTTGGCTACGCTGTTCGGGTTGTAGTCGTTCGGCCTGACCATGCTGATCGGAACCCAGCGCACCAGATCGATGGGCTGATTGCCTCGGGGAGATACCTCGTGAATGGCCTCGCGGATCTTCGATATGGCCTCGATCTTCCCGTCTCCCTTTTCGGAGTCGATCAGAGCCTTGATTCCCTTGATGATCTGGTCGATGTTCATGTTACTCCATCTGGTAGTTGGCAGTAGCCTTGCGGATGTCATCCTTGAACTCCTCCGGAATGAACTTGTTCGTGCACCACGATATGTTGGCCTTGGTGTCCACCTTCACGTGACGCTTGACCTTTATCTCTCCGCGCCACTCGCGCCACTTCCTGTATTCGTAAGTTTCGGGTGAGAGAACGAAGTTCTGGAGCCTTATCAGCTCCCAATCGGAGCACAGGATGGAGTTGACGCACGACATGATGTATGAAGTCCTGATCGGCTCGTGGACATACATGACCAGGGCGCGCTTCACATTTGGGTTCTTGTTGTAGATAATGCGCTCGACCATTTCCCTGTGATTTTTTTCAAGCACGAACGAGTCGATGATGTGGCGCAGGTAGTCGTCCCAGTTCTTGAACATGAATGGCAGTGTACTGGGGCAGGTGAACGCGCTGTTCTTTATGTGCTTGATGGCGTTGGCGCCGGATATCCGGTCGGCTATCCGCGACCATGTCACCGGCTCTATCTCCTGCACCAGCAGCAGGCCCCTGATGGATGTCTCGTGGTGCAGATTGCTGATCCGCATCCTAGTGGGTGCTATCCCGAGCCTGTACAGGTCGTTGTAGACCACGTTGTACTTCCACTTGTTGTCGTGAATGGCCTTCCACACATCGGTGACGGTCCAATCGTATATCGGGTGGAACGAGTAGTATTCATCCTTCGACAGGACTCTCGCCCACGTTATCCACTTGTACGATGCCGAGTCGGTCACGGCGAGGAACCGCTTCGGTGCCTCCTCGGCCCTCATGCCGGTGATGTAGCACGCCCTCTGGTTCGGATAGTGATACCTGATCACGGCATGGAACAGGTCGTGAAACCTATCGGTCCCGTAGACGTTCTCCTTGAGCGATATGTCTGATTTCGGATGCGTCCACTTATCCTTCTCGGATTCGCGCCAGCAGTGATTGTACTCGACTATGCTGCTTGCATTGTTGGTGATTATCATCGGAACCTGCAACCACATGGGCCTCACGTCCTTGAGCCTCATGACCCAATCGCAGTAGTCAACCGTGCCCTGCCACTCGACCTCCTGATCTATCCACATCACGGGTAGCGGCAGGCGTTTCATTTCGCGTGCCACCTGCATGCACAGGTTGAGGCACACGGTCGAGTCCTTGCCTCCGGACACGTTGCATATCACGGTCGGGAACTCGGCGAACAGGTATCGTATCCTGTCGAGCGCGGCATCGAACGTGTTCTGTTTCAGAAAGATCTTCACGGTGGTGTTATTTCAGTCTCGAACGAGAACCCTACCTCGCGCATCCTCCCGAAGAACTCGTCGCAAGGGATGATTCCCTCGGGACAGTAGACCCCGTGAGGCAGTCCGGCAAGAACCATTTCGGCCATGACCGCGGCAGGGAATCCGGTATCGACATTGCTCCCGTACTTCTCCCATCCCGATATCGGAGGGACGATGCACGACATTGTGTTGGACACCTTGCGTCCTGCCATGACTCCGGTTGCCCGAGCCCACAGGGTTTCGGCCTCGGTGTACCCGTCGGGATAGAACATGTACTTGCTCATGGCGTTCAAGAAATCAGAGGGATGGACGGCGACCTCCCCTTTGCTGGTGATAACAGGTATGGTCCTGTCGACCGCAAGGCCGACCCGTATCAGCGCGTCAAGTACGTTGCGGTGATGCTCTGGGAAACCGGCATAGAACATCATGTCCTTCAAGCCCTTCTCGGAGAAGTAGTGATGGTAGCTGAATATCTCGGAGTGTGACACGGCATACAGGAGCTGATCGCCGATCAGTTTGAAGTTCTTCATCCTGCTGACACTGCGAGCCGGTATGGTCGTGATCTCGCCATTGCACAGGACAGCGACCGGAAGCGATAGCTCCCACAGGGTTATGTATAGGAAGAACGGCGGCACAAAATCCGGCCTGTTTGAGTCGTATGCAAACCCGCCCTCGGCAGACTCGATGGTTGTCATGTCGTGCGATATCGACCGCATCATGACGCTCCCGATTCCGGGCACCGAGCCTGCGCCCATGATCGCGGTTATGCCTGCGTCAGCGGCATCGGCGAAGCGAGCGAGCCTGCGCTTCGTGTCTGGTATCCCAGACCCAAGATCGACATACTGAACCTTGTTCCTGATGCACGCCTCGAGAACGTCATCGTTGTACAGGTCGTTGGCGCAGTTTAGAACCACACGGGGCTTGAACGTCGAGATTATCTCGTTGATCTGGCATGGATGTCTGTGGTCGCAAAAGCTGAAGTCCACGCCGCCCATGTCGTCCATGTCGCGATAGATGTTGTCACGATAGATGTCGGAGCATCTGATGCCGTATCCGCGCTTCTTCAAGAACCTTGAAGATATGATTCCCTGCTGACCGTCCGCGCCCATGACGAGAAAGTCTATCTGACTCATTTGCTCCTCCAGCCGCTCCATGGCTGTGACCATGGAGGAATTGATTTCATTGTCCTCGTGCCTATTACTCCCCTGCATGACGGCGTGCCGCACCTGCACTCCATCTTCCAGATCTTCGGACGCTCGGTGGTATCGTAGTCCCATGTTATCTCGTCGCCTACCACTATATCGCGCAGAGCCATATACATGACCTTGTCGGAGTACACGACTGCCGTGTTCGGTTCACATGAATGGTTGGCGTACTTTTCTATGCCGTCTGATTTTATCCATGTCCTTTCACCGATCTGGATGGCGTAACTGGTCTCCTCGAGCCCTCCTGGTCCATCCCATATCGGATCATCAAAGTCAACGGACTTGCCCGACAGATCACAGAACAACTGGCCGGCGTAAATGCCGGTGAGAGAAAACAGTCCGGTGCCTATCCTTGATTTGCGCGACTCTATGGCTATGCCGTCCGGCCTTGCCCGATTCAGTATGATGCATGTTCCATCGGAAGACTCCATGGTCCAGTACACCCAGCACTCGCCGTAAAAGTACCTGTACGTCCTTCCCTTGAACGTCCTGTCGAACCCAAGCCTTTGTATGGAGTTCACGCACCAATCGAACATGGTCGGATACGTCCAGTTCCTGCGGAGCGTGTAGTAGTGCGGCATGGTAGGCATGCTGGCCGCGAAACGCCACGGGGTCACGTCTGCCGCGAGACAGGAGGAAAGAAGCCTTCGGTCCCGTATCATATCTGTATCGAGAACTCCTCTCCGCACTTGGGACACATTACGCTGGCCGACGTGATCTTGCTTTCCGGAACGCCGCTTGCGCTCTTTTCGATGTCGCCCTGCTTGATGTCCATGTTCGGTATCATGGCGTTGCTGGTCATCAGGGCTTCGATGTGCTTCTCGGAAAAGCCCGTGGCCGAGATGTCGAACTCTCCCGTGTCTATCTCGCTGATCAGATCCTTGAGGGCTGGGAGCGATGGCTCCGAAAGCCTGCTGAACTGGTTGTCGGCGATCATCCAACGATGCCTGACTGCATCATTCTTATAGTACCTGTAGTCTACCGGAACGAGGCCGAGAGATGCCTTGATGGCCGCAGACACTTCGCCATGGCCGGTAACGATATATCCCGTTCGCGTGTCAACCACGACCGGCTTCTGCCATCCCTGCTCCCTGATGCTCACGATCAGCATGTCGACCTGCCGGTCATCGTGAATGTTGTAGTTCTTCGGGTCTGGTTTCAGAGACGCCGGATCGACTAGCTTGTCGTGGGTGCAGTACACCGGTATCCCTGACGCGATCGCTCTCGGCTTGTCGTTTCCCTTTGACACGCTTTTTCTCCGTGGTTGGAAGTTTGAATCGTATCCTCCATCGGCGCCACCTAATGTATTCGGTCCAGCACGAGACGGGTGGGCGCGGCCCAATGGCGATCTCATACCTTATAGCATCGAGTGGTGATTTGCTTCCTGATTTCATCGCTGCACCTTATTATATTAATATAGTATAATAATTACAATATATATAATCCAAGGACCAATCGAGTATTCATAACTATATTGGGATCAATAACCTCCGAATAAAAAATGTTATTATTTGGTCTTGTACAAATTGTATAATATGCTATAGTCTTAGCAGTTCTTTATAAAAAGCATAACCGAGCGAGCGGCGATAAAAGCATCCGCTAGACAGGGATACCTAAAAGGGTGTAACGAATAAATCCCCGACCGGTACGGAAGCACGCAAGGTTAGCCAGTAGCCCGACGACAAAGACATGGAACGGAAACACGTGTCAGGCCAGCGTACCGAAGCCAACGTACGCAAGGACGCCTAAACTCATGAGCGGTCGGGATGAGCGCATGGAAACAAGTAAGTACCTCACGGTCACTTGAAAGTTTCCCACCTTGAAACCTGTTAGCATAGTGACAGTTATGGGCTCACGTCAGAATGCGATTGAAGGCGCGTCATAGCCGCAGCGATACTCGGCAGCGCACATGTTGATGCGAAGGATATGTACGCACCTAACGTGGAGGCAACATACAACGTCTGGATGCAGAGGGTGTGAATCGGAAACCTATCCGATTAGAGGTGAGCGCGGGTGTCAACGACAGCATGACGCCGAGAAAACCGAGGGGGGCGAGGGAATACATAACCTCGTCTCAAGGACGGCGATGAGCGCGTGTGCGCTCACGCGGCGTACCCAACGCGACCATAGAGGAGAACACGGATGAGGACAACGATTCAGTTGAAGGTGAATGGAGAGTTGAACGCAGTCGAGATCGATCACGACGAGACGAAGTCATATGTCGGATTCAGCAAGGAACCCGACGGTGACAGCGAGGCGTGGTTTCCGGTCAGGGAGAGGGCGTCACTTATCATAGCCGATGGTACGTGGCACATGAGCGTACGCACGATGCGCACGTTCGCACTGCAGAACCAGCGCAAGGTTATCGTGGTCAGTGGAACGCTCACCGACGCGAAGGGCTACGTTCCCAAGGCCGAGGCCAAACTGGAAAAGGCGCAGGAGCAAGTCAAGTCGCTGATCAAGAACGCCGAGGCCAAGAAGGGTGCAGGGCAGATCGTCAAGGCCGGTCGCGGCCCTCGCGGTCGGAAGTGATCGGAACGAACGAAGTCAGTCGCCCGCCCGTGGGCGTTGTACGCGGGCAGAAAACGGAGAACGACAATGACGACAGAACAGAAAAAAAACGCAGTAGTTGAGATAGTCAAGTCGATTATCGACATCATCAAGGAGTCCGGAGACATGGGTACGCCATGCGGACACATATACGCCGCTCTGATGGCAGATGGTTGTACGCTTCCGCAGTATCAAATGCTCGAATCTGCGATCATCAATACGGGTCTCGTCGAAAAACGATTTGATTGCCTTGTTTGGAAGGATGGAAAGGCGGTGCAACCATGACGGTTTACAACATCAACTTCAAGACCGGCAAGCTCGAAGCCATCGACAACGTGAACCTGTTGCCGGTCGGCAGCTTAGTTTCATACGGCGATCAGGCCAACGAACGAACCCGCGCAGTCGTGACGGGTTCGCGGATTGCCAGCCACGGCCAGACATGTGTTTTTGAGGACGGCCACCAATCCGAGGTGTCACGAAATGTTATCGACGGGCCGGGAGGCTGGCAACTCGTAACCACCGAAGGAAAGCCATTGATTCTCGATGCAGATCAGATCAAAGCGTTTATTGAGGAAGCGATGCAGACTAAAGATCGACTTCAAGAAGAATTGACACGCATTCAGCGTGTTCAGAAAAAACGCGATGAGCAGGAGCGTGAGCGCATTATCATCGAGTTCAGTTGGCTTACTCGGCTGGACGGCACGCGCAGCCCATGGTCAATCGGGGCG
>CAYHQK010000092.1:0-8569 GCA_964358535.1 uncultured Nitrospira sp. | reverse complement strand
AGCCGCATCGTCCCGCCCTTGTCGCTAACGGACTGCTGATCCGACATCAAATGAATGACGGGATAGGGAGTGGCCTCATCGAATTCCGCGCTGTTGGCGCCGGCCAGGCCTGCCACGTTCCGCGCAAACTCGATCGTCGCGCACTGCATGCCCAGACAGAGGCCGAAAAATGGAATCTGATGTTCTCTGGCGTAGCGAATCGACGCGATTTTTCCTTCGATCCCGCGCGAACCGAACCCGCCAGGCACCAGAATGCCGTCAACCTCGCGCAGGATACGCTCGGTCCCCTGCCGTTCGATCTCTTCCGATTCGATCCACAGAATATTGACCTTCGTTTCATGGTCGATGCCGCCATGCACGAGCGATTCCGCGAGGCTCTTGTAACATTCCTTCAAGCCCGCATACTTGCCGACCAGGGCGACGGAGACTTCATGCTTGGGATGCTTGATCTTCTGGACCATCGCATCCCACTCGCGCAGGTTCGGCGGACCGGTCTCCAGATGGAGCAGGCGCACGATCAGATCGTCCAGCCCTTCCTTCCGGAACACGATCGGCACTTCGTAAATCGAATCCACGTCCTTGGCCGTGATGACCGCGTCTTTTTCGACGTTGCAGAACATCGCGATCTTGTCCTTGAGTTCTGGCGGCAGATAGCGGTCGGTTCGGCAGAGGAGGATATGGGGCTGGATACCGATTTCCCGCAGCTTGTTGACGGAGTGCTGCGTCGGTTTGGTCTTCAGCTCGCCCGCTGCGCCGATATAGGGCACCAGCGTGAGGTGGACATAGAGCACGTTCTCGCGGCCCACGTCGTAGGGCATCTGACGAATCGCTTCGAGGAAAGGCAGGCTCTCGATGTCGCCAACGGTGCCGCCGATCTCCACGATCGTGACGTCCATCCCCTTCGAGATGCGCATGATGCTCTGCTTGATCTCGTCGGTGACATGGGGCACCACCTGCACGGTCCCGCCCAGGTAGTCGCCGCGTCGCTCTTTGGTAATGACTGAATGGTAGATCCGTCCGGTCGTGTAGTTGTTTTCTTTGGTGAGGGTCAGGGACGTGTACCGCTCATAGTGGCCGAGGTCCAGGTCCGTTTCCGCTCCGTCGTCCGTCACGTAGACTTCCCCATGCTGATAGGGATTCATCGTGCCGGGATCGACGTTGATATAGGGGTCGAGCTTCAGGAAGGTAATCTTCAACCCGCGGCTTTCCAGCAAGTTGCCAATCGAAGCCGACGCGAGCCCTTTCCCCAGGGAGGAGACGACGCCGCCGGTGACGAAAATGAATTTACTCATGGCTGCCCCCATCTTGTCCGATCCTATAATTCCGACACCCCTGCCACCGGGGTCTACTTCCCGTGGGTGGCTCTGATCGCAGCCAACTCCCGCTTCACGGCCTCAAAGTGGCGAAGCTTCTCCGTCACCATCTCAACATCTTCCGGCCTATCCACCCGCAAAGACGCATGCTTGGTTTCCCAGACTTTGATCGCAATCCCGTGCTCCAAGGCGCGCAACTGCTCAAGCTTCTCCGCCTCTTCCAACCGTCCGGAGGGCAGCGCTTCGATCTTCAACAGGATATCGCGCCGGTAGATATACAGACCGAGATGAATGTAATGCAGCCCTGCGACGGCCGCATGTCCGGCGTCGTCCCGCACCACCGGAATCGGCGCGCGCGAAAAATAGAGGGCATTGCCCTGATGATCTGTGACCACCTTCACCACCGAGGGATTGTGGAGATCCTCCGTCGAGTCGATCGCGCGCTTCAAGGTCCCCATCTCTGCGCCGCTCGTGAGGAACGGCTCGATGAGGTCCGCCAGCAACTCAGGCTGCAGCGGGATCTCATCGCCTTGGAGGTTCACAAAAAAGTCCCCGCGGACCAGGCGCGCAACCTCGGCAACCCGATCGGTGCCGGTCCGATAGGCTCCGCCGGTCATCACGGCCTGCCCGCCGAATCCTTCCACCGTCTCCTTGATCCGTTTATGGTCGGTGGCCACCAGCACATCCGAAACCAGACGGCAGGCCGCCGCTTGTTCATAGACGTGCTGGATCATGGGCTTCGGCCCGATCATGGTGAGGGGCTTCCCGGGGAAACGCGTCGACCCGTACCGGGCCGGAATGACGACAGTCACGAAAGGCGTCTTAGTCATGGCCCAAAGCCTCCGAAAGCTGCTGTGCCGACAGGGTCGCGGTGCCCACCATGCCGACGACAACACCAGCCGCGTAATTCGCCAGTACCGCCGCATCTCGCATCGAGGCGCCGGTCGACAGCGCCAGCGCCAAGGTCCCGATCACCGTATCGCCCGCGCCGGTCACGTCGTAGACCTGGCGGGCCTGAGTCGGAATATGCCAGGAGACTCCGTCTCCCTCGTACAGACTCATCCCTTTTTCGCCGCGCGTAATAAGCACCGCCTGGCAGCCCAACCGCTGGCGGATGATCGCACCGGCATCATTGTTGGCCTGATCGTCGTCGCCATGCACCCCGGCGGCTTGCGTCGCTTCCAGGTGGTTCGGCGTGATGACCGTCGCCCCTTTGTAGTAGCTGAAGTGTTCGACTTTCGGATCGACGACGAGGGGAATGCCGCGCAACGAAGCGAGGCGCGTCAGGTCCGCCATCAAGCTGGCGCTCACCACCCCCTTGGCATAGTCCGAGACCACGAGACAGGAGAGATCCCGCAATCGTGATTCGACGTAGCGGAGGATCTTCCGTTGCATCGCCGGTTTGAGCTCGCCGCGTCGCTCCACGTCGTACCGCACGATCTGCTGATTATGGGCGATGACGCGGGACTTCCTGGTGGTCGGGCGGTCCGGATCGATCACGACCCCGCCCCGCCCGGAACGGCTCGTGCCCAATTCTTTCAGGAGCATCCGGCCCGATTCGTCCGACCCGATGACGCCGCAGAGGTCGGCTTTTCCTCCCAGGGCCAGCACATTATTGAAGACGTTGGCGGCGCCGCCGAGTCTGAAGGATTCAGAGTCGACATGGACCACCGGCACCGGGGCTTCCGGCGAGATACGGCTCACACGGCCCCAGATATAATGATCGAGAATGAGGTCGCCGATGACGAGCACGGAGGCTTGCGGAAACCGCGCGATATATTGCCGGAGGACTTTCGGCGACGCAGGCCCCCCGCGCCCCGGTCCGCCTGAGCCTGCCGCAGCCTGCCTCGTCGTTTTATTTACTGAATGGCTTTGCCGAATCGATCCCATCTGACCCACTCCGTCCATTGACCCTGTCCGCTCCACGACCAGTAGATGCGGAACGCCTTCCCGCGGATCTTCTCCTCGCGCACATACCCCCAAAACCGACTGTCCAGACTTTGATCGCGATTGTCGCCCATCACGAAATAGGCGCCCTCCGGCACGGTCACCGGCCCGAAATTGTCGCGCGGATTGATGGCGCCGTCAATGATCCCCGGATCGATCCGTTGCGTGAAGAGCTTATCATCAAGCACCGTCCCGTTCACCAGGATGGCTTTGTTGAGCACCTGCACGGTATCGCCGGGAGCCCCCACCACGCGTTTGATAAAATCCTTTTCCTCGTCTTCGGGGAACCGGAACACGATGACGTCGCCCCGCTGCGGCTTGCCGAATTCGATGAGCGCCTGCGAGGCGTAGCAATTGACGGGAGGCAAGGCCACTTGGAACTTGCACTGGCTGGGCCATTGAATGCCGTAGGACAGCTTGCTGACCAGAATATGGTCCCCGATCAACAGGGTGGGGATCATCGAGCCGGAAGGAATCTTAAAGGCCTGCACGATGAACACCCGGATCGCAAAGGCCAGGAGCATTGCCACGACAATGGCTTCCGCATATTCGCGAAAAATCGATTTCCTGCCAAACTGCGACACAGACGGCCCATCGAGGACGACCGGCGCCCCCGCGGCATCCGTGCGCCCCTCGCGGGTCGCAGACACAAGACCATCCGACGGAGGAATGTTTGTGTCCCCGCTCACTCGTCACCAACTTTCAAGATGGCGAGGAAAGCCTCTTGCGGCACTTCCACGTTCCCCACGGATTTCATGCGCTTCTTGCCTTCCTTCTGTTTATCGAGGAGCTTGCGTTTCCGCGAAATATCGCCGCCGTAGCATTTCGCCAACACATTCTTCTTCATGGCGCCGATCGTCTCGCGCGCGATGACCTTGCTCCCGATCGCCGCTTGAATGGCGATCTCGTACATCTGCCGGGGAATGAGTTCCTTCATTTTCTCGGCGAGCTGACGCCCGCGCTGAATGGACCGCTCTTTATGGGTGATGAAGGACAAGGCATCGACCGATTCGCCGTTCAAGAGGATATCGAGCCGCACGAGATCGGACGGGCGGTAGCCGAGCAATTCATAGTCCAGCGAGGCATAACCCTGCGTGCGCGACTTGAGCTTGTCGTAGAAATCGAGGATGACTTCGTTGAGCGGCATTTCGTAACTGATCGTCACCCGCGTCGGGTCGAGGAATTGAATGCCCCGCTGAATGCCACGGCGCTCCTGACAGAGCTGGATGATGGCCCCCATGTACCGTTCCGGCGTAATGACCGAGGCCAGAATGAACGGCTCCTCGAACGATTCGATGCTGCTGGGGGGCGGGAGCTGCGAGGGATTATTGACCTCCATCACCTCGCCATTGGTCAGCAACACGCGATAGACGACGGTCGGCGCGGTGGTGAGCAATGTCAGATTGTATTCACGCTCCAGCCGTTCCTGGATGATTTCCATGTGGAGGAGACCCAGGAAGCCGCAACGGAACCCGAACCCCAAGGCGAGCGACGTCTCCGGCTCGTAGACGAACGAGGAGTCGTTCAACCGTAGTTTGACCAGCGCATCCCGCAAATCTTCGTACCGGGCCGTGTCGGTGGGATAGAGCCCGCAGAACACCAGCGGCTTCACTTCTTTATAGCCGGGGAAAGGCGTGCTCGTGGGCGTCACCGCATCCGTGAGGGTATCGCCGATCTTCACGTCCGCGACTTCCCGCATGTTGGCGCAGAGATAACCCGCTTCGCCGGTCAACAGCTCGGTCTTCTTGGTCCGCTTCGGGCTGAATTGGCCGACTTCCATCACTTCAAAGATCCGCTCGTTCGACATGACTTTGATCTTCATGCCGGGCCGCACGGAGCCATCGACAATCCGGGCCAGCACGATCACGCCCTGATAATTGTCGAACCAGGAATCGAAAATGAGCGCTTTCAGCGGCGCAGCGGGATCGCCGGAAGGCGGCGGAATCCGCTCGATGACGGCCTCCAGCACCTCCGGCACGCCCTTGCCCTCTTTCGCGCTGATCAAGAGGGCATCGGTCGCATCCAACATCAGCACGTCGGAAATCGACTGTTTGGTGCCCTCGACATCGGCGCTGGCCAGATCGATCTTATTAATGACCGGAATGATGGTGAGGTTGTTTGCCATGGCCAAATTCACATTGGCAATGGTTTGCGCTTGCACACCCTGTGTAGCATCGACGAGCAAGAGCGCTCCTTCGCATGCGGCAAGACTGCGTGAGACCTCATAGGTGAAGTCTACGTGACCCGGCGTATCGATCAGATGCAAGGCATAGGTCTTCCCATCCTTGGCCTTATAACGGATCGCGACCGCATGGGCCTTGATCGTGATGCCCCGTTCCCGTTCCAGGTCCATCGCATCAAGGATCTGCTCCTTGGCTTCTCGGGCAGTCACCGCGCCAGTTGCGTCGAGGATCCGGTCAGCGAGGGTAGATTTGCCGTGATCAATATGGGCGATAATCGAAAAATTGCGTATAAGGCTTTGCAAATGCTAACTCTTTTCCCAATAAAATCGGTTCATTATAGTTACTGCCCCCCAGGTTGTCAAAGCAGTCGCCCCCTCGTATAATTCGCAGGCACCGCGCCAACAACATCAGATAAGAGCCGATGGCTGATAGCCGATAGCGAATGGCAAGAGTCTGATTTTCAGACCTCTCGCTATACGCCATTCGCTCTTCTGCAACTCCTCCACCGTGGCAAAAAAACCTTCGACCAGACAACTGATTGAGTGGGACCACCAGCACCTCTGGCATCCCTTCACCCAAATGCAGGAATGGGAGCAGGAGGAACCGCTCATTATCGAGAGGGGGAAGGGGTCCTACCTCATCGATACGGATGGAAAGAAGTACCTCGACGGGACCTCCTCCATCTGGGTCAATCTGCATGGGCATCGCCATCCAGCGCTCAACCGAGCCATCAAGACCCAACTCGACAAGATCGCGCACTCCACCTTCCTCGGCCTCTCCAATCCACCGGCCATTCAGCTGGCGCGCGAACTCATTCGCATCATGCCGAAGGGCCTGAAGCGGGTGTTCTATTCCGACAATGGATCAACGGCGGTGGAAGTCGCCCTCAAAATGGCGGTTCAGTATTGGCAGCAACGACGCCCCGAGGCAGGCCCTAAGAATACATTTCTCCATCTGAAGCTGGCCTACCATGGCGACACCATCGGCGCAGTCAGCGTGGGCAATATCGAACTCTTCCATGGGCGATTCAAGTCGCTTCTGTTCCCGACCCTCGAAGCAGATCCTCCCTATTGCTATCGCTGCCCGCTCAATCAGACCTATCCGTCCTGCCAGATGGCTTGCCTCGATCCGATTGAGCAGATCCTCAAGGAGCGGCACCGCGACCTGGCAGGTTTCATCATCGAACCACTGGTGCAAGCCGCCGCTGGCATGATCACGGCCCCGCCAGGCTACCTGAAACGAATCCGTGAGCTCTGCACAAAATACGATGTGCTCTTGATCGCCGATGAAGTGGCCACCGGCTTCGGCCGCACCGGCAAGATGTTCGCCTGCCAGCATGAGGGAGTGACGCCGGACTTGATGGCGATCAGCAAAGGTCTAACCGGAGGCTACATGCCCCTGGCCGCGACCGTGACTACCGAGGAGATCTACAAGGGGTTTCTCGGCAAGTACGAAGACTTCAAAACCTTCTTCCACGGCCACAGCTACACAGGCAATCCACTCGGCTGTGCCGTGGCCCTGGCCAATCTTGAGGTGTTCAGGAAAGAAAAGACGCTCGCGAAGCTGCAACCCAAGATCAAAACAATGGCGCAGCTCCTCCAACCGCTCCGGCAACTCCCCCATGTCGGAGATATCAGGCAGAAGGGCTTGATGGCTGCCATCGAGTTGGTGAAGGAGAAGAAAACAAAGAAGCCTTACCCGCTCGAAGCCAGGATGGGGCATAAAGTCACGATGGAAGCCCGCAAACGAGGACTTCTACTCCGCCCGATCGGCAACGTCCTCATCCTCCTGCCGCCACTCAGCACGTCGCTTCCCGAACTCACCAGCATGGTCGCAATCCTGCAAGCATCCATCGAAACCGCGACACTAGCTCTGGCATCCGGCCCACGCCCGTAATCCAAGCTGGCCTGGCGATTCCCTGAGCTCGCGCAACATGCACATATTAGGGATAGACCCGACCCATCCGAAAAAGTAGAATCTTTGAGTCCCTTTGCTCCAGAGCAAAATAAAGACCTGCTGGAGCAGTCCCCCCAACATCTGCTATCGCATCGAGGTAAAACAAATGGCAGGCAAATTAACATCTCTGAAAGTTTTCATTGCATCGCCTGGTGGGGTAGCAGACGAACGCAACGCATTCCGATCCGAGATTCAAGAATATAACGAAAGTGACGCCATACCACGAGGAGTACTATTTCAGCCTGTCGGCTGGGAAGACACACTCGGAAGCGTTGGGCGGCCTCAAGCCATTATCAATGAGGATGTACGCGCTTGTGACTATTTCATCTTGCTACTCTGGGACCGTTGGGGCTCACCTCCCGATGTCAGCCCCTCGCGCTTCTCTTCAGGTACAGAGGAGGAATACAACGTCGCCCTTGAATCCTATAACGACCAGAAATCCCCGATGCGCAAGCTAGTGATGATGTTCAAGGCTGTTGACCCCAAACAGTTGAGCGACGCAGGCCCCCAACTTCAAAAAGTTCTAGAGTTCAGGAAAACAATTGAGAACGAAAAAACCCACCTCTTTCACAATTTCGACAGCATAGAAATCTTCCGCACATTACTGCGCAGGCATCTGGCTGCATGGCTGCGTGATGAAGAGGCCGGTGATACGACACATAAACACGACGAACGAGTTGTCGGCCTCGACGCAATGAGGGATCTCTTCGGCGTTCCGCCAAATGAATCTTCCAGACCTCTCGACAAGGCTTCATTCGCTAATGCCTGGGCATTAGCGAATGAAGGGAGGATTACAGAGGCTGAAGTTGAATTTGCAAAATTAACCGTCGGACGGTCACAACCTGAACCTCTCATTGCGTACGGGCAGTTCCTTGCTAGGCTCGGACGATTGGATCAAGCAAAGGTGCTTATCGAAGGTGCTATCACAATTGCAAAAGACCAGAAGGATCAGCAAGCTCTTGCCACAGCCTATGGAAGCCTGGGCAGCGTGCTCCGGATCCGAGGGGATCTGGACGGCGCGGAGGCGATGTATCGAAAGGCACTCGAAATCAACCAAAAACTAGGGCGCTTGGAGGGTATGGCCAACGCCTATGGGAGCCTGGGCATCGTGCTCAAGACCCGAGGGGATCTGGACGGCGCGGAGGCAATGCATCGAAAGTCTCTTGAGAT
>CAYHQK010000091.1:0-8602 GCA_964358535.1 uncultured Nitrospira sp. | reverse complement strand
GCATCCAGGATAATTTCCCGTTCGAATTCCATGACGGCTTTTTCGAGCGACAGCCGGCCTGCCAGGGTGTCGTCGCGGAGCGACGTGGTGCTGGTGCCGTTTTTGAGAATGGTCGGGAGATGTTCGGGGGTGATGCTGTCCGATCCCTTAGACCAAATGAAGGCCTGTTCGATGATGTTTTCCATCTCCCGCACATTGCCGGGCCAGGGATAGCGGCTCAAGAGGTCGACGGCATCTTTGGAGAATTCCTGGGGGGGGCGGTTTTCTTCCTCGATCCGTTTCGACAGGAAATGTTTGGCAAGGAGGGGGACGTCTTCGCCTCGCTCGCGAAGCGGGGGCAGATACAGCGCAATGACGTTGATGCGGTAGTAGAGGTCTTCGCGAAATTGGCCTTTGCGGACGAGTTCTTCGAGGTTCTTGTTCGTGGCCGCCACGATGCGCACATCCACCTTGATCGATTGCACGCCGCCGACTCTGGTGAATTCCCGTTCTTGCAAGACGCGCAGCAGCTTGGCTTGCGTCATGGGGCTCAGATCGCCGATCTCGTCGAGGAAGAGCGTGCCGGTATTGGCGAGTTCGAATTGCCCGACCCGGCGAGCCGTGGCGTCGGTGAACGAGCCCTTTTCATGGCCGAACAGCTCGCTCTCGATGAGCGTTTCAGGCAGGGCGGCGCAGTTCAGCGCGATGAAGGGGCGTTCGCGTCTGGCGCTGTTGTAGTGCAGCGCCTTGGCGACCAGTTCCTTGCCCGTACCGCTCTCGCCGGTGATTAGGACGGTCGTGCGGCTGTCGGCGACTTGTTCGATTTTGGTGTAGATGTCCTGCATCGGCTGGCTCTTGCCGATCAGGTTGTGAAAGGCATAGCGCCGCACGACTTGCGCACGGAGTTGCGTGACTTCCCGCTGGAGCTCCTGGCCCGTGAGCGCGCGCTCGACGATGATGCGGAGCTCTTCCACGTCGAAGGGTTTCGAGAGATAGTCGGCCGCGCCGAACTTCATCGCATCGACGGCGGTTTTGACGGATTTCGTGCCGGTCAGCATGATGACCGGCGCCGTACGGTCCTCGGCGCGGAGGGTTTGGAGCAGCGCCAGCCCGTCGGTGCCAGGCAGGATTACGTCCAGCAGGACCAGATGGGGGGCCTCTTTACGAAACAGCTCCAGGCCCTCCTGGGCATCGGCGGCTTGGATTGTTTCGTAGGTCGGTTCCAGCACCGCTTTCAAGGAGGCCCGGACTCGGGACTCATCGTCGATCAACAAGATTCGTTTTTTCATGCTGGTGTCCATAGGGGTTGGCGGCTATGCGGGTAGCACGGGTAGGCACACGGAGAACGTGGTGCCGACACCGACTGAACTCTTGACCCGGATCTCGCCGTGATGTTCTTGAATAATTTGATGGACGATCGTCAGGCCCAGTCCCGTTCCTTCGTGTTCTCCCGTTTCGGGCTTCGTCGTGAAAAACGGGTCGAAAATATGTTCGAGGTTGTCTTCCTGGATCCCCTCACCGGTATCTTCGATATCGATCTGGACCCAGACTTTTCCTGTCGGCTTCACGAGCTTGCCGGTCTGGACGCGTAACTGCCCCCCCTGGGTTCCGATTGCGTCGACGGCATTGATTAAGAGATTGATCAGGACTTGTTTGATTTGCTGCCGGTCCAGCATGACGCGCGGCAGGTCCGGCGCCAGTATTCTCTCAATCGTAATTTTGCGGCTGTCGGCTTTGACGTCGATGAACTGTACGCATGAGGCCACAAGGTCGTTCACGTTCTCGTCCGCCAGCGTGGGCTCCATATAGCGCGAGTAGTCGAGAATTTTCTGGATAAGATGTTCGATGCGGTAGACATCGCCCAGGACGATTTTGCTGAATTCTTGAATGAACTCAGGGTCGTCTTTTCGTTCTGGCGCCAATTGGATGAAGGTTTTAATCGAGGTGAGGGGGTTCCTGATCTCATGGGCGAAGCCGCCGGCAATGGTCTCAAGGGATTTCATCCGATCCGTGCGTTTGATGAGCGCCAGCGAGCGATGGAGGTCCTGGGACAGGATTACGGTGTCGAGCGCATTCGTGGCGATTTGTGCCAGTGCGGCGAGCAAGGGCTTTGTCTGGGCTTGTTCTCCGGGCGAAGACTCTGCCGCTCCGAGAAGGGAGAAGGCGATGAGACGGCCTTTACTGAGGTGCGGCACGGCGTAGCCCGCCTGCATGGATTCCAGGGCCGCGAGTGCGTCGGCGCCGGTTTCCTGGAGGTCTCCCGGCGCATCGGTCCCTGCCATGATCCGATTGGTTGTGAGCAGGTGGCGGGGCAGGGGATGATTCTCGGCGAGGGTGGAAGACGACAGCATGGCTGCGTCCGCGCCGATCATGTTGGCCTGGCGGTAGCATGTGTGTTCGCGATCCAGGAGGAAGAGCACCCCCTGTGCGGAAGCGTTGGCATGACAGAGTTCTTGGATAATGCGATCCCCGAGTGTGTTCAGATCTGTCATGGGGCCAAGATCTGCCGCAAATCGCGTGATGATGTTCAGGGACTCGCTAGAGGTAGGGGGCGAAATTTTTGTATTTGATGGCTGTGGTGTCATAACGAGCTATGTGCGTACTGGTCTTTTTTGTCCAGCTACAAGAAATGCGGTTGGCCATGACACGTCTATGTGTTCAAAGATGTACGCGGAGTATACACGGCAAGGGCAGGTTCAGCTAGCGGATTTACCTTTTTCGATGATCGCGAGGAGGGCCTGCCCATCAAGAGCAGGAAGGATGGTGGGTGTGACGGTGGCGCCGGCCTGCAGAAGAAGTGAGGCTAGTGACTGTTGGTCAAATATGTGCAGCAGCCCCTGCCGGATGGCCTCTCGGAGTTCACCCAGATAATGGAGGAGGATCTCGGCCTCTGGACTAAAGTCGTCCTGATTCGTGCGCTGCAGGTGGCGGCGATAGAGCACGGAGAGATCAGTTGCAGGATGGAAGATGGTGAGGACCAAGCGTCCCCGGGGATGGAGGACGCGATAGAGCTCTCGAACCGCTGACAGGGGAGAAGAGACGAAGGGGAGTGACAGGTTGCAGGCGATGCGATGGAGTGAATCGTTTTTAAAGGGAAGGCTCTCTGTCCAGTTCGCATGCACCCATTCGGTGGCCAGGGGGAGCAGGCTGGTGAGCGGACTTGCGACATCGCTGTCGAGTTTCCGCTGTAACGCACGAAGACTGTGCCGGGCCTGTGTCAGCGAGTCGAGCGAGCGTCCCACGCCGATCATGTGCACAGGGTAGGACGGATTTCCTCCGCGCTGCCGTGAGCGGTCTGGCTCCTGTGCCAGCGTGGCCTGGACGAAATCGCCGAGGCCGACCTCCACGTCCATGAGCCGGGAGCCTGGTTCGAGCGGGCTGAGCAGCCGGTAGAGATCGTTCAAGAGTTTCCCATACTCATGGAGGTGTTCGAGTTGGGGCAGTTGGTGCAGGTGCGCAACCCACAAGGCCTCACGGGTGAGGTGGGAGGGATTGTGGCGCAGCCTGGCATGTTCCATCTCGATGCGCCGTTGACGGTTCAGCGCGTGCCGGGTGTCTTCGTTGAATTCGGCTGAAGTGGTCGGTATCGAAATGGTGGCGGCGATCTGCTCCAGGGTTTCTCGGAAAGCCGAATGATCCGGTTCGTTGAGCGGGAGATCTTGACCGATCAGCGGGGCCGAGATGGTGGCCAGAGGGATTTGGGATTCCAGCGCGGTGAGAAATACCTGCGGCAGGTCGGCAGGAGGCCATGGCCCGAGCGGGCTATGAGGAACCATGAGAATGGCTGACGGGGCATGCAGGAGGCGCAGGTCGGCAATGGTGGAGGCTAGATCGGTGAAGCGCCCGACTTCAATGTCGTCGATGAAATGATCCAGATTGACGTTGAGCCCGAGCAGATTGGCGATGCCGCGCTGGACTCCCTTCCGGTGATCGGTCACGAGGTCATGACGATAGACGGTTGTGAGCAGGGCCTGCACATCGACGATCGGGTTGATTAGGAGCAGCAGGTCGAGGGGCTGGCCTTGCCCGGCTATCTTGAGCGCAACCCGCGCGGTCAGGTCGCTTGCCATGACAATCAGTGGAGCGGTCGGCCACGTCTGGCGCACGAACTCCACGACGGTCAGAAGGTCGTCTTGTATGCTCCGTAAGGTCGTCTGCCGCAGTTCTCCGTCACTGAGCCCGACATGGTCGGTGTGGTCGTATCGCAAAACGCGGAGGCGGTGGTGCGCCAGGTAGTAGGACAGCGTCATGGCGTCCACCGCGGTCTGGCCGTACCCAGGGGCGATGACGACCACGGGTGCGTCCGGTGCGAGCGATTGGCGAAGATGATCCTCGGTGAGCACAATCGTCTGGCCGCGCGAATTCCGGCATTCTTGTGGAAGACTGATGATCGATGTCTGTTGAGAAGAGGGTTCCGATTCGCTCAGCGACGTCAAATGCTGTTGGACGACACGGTTTACTTCACGCTCAGCGTAGGGCGTGGAGTCCTGGAATTGAACGCCGACTTGAAGCGCGGGGCCGGACTCCGGGGGGGGAAGCGCGCCCGGTGTTGTGGGGGCCGGAGCTGACCAGATCAATCGGGCGGGTAATGTAGTGTCCAGCGCGCTCAGTTCATGGGTTCCTGGGTGGTTCTGGCTCTGTGTGGCGGCGAAGTGCAGCGTGGCCGTACCGCTGAGGAGTTCTGGGCGAGCATTGAGGTGAAGGCAGGCGCCGGTTCGGCTGAGGTTCGTGGCCAGTGCTTCGAGGCGGCGACTCCTGCCGGTAGAGTCGATGACATCAAGCCGGGCTGGGAGTTGTACGGCCACCCGGATGGCCTCGCGGGGGCTGTCGGCCCCCTGCTCGGTCGTCACCAACTGGTTGGCGACAGGTAGAGCTGGTGGCGGTTCAGCGGCCAGCAGTAATTCAAGGGAAAAGGGCAGTGTGTGCTTCTGAGCCGCTTGGACGAGCAAGGCCCTGACGTCACCCTCTTCTTGCTTGGGGGGCTCAAATGTCACGATGAGTTGAGAGGTCGGTGTCTTAGTTTGGAGTGAGAGGGAGCGCATCTGAGCCCTGCCTTGCAGCTCGAGAATGCCCACCGCTGTTTTGAACACCACGTGGGCATCTTGTGGCGAGACCGTTGGGAAGTCGCCGGGGAGCGTGACACAGGTGCCGCCGAGGCTAAGGTTAGAAAGGGTGCCATTCCATATCGCGGCCCCGACGGTGATTGTGGCGGGCAGGGTGGTTGGCACTCGAGGTGTATGGCGCCGCTCCTGTTGTGGACTGCCAGAGTCGGCTGTCGGAACAGGCGCCGTCGCCGTGCTCTTCGTTTCAGGCTCGCGAGCAGGTGGTGTAGCAGAGACGGCACCCGGCAGACGGAGGATCATACGAAATGGCCCCTGCATCGGCGCTGACACATCTAGGCTGCCACCGAGTTGACGGGTGAGTTGATATGACTTGAGTAGATCAAGGGGTGGTGGCGATGCCGTCATAGATCCTGCCGATCTCACCAGGTCTGATTCGAGTAGTTCGATCTCGACCTCGGTGGGAGGGGCGAGGGGGAGAGAGCCTGCCGAGGTGGAGGGGGCGGCGGCTGCGTTGGTGCGGAGGATGAGTTGATGTGCACGGCCGACCATCAGCAGATAGGTCTGCGCGTAGCTCAGGAGCTGATGTGCGAGCGTCGTCACTTGCGTGCGATCGCCGACGAAGGGGGGGAGGTGCGAGGAGAACCGCCGTATGATGCCCGGTTCATCCACGATCGACGGAGTTGCGGACGTGAGCGCGTCGTCAAGGACATCGTTGATCGTGAGTGCGGGGGCGCTTCGTTCCATCTCATGGAGGGCTTGGGTCAGTTGTGCGTCAAGTTTCGTCGCGTCGGCGGCGCGGCCGGCGAGGGTTTCGATCTGGTCGTTTAGGCGTGCGTCGCGAATGGTGGCAAGAAGCCGTTGGGATTCTGTCATCAGTGAGGCCAGTGGATCGCGTAGCTGGCGAGATAGCAGTGCGACGCGCTGGGCCAGCGTGAGCCGGTCGTCTGCCTGCTGGAGTTGCCGGCGAAGTTGCTGAATCGTGCGGTCTTGTTGTGTGGATTGGGAGAGGTCTCGGATGTATCCCACTGTGCCGAGAAATTGGTGGTGGAGGTCATACAGGCCTTTGGCGCTGACCTCCGCCGTGAGGTGCCGTGGCCCGTTGTCCTGCGTAGATTTTGTGTGGAAGAGCAATTCCGTGCGGCTGGTGCTTCGCGCACCGGAGCGGCGTTCGTTGAGGCGGTACCGAGCGGCGGACTCCTGATCGGGAGGAACGAGTGCGCTATAGGGCAACCCGATGAGTTCATCAGGCGAGTAACCGAGCCATGTGCTAATGCCGGAGCTGAGCGTGACAAAGCGGCCGGCGGGATCCAATTCGTAGACGATGTCGCTACATGACTCGATGAGTTGGCGCTGGCGCTCCCGCGCATGATCCAGGGCCATTCGTAGACGGCATGTTTCGATGGCTTGCGTGGCGCAGTAGAGGAGTTCTGTGAGAAAGGCGGGAGATTGCATCGAGAGGAAAAAATCAATACCGGCTTGGCGTGCGTGACGCTCCGATGTTGACTCGGTGCGGTGGCTGTGCAGAATGATGGCCGCGTAGGGCGCGCGGCGTTTGAGCTCGCCTGGCAGCGAGGCATGGGCTCCAGCGAGGCACTCTTCATCGATGAGGATGAGGGTCCATTCGTGCGCCGAGGTCCAGGTTTGTGCTTCGTCGGCGGAATAGACGACTTCTACGGTACAGCCAGGGAAAAGCCCGCGCAGGCCGCGGGTGAGGATTTTGACGACCTCAGCCTGCTCGCTGATAAGCAGGATTGTGATCGGCTCACTTTGTGACATCGAGATATCCCTGCTGCGTTAGGGGAATCCACGTAAGCTTACCTCAGAGCGGCAACGCACTGCTTGCTGTCGTGCGATTTGAGTCAGTCCTCATCTGCTCTTTGGCCGCACACGACTTGCACGCGTCTAAGGGTCGTCTAAGAGTGTATAGATGTGAATAGCACAGGTGGAGAGTAAACCTCTGTAAGTATTGAAAGAAAATAGCCCCCTCTTTAGTAGGGGTATCTTCACGGACTGCACTGACGAATAAAATTGAGCAGGATTGGATGGAAACGGGGTGGGGGGGGAAGTGAGGGACCGGTACCAGCCCCAGACCGTATAGCTGGGCTGGATGTGCGCGATGCCGCTACTTGGCGAGAGGTGTGCCGGGTGTCGCCGGACAGGCGCCAGGGGTCATGTAGAGTAAATAGTTTCCCATGCCATGTTGCGCTTCGTGTTTCTGCAAGGGATGGTGATGGACCATCACCATCTCATAGTCGTCAGCTTTCGTGACTGGAAACCCCTGGCTGTCCGCATAGACTTGATGCGGCTGAAACTGGAGAAAGGTCCCGTCCTGTGCGACGTCGGGAACCGTTCGTAGCAGCGTCTGTTTTTTGGTCGTATTGTCCAGCCCGATCATGAGGAGTTCGTCATGTCCATGGGGGTAGGCGAACTTCACGCAGCCATCCATGGAGAACTTGAGTGGCGCGCTGTGGACTCGGACTCCGGATCGAATCTCAATTCCTTCATCCGTCTGGTCCGGGCCTCGCTGGGAGAACTTACTGAAACACACGATATTGACTCCCACCTGGTACACGTCCATTTCTTTGATGGGGGCGCCCTCGGGAGCCATATACATGGTGAAGGTGGCCATCACGTCCTTGGTGATCGGCGCGCCATGATAAAATGCGACAATCGACATGAGGTGATCGCCCTTGGCGAGCTTGACCCCGTAGCCGTCAGGAAAACGCGTCTCGGTCATCTCCAGCCCTGCTCCAGCAAAGAACAACGGTTCGCCCGGGCATGAGACGCTCGGCTTGTCGTTATTGAGCATCAGGACGTGATGGAGATAGTTCTTGGGGAGGGGCTTTCCTTCTTTGGTGAAGACCGCAGTTTTATACCCCACCATATACATATCTTTGGGAAGCTGAAAATTATGCTTGGGCATCGACGATGCCAGCTCTCCCTCATGAGAGGCCGGAAGGTCGATCGGACCGAACGTGAGCGTCACGACATTGTCCTGAATCGTGACGGTCGTGGTCGTTTGATTCTTAAGTGTCGGGACGGCATGGTGAGCATGCCCGCCGTCTGCGAAGACAGGGGCCACCAGGCAGATGCTGGTAATCAGAGTGAGGAGTGTCTGCCGCATAAAGTCTCCCATGAATGAAAAGTGATCACGCACATATGCGATGTGATGTTCGCTTAGGCCTGTGGCGTGCGCAGGTCTCATCGTGTGGATGGCAGTGGGGTCAATCGTTTCCAGACATAGGTCCCGCCGTGTTCACGAGGGGGAATGTTTTTCTGGCTGCCGACCCGCGAATACCACCATACGCCCTTCGCCTGAGTGCCATCCTCTGAGAGCAAGACTTCAAATTCCCCGTCACGGTCATTGGCTGGTTGCTGCCAGGTGCCTTGCCAGAGACGGTCGGCATACTTCGTGGTGGTGAAGCGGCCACCATGCTGGGTATAGGGTCCGTTGCCAGCCTTATCCAGGGTGGCCTTGTAGGTTTTGTTGTCCTCAACTTCGAGGATTTCCCATTCCCCGCTCAGGTCCGGCGTTGACGACAGTTGCGCGTTGCTGGTCA
>CAYHQK010000090.1:0-8634 GCA_964358535.1 uncultured Nitrospira sp. | reverse complement strand
GTTGGTGCCCAGAGGGAGGGTCGAACTCCCACTCTCTTGCGAGAACCGGATTTTGAGTCCGGCGCGTCTGCCAGTTCCGCCATCCGGGCACAGCACATACCAACACAATAAGGCCGCACCTTCTTAACACGAAGCCATATGCAGGCGCAATCAATCTCCCCTCTTTTCTTACGCATGAACGCAATGCTACAATCCCGCTCGGCTTACCTTAACTATGATCTATGCGCAGGAGGATCCTCAAACCATGGCAGACGTTCAGTGCGTGACGTGCGGACAAACGGGAGAAGCCATTACCGACACCCTCTTCATGGGGAAGCTCGAAGCTGAGATCAAAACCAAAGTCTGCAAACCCTGCTGGAAGAAGTGGGAAGGCATGCGAGTCATGGTCATCAACGAGTACCAGGTCAACCTGGGTGAAGAAAGCGGCCGAGAACTCGTCAAAAAGCAGATGAAAGCATTCCTAAAACTCGGCGAACAGGGCGAGCAGATTGACACTGCAAAGATTGATCAAAACTTTCGTCCACAAGCCTAACTCGCGCCACAGACCTCGCCGGGTTTCCAGTCAGGTCTGTGGCGACAGAGCCTCCCATGAATTTCTCCAGCGATCTCGCAGGCTTCGTTGACAGGCTTATTTCAAAAATGTTAAGTTGTTTCCTTCTTGATCCTTCCACCTGGACGATCAGCATCTCCTCACGACTACAAAGGCGAGGAAAAGGAACAGGGTTGTCGTGATTACACAGATGCATATAAAGGGGTTGATGTTCGACCCTTATAACAACGCGTATATTGTGGTGCTACGCGACGAAGAGCATTCCGACATGCTCCCCATCTGGGTCGGGAAGTCAGAGGCCGGCTCCATCAGCATGGCGATGGAAAACGTCACACCGCCCAGGCCGATGACCCATGACTTCATGAAGTCGTTCCTGGATGCGTATAATGCGAAGGTCATCAGTGTCGTGATTACGGATCTCTCAGAGCACACATACTTCGCAAAGATTCATTTGATGTACGAAGATTCCGAATACACCGTCGACGCCAGGCCCAGCGATGCCATCGCCCTTGCGCTTCGGTCCAATGCGCCGGTGTTCGCCAACGATACGGTGATCACAAAACAAAGCTCCGAAGAGCTTGAACAGTGGTTGGAAAATCTCAAGCCGGAAGATTTCGGCAAGCTGGACTCCTAATTGAGCATGAGCACCGTCAATCCACCCAAAGAACAAGGCCTGGTTGAATACCGGGTGGACCGCATTCTCGAAGAGGCCAACACCGACACGAGAATTGTCGTCTTGGCAAGACAGGATGACGCCCTCGATACGTTCCCGATCTGGGTCGGCGCGGCGGAAGGCAATGCCATTAAGCTCGCGCTCGATGCCATGATCACACCGCGCCCCATGAGCCATGACTTGATCAAGAGCTTCGCCGAGCACTTGAACGTCACGATTCAACGGGTCGTCATTGCAGACGTGAAGAGCAGCACCTATTATGCGACGGTCTATGTCGCCAACAAAGGCGTGGAGCGCACGATCGACGCCAGGCCCAGCGATGCGATCTCGCTGGCGCTCCGGGCTCATTGCCCGATCTACATTACGCAGGACGTGCTGACGCGGCGGAGCACCACGAACCTCGACGCCTGGCTGTCAAAACTCGAATCGAAGAATATCGGCACACCGGAAGTACAAGAAACCTGATTCACTCGTTAGCGAAGGAGCGCGAAAGAACAATGTCGACTTACCAACAAAAGCCTTTAGACGTGCAAGAAAAGTGGTATCTCGTGGATGCAGAAGGGAAAACACTGGGCCGCCTGGCCGCCCGCGTTGCCGGCATGTTGCGCGGCAAGCACCGGCCGACCTTTACCCCGAATGTCGACATGGGCGATCATATCGTGATCGTGAATGCCGAGAAGATCCATATGACCGGCGACAAGATGACCACGAAGCTCTATCGCCACCATACCGGCTTCCCGGGCGGACTCAAGACCGCGACGGCGCAGCACATCTTCAAAAAAGACCCCACGATCATTTTGACGAAAGCGATCGAAGGCATGCTCCCCAAGACCCCCCTGGGGAATGGGATGGCCAAGAAACTCCGCGTCTATGTCGGGCCCACTCATCCGCATCAGGCCCAGGGACCGGAACCCATTACTCTGTAAATCATCACCGAGAGCGAAGAAGGAGACGTTGTAGCATGGCAGCAGCAACTCAATATGCGACCGGACGACGCAAGTGCGCAATCGCCAGAGCCTGGGTCACCGGGACGGCGGGCGACATCACGATCAACGACCAACCGCTCGAGCAGGCCTTCCCGCGCCTGACCTTGCGGCAGATCATTCAGTTCCCGCTCGAAATCGGCGGCGTCGTCGGGCAGTACTCGATCAAGGCCACGGTACATGGCGGCGGATTGGTCGGACAAGCCGGCGCCCTGCGTCATGCGATCGCACGTGCGTTAGTGGAACTGAACCAGCCTCTCCGTACGCCCCTGAAGAAGGAAGGCTTGCTGACACGCGACTCGCGCGTCAAAGAGCGGAAGAAGTACGGACAGAAGGGCGCGCGAAAGAAGTTCCAGTACTCGAAGCGATAAATATCGGAGCCACAGTCAGA
This sequence comes from uncultured Nitrospira sp., assembly GCA_964358535.1. GTDB lineage: Bacteria > Nitrospirota > Nitrospiria > Nitrospirales > Nitrospiraceae > Palsa-1315. Next base: position 6,037 of record CAYHQK010000090.1, on the reverse strand, counting down.
AAAAGGGAAGGCTCCATGCCTTCCCTTTTTTTGTGCCTGTGGGGTGCGCAACAGGTGAAACAGATGAAGAAGATACGCGTCGCCATCGCAGGAGCCAGCGGCTATGCCGGAGCGGAACTCGTCCGCCTGGCAGCGCTCCACCCCCATTTCGAACTCCATGCCGTCACGTCGGAGAAATCTGCGGGGACGCCCGTGGCAACGGTCTTCCCCAGCCTGGCGGGCCTGGTGTCGCTCTCGTTTCAAGCGCTCTCACCGGAAGCGCTGGCAGACCAGGTCGACGCGGTCTTTCTGGCCCTCCCCCACACCAAATCATTGGCGCCGGTCTCCGCCTGTCTCAACACCGGCAAACTCGTCGTGGACCTCAGCGCCGACTATCGGCTCAAAGATGCAGCCATCTATGAACAGTGGTACCAGACCCCCCATACCCATGCGGACTTGCTGAAGGACGCGGTCTATGGACTGCCGGAACTACATCGCGCCGCCATCGCCAAAGCAAAATTAGTGGCCTCGCCTGGCTGTTACCCGACTGCGGCCATTCTACAATTGGCCCCGCTGTTCGCCCAGGATCTGGTGCAACCGCACAGCGTGGTCATCGATGCGAAATCCGGCATTTCCGGCGCGGGACGAAGCCCTGCTCTCCCCTATCATTTTCCGGAAGCCCATGAATCCTTGGAGCCCTATAAGATCGGGCAGCACCGCCACATTCCTGAGATCGAACAGGAACTGGGCGGGTTGCTTGGACGAGCCTCGAAGTCGGCAGGAACGGTTGCAACGCAACCGATCATCACCTTCACGCCGCATCTCGTCCCGATGAACCGCGGAATCTTGAGCACGGCCTACTGCAAACTGAAGAGCCCGATGGCCCTGGCCGACCTGCGGAATCTCTATCGCACCTTTTACCAAGGCGAGCGATTCGTCAGGGTCCAGGACGACATCATGCCGAACCCGCGCTACATCAAGGGCTCCAACTATTGCGACATCGGGGTCTACCTAGACTCCCGCTCAGGCTCCGTCGTCACGGTGGCCGCCTTGGACAATCTGGTGAAGGGCGCTGCAGGCCAGGCCATTCAGGCCATGAACCTCATGCTGGGGCTTCCCGAAGAGACCGGCCTGACGGCTCCCGCAGCCTATCCCTAATCCTCTCGAACAGGATGTCTCTGCCACGATGAAGACGAAAAAGACCGTAACCACCGTTCCACGCCGAGGCATCACCGCCCCGCAAGGATTTCGCGCAGCCGGCATCCATTGCGGCATCAAGAAGCCGGGGCTGCTCGATCTGGCGCTCGTCGTCTCGGACCAAAGCGGTCCTATCGCCGGCGTCTTCACCAAGAATCAGGTCGTTGCCGCGCCGGTCATCGTCGATCGCCTGCATCTACGCAAGGGAATCGGTCGAGCCATTCTCGTCAACAGCGGCAATGCCAATGCCTGCACCGGCGCCAAGGGATTGGCGGCGGCGAAGAAAACCGCCTCATTGGTCGCGAAACAATTAGGTGTTCCCACTGAGCAGATCTTCATCGGCTCCACCGGCGTGATCGGACGGGTCTTGCCGGTTGCTCACATCGTCAAGGGCATCCCGCAGCTGTTCATGCAGCTCAGCGAGCATGGAGGCCCGGATGCAGCCAAGGCGATCATGACGACCGACCTCCGCCCGAAATCCATCGTCCTGCAAGACACTATCGGCGGCCGCTTGATTACCATCGGGGGGATGGCCAAGGGCTCCGGCATGATCCATCCCAACATGGCCACGATGCTGGGCTATTTCACGACGGACGCCGCCATCACGAAGCGCGCCCTCCAACGGGCCCTCAGTCTGGCAGCCAACGATTCCTTCAATTGCATTTCAGTCGATGGAGATACGAGCACGAACGATACGGTCCTCTGCCTGGCAAACGGCATGGCAAAGAATCGCATTATCAAAGAAGGCACCCCTGCGTTTCAGCGATTCCTATTGCTCCTGACAGAAGCCTGCCAAGCGCTCGCGCTGGCAATCTGTCGCGACGGCGAAGGGGTCACCAAGGTGGTGAAGATTGAGGTGGCCGGAGCCACCACCGTGGCGCAGGCCAGGCAGGTCGCCCAAACCATTGCCACCTCGAACCTGGTCAAGACCGCCCTCTTTGGCGAGGATGCCAATTGGGGTCGCGTGATGGCCGCCATTGGCCGATCCGGGGTCCCGATCACCCCCTCCAAGCTGAATGTCTCGTTCGGCGGGGTCCCGATGGTACAGCACGGAATGGGACTCGGACTCGGTGCAGAGAGCCGTATCGCGAAGGTCTTTCGTCAGAAGGAGTTTACGATTGCCGTGGGGCTGGGGCAGGGTAAACAGAAGGCCCATATGTGGACGACCGACCTGTCGTTCGACTATGTCCGCATTAACGCAAGCTACCGATCCTAGGGCACAATTCCATCCTCCTGCTTGTAAATCTACGCGGCATTATGCTAACGTTCCAAGGCTTTAGTAGTCAGGAGACTGTCTCCTCCTCGCATAATCTCGTGCGTTGAGGAACCGTATCAAATTCGTATCGGCGTCTATGGACGTCGCTCGACTTGAGAATAAGGGGGCCAGTCCCCCTCGCCTGCGTCAGCGGGCGCTCTGCAAGTCTTGAGGGGAGGTGAAGGCATGGGAGTGGTTTCGATCAAGGAATTGCTGGAAGCAGGCGTCCATTTCGGACACCAGACGAATCGTTGGAACCCGAAGATGAAGAAATTCCTCTTTGGCGAACGCAACGGCATCTACATCATCGACCTTCAGCAGACCCTGAACCGGATGGAGCAGGCCTATGCCTTCGTCCGCGACACCGTCGCCGCCGGCCAGACGGTCCTGTTTGTCGGGACCAAGCGTCAGGCTGCCGAAATCCTTCAAGAAGAGGCCCTTCGCGCCAACATGTTCTTCGTCAACCAGCGTTGGCTGGGCGGCATGCTCACGAACTTCCAGACCATCCGGAAGAGCATCGATAAGATGAAGAAGATGGAAGCCAAGCTGGCGGACCCCAGCCAGTACGGCCTGAAGAAAAAAGAAATCATGAAGATGCAGAAAGAGATCGTCAAACTGCAAAAGTATCTGAGCGGCATCAAGGATATGCGCGGCGTTCCCGGAGCGGTCTTCGTCCTCGACACGCGCATCGAACACCTTGCCGTGCAGGAAGCAAAGCGGTTGGAGATTCCGATGATCGCAATCCTGGACTCGAACTGCGATCCGGACCACATCACCTACCCGATCCCTGGAAACGACGACGCCATTCGCTCCATCAAGCTCATCACGTCCCTCATTGCCAACGCCTGCATCGAAGGCGCCAATTTGCGGACACAGCGCGAAGAAGCGGATTTCAAACCAGCGCCTGTGGCCGGCGGCAAACCCGCAGCCATGAGCCTCGCGAGCACGCCGGCCTCATAAGGGCCGGCACCGCGCGCGTTAACGAAGGCACTCACTGTTTACTGAAAAGGACCGTCACGTATGGCTGGATCAAGTCAGCTTGTCAAAGAACTGAGAGAGAAAACCGGCGCCGGCTTCCTCGATTGCCAGAAAGCGCTCACCGAGAACGGCGACGACATCGAAAAAGCGATCGATTATTTGCGCCAAAAGGGGTTGGCCGCGGCGCTCAAAAAGTCCGGCCGCGAGACCAACCAGGGCCTCATTCATGCCTATATCCACATGGGCGGGAAAATTGGCGTGCTCATCGAAGTCAATTGCGAAACCGACTTCGTGGCCCGGAACGAAGAGTTCAAATCCTTCGTCAACGACCTGGCCCTCCAGGTGGCCGCCGGAAAACCCTCCTACGTCAAACGGGAAGAGATTCCCGCCGACCTCATCGCGAAGGAACGCGCGATTTACGAGGGACAGGCCAAGGAAATGGGCAAGCCCCCGGCCGCCTGGCCGAAGATCGTCGAAGGCAAACTGGAAAAATTCTTCCAGGAGAGCTGTCTGATCGAGCAGTCCTTCGTCAAGGACTCCTCCGTCACGATCAAAGATCTGCTGGCGCTGAAGATTTCCAAAATCGGCGAGAACATGAACATCCGCCGCTTCACCCGGTATCAATTAGGCGAAGCATGAGCTCTGCGAACTATCGGCGCATCCTCCTCAAAGTGAGCGGAGAGATGTTGGCCGGTGAGCAGGGCTACGGCATCCAGCCTTCCATTCTCGAGGGCCTCGCGACGGAGATCGCCTCCGTCGTGGCCCTCGACATCGAAGTCGCCGTGGTCATCGGGGGCGGCAATATCTTCCGCGGCATTGCCGCCAGCGCCTCCGGCATGGAGCGGGCCTCCGCCGACTACATGGGGATGCTCGCGACGGTCCTCAATGCCCTGGCCCTGCAAAATGCGCTTGAGCGCATCGGCGTGATGACGCGCGTCCAATCCGCAATCGAAATGCGCCAGCTGGCCGAAGGCTATATCCGCCGCCGGGCCATTCGCCACCTTGAGAAAAAGCGCGTCGTCATCTTCGCGGGCGGCACAGGGAATCCATACTTTTCGACCGATACTGCCGCGGCGCTCCGGGCGATGGAAATCGGCGCCCAGGTCATCATGAAGGGGACCAAGGTCGACGGCATCTACGACGCCGACCCCGTCAAGAACCCCACCGCCACGAAGTATCAGACCATTTCTTTTCTTGCGATCTTGAATCAGAACTTACAGGTGATGGATGCCACGGCCATCAGCCTCTGCATGGATAACAATCTGCCGCTCATCGTGTTCAACTTGAAAGAACAAGGCAACTTCAAACGCGTCGCCACAGGCGAAGCGATCGGCACCGTCGTCACGCCAGATCGTCGTTAATTTTCCCGGGAGTCTCGCATGTCCAATCCTGCCGCCATACACCAGAAAATCACGGAAAAGATGGAGTCCGCGCTGGAACATCTCAAGCGCGATTTAGCCGGCCTGCGAACAGGACGAGCCTCTGTGGCCCTCTTCGACGGCGTGCGAGTGGACTACTATGGCACGATGACCCCGCTCAAGCAGGTGGCCAATATTTCGACCCCGGAGGCGCGCCTCATCACGATCCAACCATGGGAGCCGGCCCTCATCAAGGAAATTGAAAAGGCCCTGGCAGGGTCAACCCTCGGCGTGACCCCGTCCAACGACGGAAAGATCATTCGCATTCCCCTGCCGCCCCTCACCGAAGAGCGCCGCAAAGACCTCGGCAAGATCTGCAAGAAGCACGGCGAAGATACGAAAGTGGTCGTGCGAGGGTTCCGTCGAGATGGCAACGAAGAGTTGAAGAAACTGCAAAAGGATGGCAAGCTCACCGAAGACGATCTGAGAAAAGCCGAAATCGACACCCAGAAGCTGACCGATCTATACATTCAAAAAGTCGACGACGTGGTCAAGAAAAAAGAACACGAAATCATGGAAGTGTGACCGCCATTTCCACCTTGGTACCTACCTACGCCACCGTCAATCTCGCGGCACTCGCCCACAATCTCTCGTGTATCACCGGGTATCTGTCCCCCTCCTGCAAGGTCCTGGCGATCGTCAAGGCCAACGCCTATGGACATGGGGCTGTCGCCATCGCACAATCACTCGCCAGTCATGGAATCAAGCGATTTGCCGTCGCCTCCCTGGACGAAGGCATCGAACTCCGCCAAGCCGGCCTCAACGCTCCCATCCTCATTCTCGGCGCGCTCTTCGAGGAACAGATCGCCGATCTGGTAGCTCACCGATTGACCCCGGTCGTGAGCGATGGGCGCATCTTGCCAGCCTTGGCCAAGGCCGTTCGCGCTCATCCGGCCCCCTACCAGATTCATCTCAAGGTCGAAACAGGCATGGGGAGGCTCGGGCTTTCCCTGGACGAGCTGCCAACCATTCTCGACGACCAGATCTTGCGGAGCCCCCTCCAGGTCGAGGGAGTCATGACCCACCTGGCCGACGCAGATGGAGCAGACAGCGCCTTCACGGAACGGCAGCTTGGCGCATTCCATGCCATGCTGGAGCAGATTCGCCTACGAGGCCTCACCCTGCCCCTGGTGCATGCGGCCAATAGCGCCGCCATCGTCCGGTTTCCCGAGGCCCACTTTTCGCTCGTGCGCCCCGGCATCATGCTCTA
>CAYHQK010000089.1:1606-8687 GCA_964358535.1 uncultured Nitrospira sp. | reverse complement strand
TTGCCACCGACAAGATGACCGCCGACACAGCCTATCGCCTGGCCTGCGAGGGGAGCGCGCTGCTCTGGCAAGGCGACTTCCAGAATGCCAGACAGTTGCTGAATGCGATGGCGCGGCGAGTCGACCGCCATCCCCCCAAGCCTGGCTCGTCTCCGGCTGAGAGCTTCCATCTACATCGGCAGGCCCAGTCCCTTCGCGCCCGCGTCTTGGGGATGTTGCTGGTGGCACTGGAAGAGGACTATGAAGTGCGCCTGCGCCGTGCGCCGGACCTGCGTCTCGCCTGCACCGAGGCTTACGGTCCTGCTGACGGGCGCGCCCTGGTGTCGCTACGCGAGTTGCTGGGACTGATTGGCGCACACGAATGGCGAAAGAAGGGCCTGGTGATCCCCGCGATCGGCGGCCGCATTTACCCGCACTATGGTGTGTTTTCTCCGGTTCGCAGCGAGTACGTGGGGTTGGTTGCTGAGACACCGTTGCCGTCGCAGACGCGCGCCTTCGATATCGGGACCGGGACCGGCGTGTTGGCGGCGATTTTGGCCAGGCGCGGCGTTGCGCATATTGTGGCCACCGATCATGATCCTCGCGCCCTGGCCTGCGCCCGGGAGAACCTCGCGCGGCTGGGACTCATGGCTAAAGTGGACGTCGTGCAGGCAGATCTTTTCCCTGAAGGCCGGGCGTCGCTCGTGGTCTGCAACCCGCCCTGGATTCCGGCGCGGCCCAGCTCTCCCATCGAACAGGCGATCTACGATCCCGAAAGCCGTATGTTGCGCGGATTCCTCAATGGCCTGGCCGCCCATTTGGAGCCTGGAGGAGAAGGCTGGCTGTTGCTCTCAACCCTGGCCGAACATCTGGGACTGCGAACGAGGGAAGAACTCCTCGCTGCGGTTGAGACAGCGGGGCTCAGAGTGATCGGCAAGATCAGTGTCCGTCCGACCCATCCCCGCGCCTCCGACCCGGCAGACCCGCTCAGCGCCGCCCGAGCGGCGGAACTCACAACCCTCTGGCGTCTCGGCGCCCTCTAAAGACAGAGACACAGGGACGTTCTGTATCCGCCGTTGTCATCACGTATCAGCGGCCATGCGTCGAGAAATATTGAATGGCCAGAACCTGATCCGGAAATTTCCCCGCTAGTGTTAGCGCGTCTTCTTCGTGTCAGCTGGCGCGCGTCTCATCTTGATGATTTTGGCGATTGTCGCGCCAGCCCCTGAGAATGCCACCACACCGATGGTCAGCTCGTTTACCGGCAGCTTGCCGGCGATCATGGCCAGGGTAAACAGAATCGCGACGCTCCCAGCGGCTCCTGCAATAATGTCCTCGGTGTCGAACGTAACCTTCCTCCGTTTTTCGACGACGGTGCCTTTCTCCGAGGTGGTCTTTGTGTCGGACTGTTCGTATGAGAACTTCTCCGGTTGAAATTCGCTCATGGCGTTGCCTCCTGTTCGTCGGAGCCTTGGCGATGATTGACCTCTGCCTCTAGCAGGATGCTGAAAAAGTCCGCCAGCGGCGTTCTCGCTTCACGAAGAGGCTCAACGTACCGCAAGGGTACGCCTCGCCTTTTCGCTCGCTGCGGCCTTGCTGGACAGCCTTTTTGAGCATCCTGAGGGCGATTGAGGCCTCCATGCCAGAGAGCATGGCACCCCTGTTTTTCGTGTTCACCGAATTTTCCCGCAGCATGCTAGATGTTTTTGCCTCTTTTGGGTTTCGTCCGTGCAGACTTCGCTGGCGTGCGGCGCGGCGGGGGCTCGGCGACCCATTGTTTCCCCTTGCGCTGAAGCCTGGCGAGGGGAATAAGCGCGCTGGGCTCGCTCTGCGTGAGCCGGTTGCGTGGAGGCCCCACGGGCCTTCCTAGCGGGATTTGACTCAGGGTGACTTCATAGCCCTCTTCTATTCTGGCGCACTCAACCGGATTTCTCCCACTTGATGGTTCGCCAGAGAGCGCGGGAGTCGGTTCAATTTCCGTCTCAACATAGCCGATAGAAACGAGCAGTCGATCACTTTTCGTGGGCAAGGGGCAGTCAACGGCCGAAGGCACGCAAACCTCTCGTCCCAAGCGATCGATCGCATAGCCAGGGCTGATCTGGATGGACCTGCCATTATTCTCTGGCGTGACGGATAAGCCTGATACGATTCCGACGCCCAGGGTGTGGAGGTTCCGGAATTGTTGCTTGCTGCGATGGTAGGTTTGTTCCTCCTCAAAATCGCTCACAGTCAAAAGACGCCCATAGAAATATCGATTTCGCGAGAACACCATCCGCCGAATCATCATGCACCGCTTTTCGTAGCAGGGGAGTGGGAGCTTGATGATAGGGCACAGCCATGTTCGTGAAATAGTTCCTGATCAGGCGTCATGTTGAATCTCCATGTTCTATCGTGCGCGTTGCGCAGGAAAATGTCTCGGTTGCAGTTCCGCTTGCCTAGGATTTCGGCTTGAGCAATTTCGCGAGGTCGGCGAAGGGCGTAAAGGTGGATGGTCGATCCGGCTCATGGCTCGGCGGCGGCTCGCCGGACGCGGCTGCCACTTGATAGCGCTGGTGCTCGTTGTCGTGGCAGTAGAGGCAGAGCAACTCCCAGTTGCTCCCGTCCAGCGGATTGTTGTCGTGGTTGTGATCTTTGTGGTGGACCGTGAGCTGGTTCAGCTTCTTGCTGTCGAATTCCCGTCCGCAATGTGCACAGAGCCAGGGAAAGAGTTTGAGCGCATGCTCTCGATGGGCCTGGTCACGCTGAGATTGGTTGCCTCGTGTCATGCGAGCCTCGTGCGGATGGGGACTCGTTACCGGGCGATTCTACAACAAGTCTAGAATGAAATCCCGTCACAGGCCGCGAGGGGCTGATCCTGCGGCAGTGCCGGTGCTTATTTCACAGCTGCAGTTTGCGTGAGAGTAAAGATGCCAACCCCCCTGGTCACTTTCACTCGCCCTGTGCGGTTCAAGCGAGACACTTCTTGAAAGAGCTCGTTCCAGGTGAATTCAGGATAGCGAGCCACTATGGCTTCGAACTCGCATTCCAGGGGGCCTTGGAGCATGTCGAGGATCCGGTCGGTAATGGGTTTCTGCAGGGCCATGGGGATTGCTCCTTGTCCACTGTGCGCCTGTCGTGACGAGTGCGCAGAGCGATATCGGTGGTGGAACGGCGGAGACTGGAGAATCGATCGCGTGAGGAAGGACCGGGACGCGCGAGGGATGAGACAGTCGGCGTCGCTGAAACGCCTGGATTCATGCTACGTGCGAAAAGACCCCCCGTCAAGCTGCCTTATATTTGGCGCTCGTTCGTCGCGTCACACCAACCAAACGGCCAGATAGTCGGGATGAACCAGAAAGCCTAGCGGCTTCAGCTCCCCGCCACGCGCCGCGAAATGGGTTGAGGCATCGTGTCATCTCGCTGGACGCCGCCAGAAAAGTTGCTGCCCCATTTTTATCCCCCAGGCCCTATCGGTCCAGTGGAATCTCGATCACCACTCCGCCCATGACCTCGTTTAATGTGAAGTTTTTCTTCGGGCTCTTGGGGTGCGCGTTGTGGCAGCCGATGCAGGCCTGGCTGACGGCGCGATCGGCATAGATGGCTTGAAAATAGGTCTGATCGCCATCTTTTACGGTGTTCGTCGCTGATCGTTCGGGATGCTGGCGTACGGCTTCCAGGCCATCCTTTTCAGATTCGTTGTACGGCCTGTTGATGGGATTAATAGGCCAGAGGCTGATCAGGCGGTAGCGGACCTTCAAGCCGGTCTTCATCGCCAGATCGCTGGACTCCATGAGGAACTGCGCGGGCAGCGGCAGCACATTCTTCTTCGCGCGCCAGTTCTCGGCTGCAGTGGCGCCCCCGCCCTTCTGCTGCCGCTCGACGACATGAATCGTGTAGAACGTTCGGTCGGCTTCGATGACCGCGTGGATGTAATCAGCCACGGTCTCTGGCGGGATGCCTGGCAGGTCTGACGCGTTCGAGATACGAGGAGCGAGCGAGCTCGCGACGAGGATCAGGGTGACGGCATAGAGCATCTTACTCATAGCGGTACCTCCTTTTCGAAGTTGGACAGCCTCACGTAATAGCATAGTCCTCTGTCGCGGAGTAGGCAAATACCCGACCTCCATCTCCTTCAGCGCCCTTCGGGCGTGGAATCGTGCGAGCAAAGCGATCGGACGAAGAGAGGGCGGTGAGCACGGGGAGGCCTATAGGTGTGCGCGTAGCGGGTCTAACCTTCTCCGTAGGGCGCATGGCAGATAGCTGATGGCAAGAGCGAGCGGGGATCGGCGGGGCTGGCTGGTCTCGCTCGTTCGTCGCACCACACGCACGAAACAGACCGAAGACACCAGATAAACCAGCTCCCCGCCACACGCCGCAAATGCTTCCGGGGACATGCTCTCCGTTCCCGCGGGTAGGGTATTAGACGCGACGACCTTGAATGACACGAACCAGAATCACCACGATCGCGATGACCAGGAGAGCATGAATGAATCCGCCCATGGTGTACGAGCTGACAAGCCCAAGAATCCACAGGACAACCAAGATAATTGCAATGGTTTCGAGCATCGTATTTCTCCTTTTGCAATAAGTTGACGAATCGTAGATCGAACGGCCCACTGTCGCCGCACTAATAAATCTGCCGGGGCCATCCGATCAGCAGGCCAAGTATCTTCAGTAAGCTATTTTGGCACTCTACTACAAAGTCGTAGTTGTATCCATCGCGTAGTAGACAATGTGGGTGTTTGGTGCGGAGGGGGTGGAGAGAAGTGCGAATAGCATCTGTCTTATAGCTGATGGCAAGAGTGAGCGGGAATTGGCGTGGCTGGCTGGGCTCGCTCGTTCGTCGAACCACACACAGGAGACAGACCGATGAGACCAGATGCACCAGCTCCCCGCCACGCGCTCCTGTCCCCACCATCAATAGACGATAGGCGGCCGCTTGTCATCGATGACCAGCATCAATCGTCGGTGTTTCAGGGGCCGGTCAGGATCCCGAGTATAATGGGAGGGATCTTCCGAGACTTCAGCGCGGCGCAATGGAACCGAGATTTGTTGTTTAATGTGCGGTACGCGGGTCTCGATTGAGAGGTCCACTAACTCGGCGTTGCAGTCAGTCACTTCCGCATTCAAGTCTGGCTCGTCGAGGAAATGCACCGTGATTCGCTCTTCCGGGTTAATCCACGGACGGATGGCCTTCACCTTTTCTTCATTGGTCATACGCGCCTCCCTTTCGACTCCCAACGATTCCCATCGAGAACCTTGCTCCTATGAGACGCCTGTTTGACGAGTTCGTCAATCAGGGGGAATCCCCGCGAGGGAAAGTTCCCAGATGAGGGTCGGCCTGGTCCATCGTTGTTTGAGGTGAGGGGAGGGTGGTTCAATGGTGGTCTATGTGATGTGCGGGGCTGGCTGGTCTCGCTCGTTCGTCGAACCATACCAACCAGATAGACGAGATGAACCAGAAAGCCTAGAGATCTTAGCGCCCCGCCACGCGCCGCGACATGGTCCTGGTACCTCATTTTCTTTGGATCATGAATGGCGGGGATTTCAAGCAGCCACCCCAAACAACGCCCCAACTCCAGCGGTCAAGGCCATGGCCAAGGCACCCCAAAATGTTACTCGCGCGGCAGCGGTCATCATCGAAGCGCCGCCGGCGCGCGCCGCCACGGAGCCTAATAGTGCGAGAAACACGAGTGAGCTGCCAGAGACAGCCCACATAAGCGCAGAGACCGGCACTAATAGGACAATCAAGAGCGGCAGGACAGCGCCAACTGAAAAAGTGACGGCCGACGCCAATGCGGCTTGAACCGGTCGTGCGGTCGATGTATCGGATATACCCAGCTCGTCACGCCCATGCGCGCCGAGAGCATCATGCGCCATCAACTGGGTCGCGACGTTGGAGGCGAGTCCTGCATCAAGTCCACGCCCAACATAGATCGCGGCCATTTCCGTGTGTTCTTGCTTGGGGTGAGTCGCCAACTCCTTACGCTCCCGATCCAGATCGGCGCGCTCGGTGTCAGCTTGCGAACTGACCGACACATACTCGCCGGCAGCCATCGACATCGCACCAGCCACAAGACCGGCAACGCCCGCGATCACAATACTCTTTGAACTCGCACCTGCTGCCGCCACGCCTAGGACGAGGCTCGCAGTGGAGACAATACCGTCATTTGCGCCAAGGACTGCCGCACGGAGCCAGCCGATGCGGTGTGTTTTGTGTCTTTCAAGGTGTGGCATAGCGACGCATGACTCTTAAGTCTGCTGCGGCCTACCCCTGCAACGTAGCCAGGAAGGCTCAGCAATCTGGTGTGCGCAAGTCTACTGCAAAGTCTTCGGCGTATCCATCACTCCGGAGGCGATGTGGAGCCTGGTGTGAGGGGATGGGGTGGAGAGAAGGGCGCATGGCCGATAGCGGATGGCGAGAGTGAGCGGGGATCGACAGGGCTGGATGGTCTTGCTCGTTCGTTGAACTACACTAACTAGAGAGACCGTCCGAATCAGTTTCCTGCTATGCGGCGCAGTACGCGCACCCGCTCCCGGCCTTCGCGACCGGGAAAGGCCACATCCGGCACATAATCTTCGACGATGTCGTAGCCCTCTGCAAAGAGCGCCGTCAGATCAGCCACGCTGAACGGGAAGGGCGGCCCCTCGTTACCCGGATCGAGCGCCGGATTGATGAACCAGACCCCGATCAGCAGGCCTCCGCGCCGCAGCGTGAGATCGATGCCACGCCGGTAATCGGCGCGCAACGTCGGAGGCAGCCCGCTCATGCAGGTATGTTCCAGCACTACATCATAGGCGCCGCGCATGGCCTCCGGCGGATCAAACAAACTTCCCGTCACGAAGCGCTCCGCCAGATGGGGATACTTCGCGCGCGCCTCCGCCACCCCTGTTGGCGCGATGTCCAGCCCCGTCGCACCCAGCCCCTGCTCCACCGCCAGCGCCACCTCATGCCCGCGGCCGCAGCCCGGTACCAGCGCCCGCCCGCGCACCGCATGACGCGCCAGATACTGCTTCATCGCCGGCGCCGGAGCGCCTTTATCCCAGAACGCTTCACCTTTTTGATACTTTTCATCCCAGTTCATGCGCTTCATGTAACGGAGTGGTCAGCGCGAAGTCAATC
>CAYHQK010000089.1:0-1506 GCA_964358535.1 uncultured Nitrospira sp. | reverse complement strand
GTCAACAAGGCGGCAACTGAAAAAGTGCCGCTGAAACTGCGGAGCATAGATTTAGCGATAGACCTTGAAGCCTTCAAGTTTGAGTTGGTATCACCAGAAAGTCTAGGCAAAGTCTCTGATGAACCAACTAAACCTCTGCTGCCAAAATGGATTGATCAACGCTACAAACCCAAGCGAGTCGTTGACCATGGACGTCCAAAGGAAAAGCTTGAGCACAGAGGACGAAAAGTTGATCCACTTGTGATATTTGGCAGTGATGATCGCAGAGCGTACGATGATACTTCGTATCCATGGGGCTGCGTGTGTAAGGTTATCGTCGGCGTAGGATATGGCTCAGGGGTCATCGTGGGTCCTCGCCACGTTTTAACCGCAAGTCACACCATTAATTGGGCCGTAAGCGGTGGTGTCACCGGCTCTGTTGAGGTGAATAGAGCCGGTCCAGCGGTGTCAGCAATATCACGAATCACGCAAGTTTGTGCGTTTACCAGAGTGCGCCCCGGAGATGATGTTAGTTTTAGTGAGCTTGATGAGGACTACGCCGTTGTCATCACCGCTGATCGAATAGGCGATCGTTTCGGTTGGCTAGGGACTAGAACATACAATAGCAGCTGGGATGACGAACCGTATTGGATAAACATCGGTTATTCTGCTGACAGGGCTTCCTCAATATTCCCGCTTCGCCAGAGTGGGAAGGAATTGGACGAGCACGCGGCGGATTACGGTTCTGGCCGTTTGATGGACACCACCGCGGATGTTAATCGTGGTCAATCGGGAGGCCCCATGTTCGCTTTTTGGCGAGACGGCCCTTACGCAGTCGCTGTCGTTTCAGCTCAAAACATTGCGGCGCGCGAGAATTATTGCTCAGGGGGGAGCGATCTGCCTCGTTTGGTTCGCGTGGCACTTACCAGATTCCGGTAAGTTGATTGCTCTGATACAGGGCAATCAAAGTAGCCTGCCACTTTTCTTGTCCCTATGGCGCGACGGAAATAACGATGCTCGCGCGGCGGTTGTGGCCGGGCCAACTGGCTGTGATCCGGTGCGAACCAGTGCTCAACGTCGATGTGGTGAATTGCTGACCGTTGGCCAAATGGCCGTCTTGGCTGGACTCCCACGCCAGATCGCTCGAGCGATCTGCCCCGCCTGTTTCTGACGACCGCGTCACTTGACCCTCGAAGAGAATTGGCTGTCCGGCTGGCAGTACCGACCCGTCCGCCGGTTGAAGAATCTTGACGCTGCTACATCCCGAGAGCCCCAGCCCAGCAAGGACCAGCACCAGCGCGAGGCAGGATTTCGTGTTGACGAATGCCTGTGACGAGGTTGTGGCGATCATGATCGTCCCTCCTAAGTGATGTAGTTAGTCATTCGTGGCTGACATGGTACGTCCGCTGTCACGTGAACTCGCAACTCAAGGACCAGAAGTCCAAGGTCCTATCAAGTTAAGCGAGGGCGCACGAGGGCAATTAACCACTCGGAATGATGCTTGTCAACCACCTGAAGTGACGAGGG
>CAYHQK010000088.1:2170-8714 GCA_964358535.1 uncultured Nitrospira sp. | reverse complement strand
CATCGATGCTGCAGGCCTGTTTATTTCGCGCCACCTCACCGCCAGGCCCCTGCGAGAAGGTAAGCGTAGGCTAGCATAGCCTTCTTGAAAATGGCAATCCGCCACGAGCAGGATGCTGAAAAAGTCCGCTGGCGGAAAGACCGTGAAGCGTCCCTCGTGAAGCGTATCTCGCAAACGACATAAACGGCGAGATACGAGGGACGAACGACGAACGAAAAAGACGACATTTTCGAGCATCCTGCTAGACCAGGCCGGATCACTCCCCGATGCGGACCAGCAAGCCCCGTTCCCGGCAGAACTCGAACATCCAATGGAACAGGGCGACGACCAGGCTGAGACAGACCACATTCAAGCCGGTGGCCCAGGCAAGATGCGCGACCGGCGAGACCGTCGCGTTGAGCACGGCGCGCATCCCTTCAAAAACATGGGCGGCCGGATTCATCCAGGCAATGGCCTGCAGCCAGCCTGGCAGCACCTCGATCGGATAAAACACACAGGAGATGGGCTGAAACAAAAACACCATGCTCCAGGCCAGCACTTCCGCTTCCTGGCCAAACCGCATAATGAGGGCCGTGGTCAACACCCCGATGATCCAGCCCGTCATCACGAGATTCACAACGAACGGAATCAGCCAGAGCCCGATCACGAAAATATTGTACGAATAAAAGAGACCTGCGCAGACGACCATCACCACAGAGACCGCCATCACTTTTAAAACGCTCATCACCATCGTCGCGGCCAGGAACTCGCTCGGCTTGAGCGGACTGGCAAACAAATTCATCAGATTGCGCGCCCAGAGCTCCTCCAGAAACGAAATCGTCACTCCCTGCTGCGCGCGGAACAGCACATCCCATAAAATTAAAGCCCCCAGAAAGAACGTAACCGCCCCTGGGATCTGCCCCTGAAATTTCATGAGATAAACCGTAATGAACCCCCAGATGACCAGGTCCAGAAAGGGCCAATAGAAAATCTCCATCATCCGCGGCAAACTGCGCCGGTACAGGTACAAATGCCGCGCCACCAGCGCATAGACTCGATGGAATTTCATCTTCCTCTTCTCTTCCCCCTACTCGGGCGGACAGGCAATCAAGGAGGCACTGGGGAGGGTCTCCCCTGCGCGCGTCCAACGAGGGCCTTCTGAGGCCGCGCGTTGCGCGAGCACAGAGACCCTCCACGGCGCCTCCTACTGCTCCCGCGCCAACTTCACAAACACTTCTTCCAGATCCGCCTGCCCGAACCGCGCCACAATCTCCTGCGCCGTCCCCTCCGCCACGATCTTGCCTCGCTGGAGGAAGATGATCCGATCCGTCATCTCTTCCATCTCATGCATGTTGTGCGACGAATAAAGCACGCTCAGGCCGGACGAACGCCGCTCCTCCTTGAGGAAGCTCCGGATCTTTTGCGCGATATCGGGGTCGAGACTCGCGGTCGGCTCGTCGAGGAACAGAATCTTCGGTTCGGTCAGAAAGGCCTTGGCCAGCCCGAGCCTGGTGCTTTGACCGGAGGACAACTTGCGCGTGACTTTATGGCGAAACTCCTCCATCTCAAGCCGTGTCACGATGCGATCGACCCGCTCCTGGATCTGCGACAGACCGTAGAGCCTCGCGATCACCCAGAGGTTTTCCTCCACCGTGAGCGCCTGCGGCATGGAGACATAGGTCGAAGAAAAGTTTACTTGCTGCAGAATGGCCTCGCGGTCCGTCTCCAGATCTCGTCCGAACATCTGAATGGAGCCGGAAGTCGGCTTCACCACCCCAAGCAGCATCTGAATGGTCGTGGTTTTCCCTGCCCCATTCGGACCCAGCAACCCGAGGATCTCTCCCGGCCTGAGGTCAAAGGAAATGTCGTTGACGGCGGTAAAATCGCCGAACTGTTTCACGAGATGCTGGACGTGCAGGACGGGTGTAGGTGTGGGCATGGACAATCAACGAATCAGTTGAAGAGCAGGGCGTTGCCGATTTTCTCAGGGAGATGGCAGGTTTCACATTTTCGGCTCACGACCTTCCCCTCATGCTCCGTCTTCCCGTCGTGGCAGCGGAAACAATCCTTGAGGGCTCTGGTCCGCAAGTACGAACCTTCAGGATGGTCCGGGTACCAGGGTTTCTCGTCAGCCGATACATGCCCGCGCGGAATCACGATCGGATAGCCCTTGATCGGCCGTTCATGCACGACCGACGAATGGCAGGTCGTGCAGCCCTCCCCCTGGCTTCGCTTCGCAAAGGCCTCGATATGTTTGCGATGGCTCATGATCAAACCGACCTCTTTGACCGGCGGAGGCAGATCGCGCGGGGCTACTTCAGAAACCCGCAGAATGTCTCGATGACAGCCCAGACAGACGGCGGAATCGACCTTCGCCTGGAGATTGTGCGGATCGGTCGGGCTGCCGAACAGGTAAATGGCCACATCCTTCGTCCCGGCCCAGGCCTTATCGTGGAGCCAGCCTTCAAGGCCGGGCCTCACATGGCAGGCCACACAGGTCACGTCTCGATGCGAGGATTTCGCCCAACTCTCATGGGAAGGCGCAATGGTATGGCAACTGGCACAGAAGGTCGGATGGTTCGTGATAGGAATGGCTATCGCGCCAAGCGCAATGGCGCCGAGGGTAAGGGCCAACAGGATGGTCGCTCTAGGCTTCCAGTTCATGCTCCGAATGAGAACGGGATTTGGGAAATTGCTTCATGATCAAAGCCGCCACGCCTACGACATCGTCCAACCCGAACAAGGGCACGGACAAATCAACCTGCTTATCCGATACCACCGCCAGCAATCCTTCATGAGACACGGGAATTTCGCCGACCGCCTCACGGATGATGACGATCTTCGGATAGCTTTCGTGCTTCCACCCTTCGGCAATGATCAAGTCATAGCTCTGGTCGAGAAACCGGTCTCGTATGGCTTCGACGCTCATCTGGTCGGACACATCGGCAAACATCGCCATGCTGCCCTTGGAGAGCACCATCACGCTGCTGGCCCCGGCCCGCTTATGGCGCCAGCTGTCCTTCCCTTCCGTATCGAGATCGAACCCATGCCCGGTATGCTTCACCGTCGCCACTTTATAGCCGGCGCGAACCAGTTCAGGAATCACCCGCTCGATCAGCGTAGTCTTCCCGCTGTTCGACCGGCCGACAAACGACACAATAGGTACGGCCATACAACAGGGCCCTTCATTACACGTCGCACCGCAACATCGTCACGGAATTGGACGAAGCTTCAGCAACAGGAGAGATGATGCCCGCCCGCCTGGACCGGGCCTGCGTGGTTCGCCCACACTTCGCCGCACAACAATTGAACCGAGACCAGGTCGCCAGGATTGACCCGTTCGACTTCGACCGGAATATCGATCAAGCAATTGGCCTTCACCATGGAGGTCAAAATTCCGGACCCCTGCGCGCCGGTGGTTCGCACCTTAAAGACTCCCGCTTCCTGCGTGAGCACCCCGCGCAAGAAGTGGCGCCGATCCGTCCTCTTGGAAAACTTTTCCTCGAAGATCGCCTGCACGACTGGACGGCCATAGTGCCGATGTCCGCTCATTTTCAGCATCGCCGGCCGCACCAGCTGCTCGAACGTCACCATGGAGGAGACGGGATTCCCCGGCAAGCCGAAGGCCAGCTTGCCCTGAATCTTGCCGAACGCGAGCGGCTGCCCCGGCCTGATCGCCAACTTCCAGAAGTTCATTTCTGCGCCGAGCTCATGGAACACCGTCTTCGTAAAATCGTAATCACCCATCGAGACGCCGCCGGACAGGACCAGAATGTCCGCCGTCAGTCCATGTGAAATCTTTTCCTTCAATGCCGCAGGCGTATCCCGCGCAATCCCCAGCAAGAAGGGAATACCACCCGCCTCCTGGACGGCAGCTGCAATCCCGTAGCTGTTGGAGTTGATGATTTTTTCTTCGCTGAATCGCTCGTCCAAATCCGCCAACTCGTCGCCGGTCGACAGAATCGCCACTCTGGGCCGTTGATAGGCGAAGATGAAGGACTTGGCCAGGATCGCCAGCATCCCTGCTTCACCGGGCCGGATCTGCGTCCCCTTGGCAATGATGCAGTCGCCCTTCTTCACATCTTCGCCTTGCGGACGGATGTTGGCGCCTTGCTGTTCCGCCTTGAAGACGCGAACGGAATCCGGCGTATGTTCCGTATCCTCGACCTTCAAGACCGTGTCCGCCCCCTTCGGGATCGGCGCCCCCGTCATGATGCGAATCGCCTGCCCCTTGCCGACGGTTTTGGACGGCATCTTGCCAGCCGGCACGTCTTCGATCACTGTGAGCGTCACCGGCTTCTGAATCGTCTGCTCCTGCTTGATATCCTCCCAGCGCACCGCAAACCCGTCCATCGCGCTGTTGTTCCAGGGTGGATTATCCCGCTCCACCACGATGTCCTCGCCCAAGACACGACCGAGCGCATCCAGGATCGAAATCTTCTCCAAGCCCAGAGTCGGCGTGGACTCCAACACGATCCGCTGCGCGTCCTGTAGCTGTGTGAGCCCTTCTGTCGCGTCTGTGGCCTTCACGGTCTCTCCTCCATCAGTGCGCCTGCCGAGGCGCAATTTTCACGAGCGACCCGCTCTTTTTGCAGAACGCTTCGACCTTGTTGGCAATGTCGTGGTAACACTCGGCCGTCGGCGAGTCCGAATTGAACATCGCGAATGGCTCCCCTGCATCGGACTGGAGCACGACATCTGGGTCGAGCGGGATGCGACCGAGAAACGGCACGCCCATATCATGCGCCGCGGCTTCCCCGCCGCCCTTGCGGAAGACGTCGATGTGGTTGTGACAATGGGGACATTCCAAGCCGCTCATGTTCTCGACGATCCCGATGATCGGGACTTCGCTGTCCTTGCAGAAGGTCACGGACTTGCGGGAGTCCAGCAAGGCCACTTCCTGCGGCGTCGTAATGATCACGGCGCCGCTGACATTGCCGAGCAGGTCGATGGTCGTGACCGACTCGTTGCCCGTTCCGGGCGGCAAGTCCACAAACAAAAAATTCAGATCCTGCCACTCGACTCCGCCCAACAGCTGATTGATGAACTCATACTTGTACGCATCGCGCCAGATGATCGGATCGTCCGAATTCTGCAACAGGAAGGACATCGAGGCGATTTTAAGATTATAGGCCTGAAAGGGAATGATCCCGCCCGAGCTGCTGATCTTGAGCTTCTGCCCTTCGGCCCCCACCATCTTCGGAATGTTCGGCCCATGGATGTCCATGTCGCAGATGCCGACATGCCATCCTTTGAGCGCGAGACTCACGGCGAGGTTGGTCGTGCAGGTACTCTTCCCGACTCCGCCCTTGTTGCTCATGACGAGCACTTTGTATTCGATCCGCTCCATCCGCTTCGCGACCAGCCAGCGACTGTGCCCTTCCTTGTCCTTCTGGCACGTTTCGTTTTCGTCGCAAATCGCGCAGGCCCACATGTAGATGCAGGCATCGCTGCCGCCGGAGCTGGGAGGTTGAATCACATTCAGTTCACGAGCCATGTATCGTCCTTCTGTAAAACGTTGCGCCCGATCTGTGTATTTCCGTTATCGCCGACGGCCTGTCGGCACACCGACATAATCGCCCTCTCCCACGTTGGGGAGTCCCGCCGCCTTGCCGCTTCCAGCCGCTGCGGTGGCCACAACCGGCAGGGACGACTCTTCAGGCACAGGCTTCTTCTTGTTGAAGAATCCCGCGCTCACGATGCCGACTTCATAGAACACATACATCGGCAGGGCCATGAGACATTGATTGAAGGGGTCTGGCGTGGGGGTCAGGATGGCGGCGATGATGAACGAGCCCAACAGAGCCCACTTCCGATACCGTTTGAGAAAGGGCGCATCGACCCACCCCAGCTTCGCCATGAGGGTGATCGCGAGCGGCACTTCGAAGATCAGCCCGAAGACCATCAGGAACCAGAGGGAAAATCCGACATACTGGGCAATGGAAATCTGAGGAATGAAACCGGCGTTGACGCCATAGGAGACCAGAAAATTCAGCGCGAACGGCAGCACGAAGAAAAATGAAAAACCCACCCCCGCGTAAAATGCCAGGGCGCTCAACAGCACAAACGGCGCCACAAAGCGCCGCTCCTGAGCATGGAGACCCGGCACGACGAATTGCCAGACTTCCAACAAAATGTAAGGGGTCGCAGCGACAAGGGCAAAGAGCCCGGCCACCTTGACGTTTTGCCACAGGGCTTCAGCCGGCGCGAGAAAGACGAAAGGCACGGTCGGCAGATCCGTCGGCATCCACGAGAGAGACCCTGGCACAAACATGTTCTGGAGGGGGATGCGCAGCCACTGGACCAGCGTATCGGCATAGAAAAACGTGCCGACGAACACCAGGGCGGTGATGATGACTGCGCGCGTCAGCCGGACCTGGAGCTCCACGAGGTGCTCCATCACCGGCATCTTCTTGTCTTCCAGCGGCTTAAAGATCGTGTCTTGTAGCCACTGGTTGAGTGAGTTCAGACCGTCGGACATACGAACCGTTCATCCGATGATGAGCCGTGGGGGGGGGGGGTTGGGGGCGGGCCCGGCCGGCTGGTGGGGGGTTGTTGGTTGTTT
>CAYHQK010000088.1:0-2160 GCA_964358535.1 uncultured Nitrospira sp. | reverse complement strand
GTGAATCCACCCCGGCGCCCATACCACCCGTTCACCCGATCAGAAGCCCTGCCTGCCCTTCTCCGAGCAGGCACGGCTCTCGTCATGCTGGTTACTTGGGATTGACCGCTACAAACAGGTTATTCCCCTGCCGACTCAACAGCAGGACGGCCAACTCGTCTTTTTTCAGCTTACGGGACGCCTTCTGGTAGTCGTCAAGCGTCTTCACGGCTTCGTGGTTCACCTCCTGAATCACGTCGCCGCGCTGCAGCCCCGCCGCTTCCGCCGCGCCGCCGCTCTCGACCGACGTCACGACCACCCCCGTCATCTTCGCCGGGATGTTGAATTGGCTCATCGTCGCCGCATCCAACCCCTGCACCCGGAGAGAGGCCAGGACATTATCGGGAGGCTTCACGGTCTCGGCCGGTTCCTTGGGAGCAGACGGCTCCTTCTTCGCTAACATTTCATCCGTCGGCCGCTCCGCCACCTTCACGGCGATGGTCTGTTCCTTGCCGTCTCGCAACACCTTCACCTGCGCATCCTTGCCAACCATCGTGCGCGCGACCAGGTTGCGCAACTGGCTCACGTTTTGGACTTCTTTCCCGTTGAACGCAATCACCACATCGCCGCGACGGATCCCGGCAACATGCGAGGGACCGTTTTCGTTCACATCGCTGATCAAGACACCCTTGCGCTGCTCCGGCAACTTAAACGACTTCGCCAAGGCCGGCGTGATCTCCTGAATCGCGACGCCCATCCACCCGCGCACGACCTTGCCGGTCTTCTGCAAACTATCGACGATATCCACCGCAATGCTGCTGGGGATGGCAAATCCAATCCCCTCGGATCCGCCGGTCCGCGAAAAGATGGCCGTATTGATCCCCATGAGCTCGCCACTCATATTGACCAAGGCCCCGCCGGAGTTGCCAGGATTGATTGCGGCGTCGGTCTGAATGAAATCTTCGTAATCGGCGATGCCGACGTTGCCGCGGCCCAAGGCGCTGATGATGCCCAGAGTCACGGTGGAACTCAGTCCGAAGGGGCTGCCGACCGCCAACACCAGATCGCCCACCTGTAACTTCTCATAGTCAGCCCACTTTAAGGCCGGGAGGTCTTTCGCCTCGATCTTGATCACGGCCAAATCCGTCTTGGGATCGGTCCCCACCACTTTCGCGCTGAATTCACGCCGGTCGCTGAGCGTGACGGTAATCTGCGTGGCACCCTCGACGACGTGATTGTTCGTGACGATAAATCCGTTCGAATCGACGATGACGCCTGATCCGGCGCTTTGATCGGGCCGTCCATGCCCTCCACCTGGAGGCATCGGCGGAGGAGTCGGGAGTTCGCCACCTGGCGCCTCTTCACCCGGAGGTCCACCGAAAGGCCCTGGCGGCAACGGCGCTCTCCGGCCCTTGCCTCCACCCTCTCCACCCCCGGTCACCGCAACGTTCACGACTGCTGGCGTTACCTTCTTGACAATCTCTGAAAATCCTTGTGTCAGCCCGGCTGGAGTCCCGGCGAAGGCTGCGGGCTCACCCGGCAGGACAGTAAATGCGACGGTGCTCATAACAAGACCGATAGCTGCAACAAGACCGAGGGCATTCCCCCCCTTACTCCGCGTAACCATAACAGCGTTCCTCCACAAGGTTAACCAACACGAGACCATGCGCTGAACGGCGCATTGTACACTATCCCTTCCAAGGGCTTCAAAGACTAATAGTCCCCGCCGGACCCTCACCAGTCAGGGCCAGAAGGGGACAGAAAATACGACTACTGTAGGATCGAATCGCTTTAGGAACCGGTTTTTCGGGCCTTTGCCTCTGATTCCATTGCCCCGAGCCAGGAATGCTGAAGCTTCAGCAGCAACCGCTTCGCCGCTTGGTCAAACGACACGACCCGCAAGGTATTCGGCGCGCCGGCATAGGTCGGGGGCCAGATACGCCGCTCATCCTGAGGACGAAGATACACCACCGGATACCATTGATCGATCCCTGGCGCGCCCGGGTAATCCAAGGTGGCCCAGCCCCGGCCTTCGGCCTGCATCACGGTCTGCTGATGCTTCACGTCCAATAGGGCAAATTCCAGGAGCGACCAATTGTCCCGGCGAAATCCAGGCTCCGCATGGGTGGTCCAACCCAGAAAGAGCGTCACAGGATATTCCTGTTCTGTGCTGGAGACCAC
>CAYHQK010000087.1:0-8800 GCA_964358535.1 uncultured Nitrospira sp. | reverse complement strand
CTGCAATTTGCCTTTCAGTCTGAACTGCAGTAGCTTTGTGATGCAATATTCACCTGCCGTCACCATCGAAGCACCGAAAGTCCCGAGTGATGTTGAAGGAGGTAATCGTGATCGGGGCCACCGTCTCTCATCACAGGATCCTCGGAAAACTCGGCGGCGGAATGTCCCAAAATCACCCACGAGTCCCGTTTCTCTGGGACGAGTGGAATGTGATTTTGAGGATCCCGCTGGAGCGAAGCGGAAGCGGGAGGCATGAGCAATGATTGGTCAAACAATATCGCATTATGAAATTCTTGGGAAATTAGGCGAAGGCGGCATGGACGTGGTGTATAAGGTCCGTGACACCAAGCTCGAGCGGACAGTCGCACTGAAGTCCCTTCCCCGCTTTGGGCAAGCGCGATGTAGGGAGAAAGTCGAAGCCTGAACGTGCAGTCCTTTGTGTTAGCACCTTGCGCTCCCGAAATCGCATGCGTTTTTTTTGGGACAAAGTCAGATTGAGCGTTGAGTTGCGGATTCCCATCCAGTGAAACCGATGCAATGCTTGGAAACTCACGCAGAATGCTGGGATAAGGACGGAAAGTGGAAGCAGGTATTCTTCTAAGTTACTTCGCAAGACAGAATGAAGCTCGTGGAGCCCTCCGGCAGCTGCAGAAGCGTGGCTTCCGCCGCGCCGCATTGGTGTACAAGACCGCCGACGGAGATGTACACACACGGGACCCCTTCCTTTGGCGCCGTGCTCTTGGGGTGACCTTCGCGACCCTCCTGTTCGGGGGCTTTGCCGGTGTCGCTTCCCTGGTCCTCAGCTGGCCGGAGTGGATTCTGAGTGGAACGTTTTCCACCCTGACTTCGATCCTGGCGGGTGGATTCGTCGGAACCGTCTTCGGTGTGCTGTGGATACGACGGTCGAAGCACGGTGTCGAACGAAGGCTGCTTGAGGATCACGCACGTTGGTTGGTCTCTGAGGAGACTGTCCTGATTCTCCAGGCGCCGATCGAAACCTTGCGGCTTCCAGTGGCAGTGCTTCGGCAAAGCTGTGAGATCCCGCCTGCGGTTTTCGTCCTGCATCCGAAGCGTGAGAGTCTGGTTGGAGATGTGCGGAGCGCCGGTGTGCCGCTCTCGCTGACGCAGACCCGGGAGCATGCCCAGCGGCTGGCTAAGGACCACCAGGTCGACCCAAAGCCGGAGCAAAACACCAAGCTGCTCGAGCGTCTCGAACAGGCCCGTCGAGGGGTCCATCAAGTTTGCTCGGATCTCTCCGAGGCGAGTCGACTGGAACAGACTGCAACTCCGGTCGCCGAATGGATCCTTGATAATGAGTACATCATCGAGGGCAATGTTCGCGATGTTCAACTGAACCTTCCCCGGCGTTATTACCAGCAGTTGCCCCATCTTGCCAACGAGCCATACCGGAGTCTGCCGCGCATCTACGGCCTGGCGAAGGAACTCATCTCCCATACGGACTCGCGTCTGGACCGGGAGAACATCCTTGCGTTTATTGAAGCGTATCAATCCGTGTGCGCGCTGACGATCGGCGAACTCTGGGCGGTCCCCCAGATGCTGCGCACCGCGTTGATCGAGAGCGTCCAGAATCTCGCCGTAAGAGCCCTGACAGACCTGCGAGAGCGTGAGATCGCCGACTTCTGGGCGAACAGGCTCGCTACAGCCAATCGGCGAGATCCTAACCGGCTCTTCACGATCCTGGCAGAACTTGCTGAAACCCAACCGAGCCCCAGCCCCTATTTTGGTACTCAACTTGTCGGTCATCTCTATGACGAGGCGGCCGCATTGCTGCCGGTCCAGAGCTGGCTTGAGCGCACGCTCCGGAAATCCTTGAACGATCTCAACCTGCGTGAGCAAAACCGCCAGACGAAGGATCAGATATCGATTGGGAATGCATTTACCAGCTTGCGACAGCTCGCTCTGTTGGATTGGAGACAGATCTTCGAGCATCTCAGCCGCGTGGAGCAGCTGCTTCGGTTTGATCCGTCCGGCGTCTATCCCAAGATGGATTTCGACACTCGTGATCGGTATCGTCGGGCGATTGAAGAGTTCGCCCGCAGGTCCGGTCAGGAGGAGGAACAAGTCGCCCAACGCGCCGTCGAGATGGCAACACGAGCCGTGCGTGAATCGGCGGAGGATGAGCGCTGGATCCACGTGGGGACCTATCTCATCGGGGAAGGAAGGCGCGAGTTTGCGCGGCTCATACGGTGCCCTGAAACGCCGCGTTTCCGCGCCCTGCAATGGGTATACCGCCATCATTCTGCGGTGTACTTCCTTGGGCTCAGCTTCTTCTCTGCCGTATTCATCTCCCTGATTGCCGGGTTTGGCCTGCTCGGACAGTCACCCGGGATCCAGCTCTTCATGGCTTTTCTCTTGCTGAACCCCACCAGTCAACTTGCGCTTGAGGTAGTCAATTACCTGGTCACGAGGCTTCTTCCACCCCGCATCCTTCCGAAGATGGATTTCGAGGCTTCGGGGATTCCGGATGCATTTCGAACATTGGCCGTTGTGCCCGCGATGCTCGTGGACCAGGAGACGATCCGGGCAGAGGTGGAGAGGCTAGAAATCAGGTACCTGGCCAACAAAGAAGCTAATCTGCTCTTCAGCCTCTTCACTGACTACACCGATTCGGATCAGGCGCACCGTGAGGGAGATGAACGGCTGCTCCAAACTGCAATCGAAGGGATCGAAGGTCTCAATCACCGGTATGGTGGTGAACGTTTCTTCCTTTTCCATCGGAACCGCACATGGAGTGAATCCGAGCAGAAGTACATGGGCTGGGAGCGCAAACGCGGAAAGTTGGAAGAGCTCAACCGCCTGATCGATGGAACGCGGCCTGAAGATGCCGGTCGTTTGGTATTTGTCGGGGACCCGGGTCATCTGTCGAACGTGAGGTTTGTGATCACCTTGGACAGCGACACACAGCTGCCTCATGGGACTGCCCGCAGGATGATCGAGACCCTGGCACACCCCCTGAACCAGCCGCGCTTCGATGCCGATGGAAGAATTGTCGACGGCTCCTACACGATCATCCAGCCGCGCGTGAGTCCTACCCTGCCGAGCACGAGTGCCTCGCCTTTCAGCCGTCTTTTCGCCGACGCGGTCGGAATTGACCCATACACCAAAGCTGTTTCCGATGTCAATCAGGATCTCACCGGGGAAGGCTCCTACTATGGAAAGGGTATCTATGATGTGCGCGCCTTCAGCCGGGTGCTTTCAGGAAGGTTCCCTGAAGAGTGGGTGCTGAGCCATGACTTGATCGAAGGAGCGCACGTCCGAGTGGGTCTGGCCAGTGATATTGAGCTCTATGACGAGTTCCCGCAGGGCTACCGGAGCTACAGCAGACGGCAGCATCGTTGGATTCGTGGTGATTGGCAAATCGCGGATTGGATCTTTCCTCGTGTTCCCCAGCCGGGTAGTGGGCAAGGGCCAAACCCGCTCTCCACGTTCAACCGTTGGAAGATTTTCGACAACTTGCGCCGGAGCCTGCTACCCGTGACCAGCCTGGGCTTGCTGATAGCCTCCTGGCTGACTTCTGCCCAACTCGGGTGGATCTCTACACTTGTAGTGGTCATACAGTTGCTCATCCACCCTTTTGCGCAGCCTTTCACAATGGCGACCACACATAAGGGGCTGAAGAACTTCTCCTTCTCGAAGGTGGCGCACGACCTGCTGCGAGCGCTTGCTGATGCCGCCCTGCTTCCGCATCAAGCTGGACTGGCTTTAGATGCCATCTTGCGGGTTTCGTACCGTCGCTTCATCTCTCGCCACAAGTTGCTCGAGTGGACTCCGGCCCGGGTGATCCGCTGGAGTGCCGCGCGTTTGCAGCCACTGTTCGCAGCTTCTTTGGGCCTAGCGAGCATCTTCAGCGTGATGGTCGGTTGGGCGGTGTATCGCTGGATGCCGTCACACCTTGCGATGGCGAGTCCCTGGCTTGTATTGTGGTTCTTGTCTCCTTTGCTCGGATGGCTCTTGAACCTTCGACCGCATCCAAGGCAAAAGCAATTCCTGCTTCCAGGAAAGGATTTGCGGTTCCTGAGGAATGTCGCACGACGAACCTGGCGCTATTTCTCGGATTTTGTCAGCGATGAAACCTCCTGGCTTCCACCTGACAACTTCCAGGTTTCTCATCAGAACCAGCTAGCAATGCGTACCAGTCCAACGAATATTGGTCTCTGGATGAATACCGCGCTGGCCGCGCATGATTTCGGGTATCTGACAGTGGATCAGGTCGTCGAAAAGCTGACGCATTCCATGGAAACGATCGGCAAACTGGAGCGCTATGAGGGTCATCTGCTGAATTGGTACGATATCAAGACTCTGACCCCTCTCGAACCCCGCTATGTGTCCGCCGTCGACAGCGGAAACTTACTTGGCGCCTTATGGGTCCTGGAGCATGGACTTGATGAGTTGATCAAGGGACCTGTCCTTGATGGAAGAGCTTTTGAAGGCCTGCGCGACACCGGGGAAATCCTGAAAGAGGTCGTCGAGCAGGAAGGCATTACCGGTTTTGATGCGTACGCCTTCGACGAACTCATGCGCATGTGGCAATCCCCGCCGGACCGCATCGCTGACGTGATTCATCTGCTGCGGAGGGTGGAGGGCAGCGTAGGGACTCTGGCCGCTGCGGCGCGTGAGTCCGCCGACGTTGAAGCGGGTGTGTCCTATTGGGCCGGACAGATGGAGAGGCAGGTATCGGCGTGGCTAGGGATCACGGATCGCTATCTCTCTTGGATCGAAATCCTCGATGAAAAAAGGGAAAAGGAGGTCGCTCAGCTGGGTCTGGATGCCCTGCTTGCCTTCCGCCAGGATCTGCATCGCGCGCCTTCACTTCTCGATCTCGCCAATGGGCACAGCCGTTGTATCCAGATCCTCCAGTCGATCCGGGAGGCGGCTCCTTCTGCCGCAGGCCCCCTGTCCGAATGGCTTGACCGCCTCATGCAGGCCTTCGCAAAGTCGCAATGGCTGGCCGGCGAAGTGTTGGGTTTGGGTGCGGGGCTCATCAAGAACGTGCGTGAGTTATCCGATTCGATCAACATGCGCTTCTTGTATGACCCTGAACGACGCCTGTTCTCAATCGGCTACAACGTCTCTGAAGGCCGCTTGGATAGTGCCTACTACGATCTTCTGGCAAGTGAGGCGAGGTTCGGGGGTTTCGTAGCCATCGCTCGGGGAGACGTCCCAATTGAGCATTGGTTCTCAATGAGTCGACCCTACGGCGCGATCGGTCGGCGTCGGGTGCTGCTCAGTTGGACCGGGACCATGTTCGAATACCTGATGCCGGCGATATTCCAGCGCTCTTATGGGAATTCGCTCCTAGACAAAGCGGCGAGGGAAGCCGTGGCGACCCACATTGATTACGGTCGCAAGCGTCGCGTGCCGTGGGGGATCTCGGAGTCTGCCTTTGGAGATCTGGACCTCAACAAGACCTATCAATACAGAGCCTTCGGCGTACCGGAACTCGGATTGAAGCGCGGCTTGGAGGAGGATGTCGTTGTAGCGCCCTATGCCACCCTTCTGGCAGTGAATGTAGAGCCGAGGGAGACGGTAAGGAATCTAAGACGGCTGGCCAGCTTGGGGCTTCTGAACGAATACGGCTTCTACGAAGCAATCGACTTCAGCCGTCAACCAAGTCGTAAGGGCGAGCGTGGGGTGATCGTACGGGCTTACATGGCCCATCATCAAGGCATGGGTTTCCTTTCGCTGACTAACTTCCTCCATGATAATGCTATCCAGCGGCGTTTCCATGCCGACCTACGTGTGCGTGCGGTTGAACCCTTGCTCCACGAATGTGTCCCAATCCTTCCTCCCCTGCACTACATCTCTACGAGGGAAGGGGTCCCTTCGGTGATGAGCGCCGGCGAAGTTGCACCTTCGGTGAAAAAGTTCGAAACGCCCCACACCAGCACGCCCAAGACTCAAATGCTCTGCAATGGTCGTTATGGTCTGATGGTCACGAACGCAGGCGGTGGATACAGTCAGTGGGGCGACTATGAGATCACACGCTGGAGATCGGATCGTACTCAGGATCTGTGGGGAACCTTCTGCTACATCCGTGAAGCTGATGCGGATCGACTGTGGTCCAACACGTTTCACCCAGTTGGCGGTAGGGTCGAGGTCCACAGCGTCGACTTCGCGCTGGACCGTGCCGTGTTCCGCCACGACGATAATGGCATCCAAACCGAAACCGAGGTCATCGTCTCGCCGGAAGATGACGTGGAGATTCGGCGGATCAGTTTGATCAATCGGTCCGTTCGCACCCGCCGCCTCGATCTTACGAGCTACGTTGAACTCTCGATGGCGGCGCATAACGCAGACCGGCAGCATCCGGCCTTCAATAGGCTGTTCATCCAAACCGAAGCGGTCCGTGAACTCCAGGCTCTCCTCGCCTACCGTCGAGCTCGGAGCGAAGACGAGCCGCCCATTTATGTGGCCCACCGCTTAACGCTTGAACAAGCCGAGGATGAGGCCCTGCAGTTCGAGACCGACCGGCGGCGATTCATCGGACGCGGACGGACGCTCGCGAACCCGATGGGTGTCTTTCAAGAGCTCAGTAACGGCCAGGGTTTTGTCCTCGACCCGATACTCAGCCTGCGCCGGAGCGTGACTCTAGGTCCGGGCCAGCGTGTCCGGGTTTCCTTGGTTCTCGCCGCCGGCGAAACACGCCAGCATGTCTTGAGGCTGATTGGGAAGTACAGCGATCCCCATGCGATCGATCGGGCAATGGATTTCGCCTGGGCCTCTGCCCAGCTTGAGTTGCGGCTCCTTCGCATCCAGCCTGACGAAGCGCGCCGCTTCCAGCAGCTCGCAAGCCACCTGCTGTTTCCTAATCCCCTCTTGCGCCCTCCCGCCGAACGCATCGAAGGGAATCGCAAGGGTCAATCCGGGTTGTGGTCTTATGGAATCTCGGGCGACTTGCCGATTGCGCTGGTCACCATTGGTGAGGCGCGGGATATCAGCCTGGTCCGTCAGACGCTGGAGGCGCATACTTATTGGCGAATGCACGGGTTGAAGGTAGACCTGGTGATTCTCAACGAGGAGGCAAGCGGCTATGAGCAGCCGCTGCGTGAACAACTGGAGCGCTTGCTCCAAACGCATTCGATGCATACGGGGAGTGATAGTCCTGGTGGAGTTTTTTTACGCAGCGCGGATCACATCCCGGAGGAAGATCTGACACTGCTTATGGCCGCGGCGAGGGTGGTGCTGGTGGCGGCTCGTGGTACATTACCCAAGCAGTTCGGCGTGCCTGTGGAGGTTCCCGAGCTGCCCGAACCCCTGGCCAAGAAACGTGCTCCTCGGGAGCCCACGGCTTCGCTCCCTTTTATGGAGCTGCACTACTTCAACAGTCTGGGTGGTTTTACCCAGGATGGGCATGAATACGCGATCTATCTCGGTCCCAACACCCACACGCCTGCGCCCTGGGTGAACGTCATCGCCAACCCGACCTTCGGTGCATTGGTCAGCGAATCGGGATCTGGTTTCACCTGGTATGGCAACAGCCAGCGCAATCGCCTGTCACAGTGGTCGAACGACCCCGTAATGGATCCACCGTCTGAGGCGTTGTACATCCGCGACGAGGAAACCGGTGTCTACTGGACACCGACCCCCTTGCCGATCCGCGAGGAGACCGCATATCGGACAAGGCATGGGGCGGGGTACACGGTTTTCGAGCATAACAGTCAGGGGATTGAGCAGGAACTGACGGTCTTCATTCCCGTGGATGAGAAAGGGGGAGAACCGATCAAGCTGCAGAGGTTATGGTTGAAGAACGACTCTTCCAGGCATCGCAAGCTCTCTGTGACGTACTATGTCGAGTGGACACTGGGCGAGAACCGCGAATCCTCCCAGATGCACGTCGTGACCCGCTGGGATGACGAAGTCCAAGCCTTGGTGGCTCGGAATCGCTACCACCCTGAGTATGGAGATCGGGTCGCCTTCGCGGCCATCAACCCGCCGCCAGTGTCCTACAGCGGCGACCGTACGTCCTTCGTTGGGCGCAACCGCTCGTTAGCCAACCCCGCGGCGATGGAGCGAATCAGGCTGTTAAGTCGGGTAGGGGCGGGATTCGACCCGTGCGCGGCTCTGCAGGTCACGCTTGAACTAGCTCCCGGCGAAAGGGCTGAGATCACGTGCATGGTGGGCCAAGCCGCGTCGTTGGACGAGGTTCATAAGCTGGTTCTAACCTACCGGGAAAGCGTGGCGCTCGAGACTGCGCTAAGCCAAACGAAAGCGTGGTGGGATGATCTTTTGGGGACGATCGAAGTCCACACCCCCGAGCTCGCTGCGGACTTCCTGATCAACCGTTGGCTTCTGTACCAAAGCCTCAGCTGCCGGATGTGGGGACGTTCCGCCTTCTACCAGTCCGGCGGCGCATTCGGTTTCCGCGATCAATTGCAGGACGTCACGGCTTTCCTCTATGCATATCCCAAACTGGCGCGAGAGCACATCCTGCTGGCCGCGAGCCGTCAGTTCAAGGAAGGCGATGTCCAGCACTGGTGGCATCCACCGATCGGCGTAGGTATGCGTTCGCGAATTTCTGATGACCTGCTGTGGCTTCCCTACACTGTCGCTCACTACGTCCAGACCACCGGCGATGTGGACATCCTGCATACGGAGATTCCCTTCCTCAACACTCCTGCGCTGAAAGGCGATGAGCACGAGACCGTCTCCACACCGGAGGTCACGTTCGAACGCGCCACGCTGTTTGAGCACTGCCAGCGCGCGGTCACGCGCGGTCTGACTGTCGGGCCGCATGGGTTGCCCCTGATGGGGACAGGGGACTGGAACGACGGGATGAACC
>CAYHQK010000086.1:0-8809 GCA_964358535.1 uncultured Nitrospira sp. | reverse complement strand
CGGTTACTCGACAGGATTTGCCGTGAGGAGGGCATCGAGCCGCATCAGGTGTCTGTGCATGCGGACAACGGGGGGGCGATGAAAGGCGCGACCATGTTGGCCACCATGCAGCGGCTGGGCGTCATGCCCTCGTTTAGCCGCCCGTCGGTCAGCAACGACAACCCATTTTCCGAGTCACTGTTTCGGACCTTGAAATACTGCCCCTTGTATCCGACCACGCCGTTTGCCAGTCTGGACGAGGCCCGCGCGTGGGTCGCCACCTTTGTGCAGTGGTACAACGAGGAGCACTTGCACAGTGGCATCCGCTTCACGACCCCGGCCTCACGCCATATCGGCACGGACACCGCGATCTTAGACAACAGAGATCATGTGTATCACGCTGCCCAACGCACACATCCCTCGCGGTGGTCAGGCGCCACACGTAATTGGATGAAGATTGAACGCGTCACGTTGAATGGGTTGAAAGAAGGAGCACGGTCCGTGAGCCTGGCGAACCGTCGCACGGTGAGCTGACGCTGACGCGACATCTATCCTGAAACTTACCGCCGGCGGCTACGGTTCCGCTCGGCACGCCGCCCCGTCACGTCGTCGTCCGTGCACGCGGCCCGGCGCGCGGTCTCCCCCGCGCGCCGAGGGTCACCGTCCTGTTCCCGCAGGTGGCGGCGTCTCAGCCTGGTTCGTTACCCATCGCCAGTTTCACCACGACGGCTAACTCAATTTGATCCAAGTTCACGGGCTTGAGTAAGACATCGAAGGCCCCAAGATTCAGGGCGTGCTGCAGTAAGGGTTCGTCCTGGCTGGCGGTCAGCATGATGACGCCGGGGGCGGGTTGCACGGGAAACGCCGGATCGGTGATACGGCGTAGCACCTCCACCCCGCTCATGCCCGGCATATAGATGTCCAGCAACACCACATCGGGCCGCTCCTTCCCCATCAGGTCTAAGGCCTCCTGCCCCGTGGACGCCACCCGCACCTCGTAGCCGCGCCGCTGGAGAAACTCCCCGACCACCATGCCAATGTCCGGCTCATCATCGACAATCAAAATCTTCGCGACGCGCGGCGGGCTGCCCTCCCGCAGAGACTCCGGCCCAGACTCGACCGTCACCGGCTGAGCATGAGCCCGTCCCCCCTGCTGAAGCGCATGGTTGACGACCTGCATGATAACGTCCATCTTGAGCCGTTTCCGGAGCACATCCGTGGCACCCAACTCGCGAGCCCGATTCTCGTCCTCGATCGGGACCTCGCCGCTCAGGATCACGACCGGCAGGGTGGGGGCTTGCGCCCGGAGCTTCGCCAGCACCGTCAGGCCCGCGAGGCCGAGAATCCCCAGATCCAGCAGGACGACCGCTGGCTGCCGGGCGGCATATAGCAGGAGCGCCTCCTCGCCCGTCCGCGCCGTCACCACCTCATACTGGTAGGCCGCCAACACTTTCGCCAGCGTCTGGACATACCGGGTATCTGCATTTGCGATGAGGATCGTCGCCATCCTGCTGTCTCCCTTTACACATCTGGAGTTTGTCGCTGCTGGCCCTCAAAGAGGGCACTCTGGAGCATGTCTGCTGATGCATGTCCCGCCCCAATTATCCGGCGGGGCTGTTATTGGTGCCTGGTTGAACCGGGCTCAGAACCGGCAGCCGGACAATAAACGTAGTGCCCCGGCCCACGTCTGTTTCGTAGTCCACGGTCCCCTGGAACGTCATCACGAATGTGCGCACTATCCAGAGCCCCAGGCCCGTCCCCTGTTCCGGCGGCTTGGTGGAGAAGAAGGGCTCAAAGAGCTTGGCCCGATGTTCGGGCGCGATACCCGGCCCGTCGTCCTGGATTCTGACCTCGATCCATGGCCCGCCCTGTTTCTGAGCTGCGGGATAAGGGCTGACGGCGGACAACTGCGCACTTATCGTCAGCGTCCCTCCTCCGTGCGCCGCCGCCATCGCCTGGATGGCGTTCAACATCAGGTTCATGAACGCTTCGTCCAGTTGGTGCCGATCAGCCAGCACCGGCGGAAGCGTGGAGGGCCACGACGTGTCGACGCGCACATGCTGCCTCAGGCACTCATTGGCCAAGAAATCGCTGATCTCCTGCAGCACCTCCTGCACCAGGCAAGGGCCGACGTTGAGGTTGGACGGCTTAGCCAGGGTCAAGAACCGCTGCACGACCAAGGTGATGCGCTGAGCCGCCTCCTCGATCTTCAGCAGATCGCTCGCCACCTGGTCATACTCCCGGCTGGCCAGCTTCTCGCGCAGGAGCTGCAGCCGGCTCGTGAGGATGAATACGGGATTCCTGACCTCGTGCGCGATTCCGCCCAGCAACTGGCCCATGGCCGCCAAACGCTCCAAGCGCTTCGCCTGCGTCTCCATCATCTTGCGCTCGGTGATATCCTCCATGATGTGAATGGTGCATGCGCCTTCCGCAACATCCCGCAGAGGATAGGCCCACATCCGATACGTTTGGCCTGATGCCGAGACAAAAACCTCCTCCTCGTGCAATTCTCCTGCCCGCTGACAGACCTGGCACGGCCCCTTCATCACGGGAAACACCTCATAATAGGACCTCCCGATCACCTTGGCCCGCGGCAGCCCAGCCGCCGCTGCGCAGTAGGCCCGATTGGCCTGGACAATCCTGAACTCCGCGTCATGTATGAACAGCGGATCGGCAATGGCATCGAACGTCGCCTCCCATTGTTTTTTCGCCCGCACAATCGAGGCCATGTTTTCATTGAGATCCTCCAGCATGAAGAGCATGGCCTTGCGGGTGTCGGCGGCCTCCTTCAGCTGCGTCTCTTGTTGCCACATCATTTCCTTGAGGTGCTGAACGAGCTGCGCGTGCGCAGTCCAATCCTGGAGCAGCGTGACGACGAAGGCGACGGTACCGTCCGCGCCCCGGACCGGAAAGGCCTTGTGCATGAAAACCACCGGCCTGCCGTCGGGGGTTCGGTAGCAAATCTCCTCGGGGCCGATGACTGCGCCTTCGTCCCGTACCCGTGGCAGCTTCTCTTTAAGCCCCAATTCGTTCAACAGCGGCTCGGGAACAAACTCAAACGGGCTTTTCCCCAGGACTTCGTTCCCGTGGCCGGTCATCTGATGGAAGGCCTCGTTCGTCCGAACGATCTTGAGATCCAAGTCGTGGACGATCACAGCGGCCGGCACGTGCGCCAGCAGCATATCAAGCAGCGAATCGGGAACGGCCTCACGTGGATCTGTCATCGTATCCTTGAAAGCAAGAACTGTCCCATGGGCCGGTCCGTCCCTGCCACATGGATCGGAATCCATTGGTGCATCCGCTTGTTGACCTGAGCCGCGAGTTCCTGGGCTGGACCTTGCCGATCAATCTCAGCAATCCCGATCGCTAAATCTTGCCCCAGTTGTTCCGGCATAAAATCTCCTTGCGACGAGTAGTATGCCCCAATCAGGTGTCCACAAGCATCATGGGGTGGAGGCGGCATCACATCTTCTCCAGCTCCCGCACTCCGGCTTGCAGCCGCTCAATTTCCTGCCGCATCTCACCCATCTTCAACTCCCGCCCGATCATAAGTTTGTTGAGCCGCTCGCTTGCATCAAGCTACTGCCCCAACCCCGCCGCCGCCTGCTTGTGCTCGACGATTTCGCCGAACAACTCGCCTGCGGTTTGGAGAAGGAGCTTAGCGAACTTGATGGTGGATTGGGGGCGAGATCTGTAGGCGTTGGCCAACTCCACCAATTGATCCAGGCCAAGGCCGTATCGCTCCGCGACGTCCCGCAACTTCGCCGGATCTCGCGGCGGATCGCCGTACCCGAAGTTGAGTGATCCGATGAATTCACCTCCGGCTCGAATCGGCACGGCATATAGACGAATTCCGCCCTTGCATTCGATGCCCACTGGCCCTCCCGTTTCCATGGAAACTTTCGAACAGTCGGTCCAGCACGACTCATAGCACAGCCACCGACCGCTTGCCAGCGCG
This sequence comes from uncultured Nitrospira sp., assembly GCA_964358535.1. Lineage (GTDB taxonomy): Bacteria > Nitrospirota > Nitrospiria > Nitrospirales > Nitrospiraceae > Palsa-1315. The sequence continues at coordinate 4,872 of CAYHQK010000086.1, read as the reverse complement.
GCTCGGTTATCGCCGGTCGCGCAGAGCTGGCGTGACGCCGCATCCAACATCTGACGCCAGCCTGAGGAGAAAATCCCGAGCGCATAATCCCCATTCTTCTCATAGATTGCGCCCGATTGCCCGATCAGGTTCAAGTACAGGTCCGCAACCCTCCGGAGCGCCTCTCGTCCTATCGTATCCAGCAAGGTGCGCTCCGTATTCAGGCTGGTGCAGTCTCCGTAGGGCGGCTCATACCCCCCCCCGTAAGATTTCCGCCTTCTTCCTGACGTTGGTCCTTAGTGTTGTTTGCATCGCTCTTCATGGAAAATCCCTCAGTGCTCACAACGCCCTTGTTTGCCGCGCCCCTCGTACCCCTCACACTTGCTTCTTCAGCCGCTCGATCTCGTCCGTCAATTCCTGTGGTTCGACTTCGCTCACCACAGGGATCCGGAACTCGCGCCCCGCTATCAGTGTGAGTGGTCCTCCCAGAGCATTCCCCCGCCTACGCAGGAAGCCACGGCTGCCCGGCCTTCGCAGCCGAGTCCTCCGCCGAAGGCTCCGTCCCCCGCAGGCGGAAGCTACTTCGGCGGAGTAGGCTAAAGCCGTGGGGTTCCCCTCGCGTTCTTGTTTGACACAGGACCTACGATGACGTATGTCCTTATCAAAAGTAAGAGTTCTGGGAGGTTGTTCATGCCGACCGCACCGGCTCGCGCTACCAAATCTAAAATCACTGTGACCGTGAGTTCCGATCTGGTCCGTCAACTCGACGGGCTCCTGAACGTTCCTGAGGCTGGATCCCGCAGCCGACTGGTGGAGGAGGCCATCCGCCACTGGTTGCGGGATCACGCTCAACAAGCCCTCGACCTTCAAACAGAGGCCTATTATCGTGCTCTCTCCAAGGCCGAGCGCAAGGCAGACAGGCAATGGGCCCAAATAGCTGCCCGTTCAGCCAAACACCACTGGGAATAAACCGCCTCCATGCTGTCTCCACACCGCGGCGAGATATACCTGGTTAAATGGCCTGGACATCCCGCCGATAAGAAGCATCGGCCCGCCTTGGTCGTGTCCATGGATGTTCGCAATCGCTTCGCGAATGATGCCATCGTCGTCCCGCTTTCGACCACCCTTCGCCCAGCTCCCACTCATGTTGAATTGCCTGCCGGGGAGGGTGGTCTGAAGGAACCCTCTATGGCCAAGTGTGAACAGATCACCACGCTCGATAAATCCTTTCTCCTGCGCGGCCCCTTTGCCGGCGCAATCAGCCCCTCGCTCATGCACGAAATCGAGAACGCCATCCAGCGGTCGATCGGGATCGCCGTGGTCTAACCCGCCGCGTCTCCGCATCGCGCTCCCCGCGTCGCCATCTCACGGCTTCCCCCTGAGCCGCTCGATCTCGTCTTTCAGCTCCTTGATTCGGAACTCCCGCTGGATCGTCGCCTTGCGGAACCGCTCCAACTCGTCCACCCGGCCCTGCAGTTCCCGCGCCGTCGCCTGAAGTGCCTGATGGGCCTTCTGTACTTCGGCTTCCGCCCGCGCCCGCTCGGTGATGTCTTGCACCATGGACAGTACGCCCGTGACCGTCCCATTGGGTCGCTTCAAGGGGGTATTGGCCCAATCGCAGAGAATTCTGCGGCCGTCCTTGGTCGTGTTCTCATTGATGCTGTGGGCCGTGGCGTCACCCTCAAGCAAATGACGCCAAATGGTGTCCACATGCGGTTGAACACCTTTGGGCACGATAAGATCATACGGACGTTTCCCCATCGCTTCGTCCGCGGTGAAGCCGAACATCTGCTCCGCCGCCGGATTCCATGTCACAATGCGGAACTCGGGATCCCACATGATGCAGCCGATGGGCATTCGGTCTATTTGAAGCTGGAGACGCTCTTCATTGATCCGCAGTGCCTCTTCCATCTGTTTCCGCTTGGTGATGTCGCGCTGGATGCCCACGAAGCGGCGCGTGCCGTCCAGCAACGTCATCGCGGCGAGAGACAATTCACAGGGGACCAAAGTGCCATCACGGCGGTAGCCAGTTACCTCCACCACATTCCCGATGAGCCGACTCTCCCCAGTCTCCAAATATCGCCGGAGACCAGCCTCGTGTTTACCCCGCTCCTCAGGAGGCATGAGCACCGTGACCTTCTGCCCGACCAAGGCCCCGGACGGCCAGCCGAACATCCGGTGCGCCGCCTCGTTCGCGAGCAAGATCGTGCTCGTCTCATCGATCTCGAACACCGCGTCTCCCGCGGTATTCACCAGGACTTCCAGCCTGGATTGCGCCACCTCTGCCGTGACGCGGGCCTCGCCCAGGGACCGGTTCGCCTCGGTGAGCTGGTGGCCGAACCGCCAGGCCATCATGCCAGCTGCGAGCGAAACCAGAATCAGGCTGACGGCTATGCTGAACCGCAGCCGCATCAACGGTGCCAGCGCCTCCACTTCGTCCATCTCAGCCAACAGGACCCAGTCATAGTCGCGCAAGTACAGAAAGGTCCCGATGACCGTGATGCCTCGATAGTCCGGATAGGGCGCGATGCCGTTCCGCATTTTGAGCGCTTCCCGCACCCCGATCGTATCCACCGTCACGCGGCCGACTGCGTTGGGAAGAAACCGCGACTCGGTGAGCATGAGGCGCGTCTTTGCGCTGACCAGGTACACTTCTCCGCTGAGGGCGAGCCCCTGGCGGTGTTCAGCTAAAACCTGGGACAGGGTATTCTTCACACGGCAGGCGAGTGTCCCGATCTGGCTGCCGTCGAGCGGGACGAGGGGCAGCCAGATGTCATAGACCGATCCGCCGGAGAGGTTCCTGGGATCACTGATCGGGTCGGTGACCCGGGCCGTGGGAAGGCCAGCGGGAATCGTCCCCACGATCTCGAACGGGGGAGGCCCTGGCGCCGCCGTGTGTGTGACCAGCCGTCCCTGCGCATCCAGCAGCAGGCAACCGATTGCTTCCGTCAGATGCGTCGAGAGATAGCGCCCGTCGAGCGCGGGGACCTTCCCCTGCGCGAGGAGCTGAACCGCCCCGGCTGAAAACAACCGCAGCCCCCGCTGCTGATCCGCCAGGATCGTCAGCAGGTGCCGTTGGTGGGCATGCAGCGCGACCACGAGGCGGTCGTGCACGGATTCCAGGAGCGCCTCCTCCGCAATCCGGTCCAGGATGAAGCCTACTCCCCACAAGGAGATGAGGGTCAAGAGCAGCAGCCAGCGTGTCAGATTTTTCATAGCGACCCTTCACGGCACCAGCCATCAACACTGGGCACGGCGCGCGGCAACCCTTCGTGTGCGCCACGCGCCGAACCAGCTCGGCGTTTACGCGGCACCCCTCACATTCACTTGCGGTTTCCCGATGGTAGGGATCGGCTGGCGGCAAAGGGAACACCGTCCGGCCTTATGGACTTGGAGCTTGCCCCAGAGCCCCGCGCGAGCCTCTTGCATGAATTGCGTCATCAGATCGAGCCCGGCGCTGGTCGAGACGCCTGCCGCCCGCCCAAGACATTGATCGCAAAAGTTCGTGCCTGGATGCTCAGTCAACACCTGCAGCAATGTTGAGATGAGGTCCGCCATAGCCTGCCTCCTTGGTCCTCACATGGGAGCCTGCGGCAGCTCCCTTCCTGCCGCCGTTCTTCATGGCCGGCCCCGATATTCATGACCGCTCAGACCCCCCCCTCAGCTTTCGCCTCCGTCTCTCATCGCGGTACGGCCTGACACCCATCGATCCACGGGGTCCATCGTGCCCAGGGTTCCATGCTGTGGGCTCGCTCAACGCGTTCATCCAGGCTTTGCCAGGCTAGAATCCGATCCCGCTCGAAGGTGCACCGCCATCGCCTGGTTCAGTCCCCCCCCCACGGATCTCCCCTTCCAGGTGACGGGATAAATTTCCACCTGGCCTTCCGTCACCTGCCCGCCGGGATCCCGGTATGTGACCCAGACCAGCCGCTGTTCCCTGGCAGCTTGCTTGGCATCGTGCAGGGGAAACGGCTCGGTGCTGGACCCCGACATGGGCCCGAGGGAGGGGGCGTTCATATTTCGCCAACGCCTCGCTCCAGCCCGGGTCGCCCCTTCCGAGCTCACCCGCGCAACGCCGCTCGCCCCGCCAACAGACGGCAGAGGCGCTATTTCTTCATACAGGCCTTGCACTCGGTGGATACGAGCGATGCGCGATGGGCCATCGTCACCGTGTACTCAATGGTCTCCTTCGTGTTTTGCTTGATCTTCGGCCAGAGTGCCTGGTCAAATTCAGGGTCATGGAGCACCGTGTGGATGGCCTGACTGACTCCGACCTTGGCTCCATACTCGATCGCCTCTTTGACCTCTTGTCGGACCATGCCCATCGTCAGATTGAAGGTGAGCAGCCAGGCCACCGAGAATACGATCGCCCAGGGGATCGCCTGGATAAATCCCCGTGTCAACAGTTGTCCGTAGCGCGTCTCTTCCATGGCTCACCTCCTGATTGAAGTTTAGGACTGCTCCACCGCGCGAGTCAGCGCTCGGACGAAAAAACAGCCCATCAAGTCCAAACGCAAAAGAAGCGCCACGGTGACTGGAATGGTCAGGATGTTGCCCCCCTCGTGATTTCAATCGAATGGACCCTGTGTCGCCGCAGTGACTGCGGGAAATGCTGCGCCCCCATGTCGCCTTTCGCGACAGCGTGGGCCTGAGGACTGTGGCGGTTCGCGGCGTAGGTCCTGTCGTACACTCCTCCCTTTGGTCGAGTGATCGATGATTCAGTGCGACACGCGCCAGAAGACTGCCTGCACCCGGCCAGGTCCCCACTCTCGGTGCTGTGCTCGTCTCTGTGTACAAGACGGCGGGTGTCTGCCGGGTTGCGGTCTGACTTCCGCCAACTCGCGCGCAAAATTGTATCCTCTCAGGTCAGCCCGCCCTGAAGGACAAGGCCCG
>CAYHQK010000085.1:4790-8920 GCA_964358535.1 uncultured Nitrospira sp. | reverse complement strand
CATAATTGAGGCCACCATGCCATAATTCATGAACAGTCGCAGAACCCCCTTCACATAACCTCTTCTCTTTCCCTCTTCAATCAGGGAAGCCTACTAGAACTCACTAGGAGGATGCGGTGAACGGGCTCGCCGGCGCGGCCGTCTCAGGCCACGCGTTGCGCGCGCAAAGAGACCGGCCCCTGCATCCCGCCTCTTCCACCGACCCCGTCCAAACGGTGTGGGGAACTCCCGGGGGGATGGCGGGGTGAGCCGCAACTGCGCGCATCGACCGGGCAGGGCTTCCCCCTGCGCATTCTGCGAACAAAAAAACCAGCCTCTCCGTTCCCTCATCCGCACACCCTTTTTAAAACTTCCTGGTAGGCCTCTTCGATCTTGCCCAAATCCTTCCGGAACCGATCCTTATCCATCGACTCCTTCGTCGTCTGGTCCCAGAAGCGGCAGGTGTCCGGCGAAATCTCATCCGCCAGAATCAGCTGGCCCTTGTGCAGCCCGAACTCCAATTTGAAATCGACGAGGATCATCTGTCGCTCGCGAAAAAATGGCTGCAACACGCCATTCACCTTCAACGCGAGCCGCTTGATTTCCGTCATCTGCTCCGGCGTCGCCAGCTGCATCAATCGAATGTGCTCATCGGCGATAAGTGGATCACCCAGCGCGTCGTTCTTGTAATACCATTCCACAATGGCCGGCTCAATCGGGTCACCCTCTTTCAACCCCAGCCGCTTGGCCAAACTGCCGGCCACGACGTTGCGGACCACCACTTCAACCGGCACGATCGCAACCTTCTTCGTGAGCAGCTCCCGATCGCTCAGCCGCTCGACGAAATGCGTCGGCACCCCGGCCTGCTCCAGCAGCACAAACAGCCGCTCGGATATCTTGTTGTTGATGACGCCCTTCTCAACGATGGTCCCGCGCTTCTGCGCATTGAACGCCGTCGCATCGTCCTTAAAGTACTGGACGACCTGATCCGGCTTATCCGTGGCGAACACCTTCTTCGCCTTGCCTTCGTAAAGCATGCTACCGATGGTCATGATCTGCCCCTTATCCCCGCCCATCACGAATACTACTGCGCCAAGACTTCCATGATCTCCGGCAACGACATGGCCGTGCCGATCAACGTCGGGTGCCCGAATCGTCTCACGTACTGAAACTCTTTCACCTTCTCCAACGCCAAAACCAGGCTATGAAAATCCTCCAGCTTGGAGGTTTCAAAATACGTGATGAAGTCCAGGTCATCGAGTCCGCTGGAGTGGTACAGTTTCCGCTTGACCGTCTTAAGATAAGGCAGCGTGGCTTCCGTATGCTCTTTCATCAGCGCCATCCGCTTGTCCTGATCGAGGGCCCACCAGTCGGCGCTCTTCCTGATCGGAATGACGATCGCATAGGGCTTGGGCCCAGGCTCGCTGGCAGTCTTGAGATCGGCCTTCATCTGGTCCGGAAGCCCCGGCACATAGTTCGCCTTCTTGGTCAATCCGTGCATGATGCCGGCCGCCTTAAGATGTCTACCGAACAGGCTGCTCTGAAGATCGAGCAGAAACTTTTGCGTTTCGCGCAGCTCAACGGCATGCACGCGAAACATCACATCCGCGTGGTCCGACAGCCCGCGCATCAAATAGAGGTCGATCGCCAGCTTCTCGCGATGCTGCTCAACGACTCCCCTCAAAACCGTCAAATACGCGATCCGCGTCGCTTGATCCTCTTTGGCCCAATCTTCATCCAGCGTGAATGCCGCAAAGGTGCCGTAAACGCCCGCCTCGCTCAGCAGCTTGTCGCGATCGGCAGCCTCAGCAGCGGACACCAGCGCCAGCCCGACCAACAGCACCACCACAAGACGCATGAGCCTAGGCATACAAAATCTCATCGTTTCTTCCCCTTCGTCGACTTACGCGCGCTGGGCCCGAATACCCGTCGGAAGATCTGATCCAGATGGCGCAGATAATACTTCGGATCGAAACACGATTTGATTTCTTTGGCCGTGAGGTGCTTCGCGATCAAGGGGTCCTTGCCAACCAACTCTTGCAGCCCCCCGGCCCCTCTCCAAGACGCCATGGCATGGCGCTGGACGGCTTCATACGATTCCTTCCGCTGCGCCCCCTTCGAAATGAGCAGCAACAGCAGCCGTTGCGAATAGACCAGCCCCCCGGTGAGATCGAGGTTGCGCTGCATGTTCTCGGGATAGACCACTAAATCTTTGATCACGCCGGTGATCCGCGCCAGCATATAATCGATGAGGATCGTGCTGTCCGGCATGATCACGCGCTCGACGGACGAATGGCTGATGTCGCGCTCATGCCACAGGGCGACGTTCTCCATCGCCGCGAGACTATTGCCCCGCACAACACGCGCCAAGCCGCAGAGGTTTTCCGAGGCGATCGGGTTCCGCTTGTGCGGCATCGCCGAAGAGCCTTTCTGCCCCGCCGAGAAATATTCTTCCGCTTCCAGCACCTCGGTCCGTTGCAGATGGCGAATCTCCGTCGCAAACTTTTCAATGCTGGCGGCCAACAGAGCCAAGGCCGTGGCATAGGCCGCATGGCGATCGCGCTGCACGATTTGATTGGAGACAGGATCCGGCGTGAGCCCCAGCTTGGCGCAGACATACTCTTCCACTTCAGGCCCTTGATGCGCGAAGGTCCCCATGGCGCCGGACAGCTTGCCCACGGCAATTTCCTGCCGCACGTGCGTCAACCGCTCCCGATGCCGGCAGGCCTCTTCGTACCAAATGGCCAGCTTGAAGCCGAACGAGATCGGTTCGCCATGGATACCGTGCGAGCGGCCGACCATCACCGTATCCTTGTACTTCAGCGCCTGTTTCTTCAGCACGGCGATCAGTTCGGCAAGGTCGTCGAGGATGAGATCCAGCGCCTCAGTCATCTGCACAGCCAGGGAGGTATCGACAATATCCGACGAGGTCAGCCCCATATGAAGGAACCGATGTTCCGGCCCGACCGACTCTACCAGCGATTCGAGGAAGGCAATCACATCGTGCTTCGTCACCTTCTCGATCCTGTCGATCCGCTTCACGTCGATCTTGGCTTTCTTCGCGATACGGGCCGACGTGCCTCGTGGAACCTGTCCTGCCCGCTCGAAGGCCGCGCAGGCCGCCAACTCGACTTCGAGCCAAATCTCGTACTTCCGTTTCACATCCCAAATGGCCTTCATCTTGGGACGGGTATAACGCTCAATCATGACAACCTCGTGAAACGTAAGAAAAGGAGCCGGATGCCATGGGCTTCAACGTTTCACCTCTCACGGCTTACCCTTTGCGCCAGCTGCTTCGGCCCGTTTGGCGGACAGCGTCAATTCCTGATTCAAGACCTTATCCAGAATGCCGTTCACAAACTTCGAGGCTTCCTCGTCGCCGAAACTTTTCGCCAACTCGACGGCTTCATTCATCGTCACCTTGGCCGGCACATCATCCATCCAGAGCAGTTCATAGACACCGGCTCGCAGAATATTGCGATCCACAATCGGCATGCGGCTGATCTTCCAATTGGTCGCGTATTGGGTAATGAGGGCGTCCAGCTCCGGCTTCTGCTTTAACACCCCGGCCACGAGTCGTTCTGCAAAGGCTCTCGCCTCGGCCGAGGCCTCGTTCTCTTTCCAGAACATATCCAGCCAAAGGCCCGGCTTACCGTGAATGTCGTACTGAAACAAAATCTGGAGCGCCCGCTCCCTGGCTTGATGACGAGATCCCATGGCTAGGCCCTGCGCTTTCGCGGCGCCCGCTTCGTGGCTGACGTTTCACGTTTCACGTATAACGCTTCACGCTTCACGCTCACCGGAGTCTTCTCACCCGCCCGCAACAAACGCATGACCGTCGCCATTTCGATCGCAGACTTGGCTGCTTCCCCGCCGCGGTTGAACTTGGTCGGTTCAGCCCGCTCAATCGCCTGCGCAATCGTATGGGTCGTCAGCACGCCGAAGATGATCGGCACATCGGCATCCAGCGCCGCCTGTCCGATCCCGCGGCTGGCCTCCGCACTGATGTAGTCGAAATGCGGCGTATCGCCGCGGATAACCGCCCCGAGGCAAATCACGGCATGGAACTGTTTCGTCCGCGCCATCGTCCGCGCGACCAAGGGCAGCTCGAAAGCCCCCGGCACCCGCACCACCTCGATGTCGTCGGCATG
>CAYHQK010000085.1:0-4690 GCA_964358535.1 uncultured Nitrospira sp. | reverse complement strand
TTCTTCTTCGTTCGCAGATACCGGACGTTCGACGCGCCTGGCTGAATCTCGATCGGCACGCGCTCGACCACTTTCAATCCATACCCTTCGATCCCAACGATCTTGCGCGGATTGTTCGTGATGAGCCGAATCTGATGCAGCCCGAGGTTGACGAGGATCTGCGCTCCCACGCCGTAATCGCGCAGGTCCGCCTTAAATCCCAGCTGCAAATTCGCCTCGACCGTATCGCAGCCCTGGTCCTGCAACCCATAGGCCCGGATCTTGTTGAGCAGGCCGATGCCGCGCCCTTCCTGATTCAGATAGAGCAGGACCCCGCGCCCTTCCTTCTGAATCATGTCCATCGCCTTATGGAGCTGGTCGCGGCAGTCGCACCGGATGGAGCCCAACACATCGGCCGTCAAACAACCGGAATGCACGCGGACGAGCGTCCGCTCCCCGCCATCGACTCGCCCTTTCACTAGGGCAATATGCGTGATGCCGTCCACTTCATTTTCGAACGCCACTGCTTCAAAATCGCCGAACGTCGTCGGCAGCCGCGCACTGGCCATCCGCCGCACAAAGGTCTCGCGCTGCATGCGGTATTCAATGAGCGCCTTGATCGTCACCATCTTCAGCTTGTGCACCTTGGCAAACTTCGCCAGCTCCGGCACGCGCGCCATGGTGCCGTCCTCGTTCATGATTTCGCAGATCACGCCGGCGGGATTCAATCCGGCCAACCGCGCCAGATCGACAGAACCCTCCGTCTGCCCGGCGCGCCGCAACACACCGCCCTGCTGCGCCTTCAAGGGGAAAATATGACCGGGCTTCGCCAGGTCGCTGGGCTTCGACTTCGGATCGATTGCCACATGAATGGTCGTGGCCCGATCCGCGGCAGAAATGCCGGTCGTAATGTCTTTTCGCGCATCGATGGACACGGTGAAGGCCGTGCCGAACGTGGCGGTATTCTCCGCCGCCTGCTGCGGCAGCTGGAGCTCCTCCACCCGCTGAGGGGTCAGGGCGAGACAGATCAATCCACGGGCATGTTTGGCCATGAAATTGATGGCCTGAGGCGTCACATGTTCGGCGGCAATGACAAGATCGCCTTCGTTCTCACGATCCTCATCATCGACGAGGATGATGCATTTCCCCTTTTTGATGTCTTTGATTGCGTCTTCGATACTATGAAAGGGAGAGGCCATGGTTTCCTACAATTCCGCGGAGTTATCGCCCGCTACTGACGCACCACAATAACCTTGTTTCGACCCTCACTGTCAACGGGAAAAACTGCCCGGCACATCCATGGGATTGGTCGTTCGACGTGCCCGCCGTTCAGCCAGCAGCACCGTGCCCCAGGCACAGGCTGCCGCCAAGGCAAAAACCCATAAGCCGGTTCGATAGGAGCCGGTCACCTCTTTCAGCGTCCCCAACCAGAGAGGCAGGAGAAAGCCTCCCATCCCGCCTGCGGCCCCCACGGCACCGGACGCGAGCCCAATCTGTCTAGGGAACCACTCAGACGCCAACTGGAGAATGACCCCGTTGCCGACCCCCATCGCTCCCACGGCCACGACAATCAGCACCACGGCGATACGGACATCGCTCACGTCGCCAAGCACCGCAAGGCCCCCCACCACCAGGGGCAATGACAACAGAAGGGTCCGTAAGCCGCCGATCCGGTCTGCCGCATGGCCTCCCAGCGGACGAATGAGACTGCCCACCAATCCACAGAGGGCGGCAATCGAGCCGGCCGCGATCCCATCCACGTGATACTGTTCGTGGGAAAAAAGCGGAAGGATACTGCAAAACCCGACGAACCCGCCGAACGTCACCGCATAGAGTCCGCAGAGCCAATAGGCCTTCGGCTGCCGGATCATCGCGGCGACACTATGCCACCAATGGATATCCCGTTCAGCTCGCCGGCTCTGTCGATCGTCGCGCACGAGGAACAGAAAGACCGCCAGGGTGATGACAATCGGCCACACCATCCATCCGAAGACCGCGTGCCATCCGCCTGTGGCCGCTATGCGTGGCGCGCCGAAAAGAATCAGCACCGTGCCGACATTGCCCGACGCGACAAGGCCCAAGACCAACCCTTGATGAGCGGCTGGATAGGTGCGGCCTGCCAGGGGCAAGGTCACAGCAAAGCTCGCCCCGCCAATACCGAGCAGGAAGGCCACGAGCAACAACTCGGCGTAACTCTGGACGCCCAGCCATCCCCAAAGGACGACCGCCAGCTCTGCCACCAGAATAAGCACTCCGGTCGGTTTCGCCCCGTACCAATCGCTGCTCCAGCCGGCAACCACACGAAACACCGCGCCGCTCAGCAGAGGGAGCGACACCACCAGCGCGATGTCAGCCTGGCTGAGCTGGAGATCCTGCGCGAAGGTCAGGCTCAAGGCCCCCATCAGCAGCCACACCATAAAACTGACCGCGAGGTGCAGCCAGGCGCCGATCACGCTCGGCCAATGGCCACGGGTCAGCGCGAGAAACATCTCTGTCATCACAATCGTCCATCTCCCAGCCAAAGAGCTGATCACTATATGAGACCGGCTTTCATCCGCGCAAGGGAACGAAACAAGCGGACTTTTTCAGCGCCAGGCCAAAGTCTCTTATGTTATTCTCGCTGTTATGAGTCCGAGCAAGAAGGATCTCGACGAAGAACCGATCGAACCGGAGGTCCTGGAACCGTCCGAGGATGAGATCGCCGAAATCAATCCACCCCCTGAACAGCCTCACGGCGCAGCGCCAGACGGCCAACTGGCCTCCGATATCACGGCTGTGGCGCCGGTCACGGCACTCCAGCAATACCTGGCTGAAGTCCGCCGCTACCCCTACCTCTCCAAAGAAGAAGAACTCCGCCTGTTCCATGAATATCGAACCAACGGAGACCGCGATGCCGCCGTGAAGCTCATCATGGCCAACCTGCGCGTCTCCCTGGCGATTGCCTCCGAGTACCTCCATACCGGCGCCGACCATATGGACCTCATTCAAGAGGGTAACGTCGGGTTGATGCATGCCATCAAGAAATTCGACCCCTCGAAAAACGTGCGTTTTTACGCCTATGCCGCCTGGTGGTCGCGCGCCTATATCCTGCGCTATCTGCTGAATACCTACCGGCTGGTCAAAATCGGGACGACGCAGGATCAACGGAAGCTGTTCTACAATCTCAAAAAAGAAAAGGCGAAGCTGGAACGGGAAGGCTTCGCCCCGGATACGAAGCTCCTGGCGGACCGTTTGAATGTGCGGGAGCGGGACGTCATCGAGATGGGGCAGAGGCTGGGCAACTGGGAACTCTCGCTGGACCAACCTCTCGGCGAAGACCAGGAAGGCAGCCTGCTGGATGTGCTGCCTTCGCAACAAGTACCGGCGGACGAGCAGCTGGCGCAGACCCAATTACAGACCCTCTTCCGTGCCAAGCTCGCAGAATTCGCCAAAACGCTCGACGAACGGGACGAGGACATCCTGCGAAACCGGATTCTCTCAGAAAGCCCCCTCACCCTGGAGGATCTCGGCGCCAAGTACCACATTACGAAAGAACGAACCAGGCAGCTGGAAGCTCGCATTATCAAGCGACTACGCGACTATATTAAGAAAGATATCAAGGACTTCGACCGCTTACGGATCTGACCTCGCCTACCCCCACCGAAAGAAGGTCTAGAATATCCAATTCTTAATAGGTTATGCTTCCGCTGTCCCTGTTCTTGAGGGCGCGGAAGAATTTCCTCATGTCTCCCCCTTGACTTGGACGAACCCGAGGCTATCTTTACCCCCGTGCCAGCGGACCAGAGTTTCTGCTCGTTCGGGAGTATCACGGTTACGCCATCGAGTTCGAACCTGTTCTATCTCGTTTATTTTCACTGGGTTAACTTTAGGAGGAGGGTATCGTTATGAGCACTGCAACCAAAGAGAAGAAGGACTTAACCAAGGGGTTCTCGCCTCTGGGTGACCGGGTATTCGTCACCTACACCGAGGAATTGGACCGCACCTCCGGCGGAATCTACGTGCCGGATAGCGCCAAAGAGAAGCCACAACGTGGCATCGTCCAGGGCATCGGCAAGAAGGTCGAGAGCGTGAAGGTCGGCGACCAGGTCCTCTTCGACAAGTACTCAGGCAGCAAGCTCCGGATCGAAGACGAGGAATGTTTGATCCTCAAGGAAGAAGACATCCTCGGCGTCTTCAACAGCTAAGCACCACTATTCACGACGACGATACTTTTTAAGGGAGGCATACCATAATGGCAAAGCAACTTATGTACGGTGACGCCGCGCGCGCATCCATCCTCAGAGGGGTGAATCAGCTCGCCGACGCCGTCAAGGCAACACTCGGACCCAAGGGCCGCAACGCGATTCTCGACAAGAAGTTCGGCGCCCCGACGATCACCAAAGACGGCGTGACTGTCGCCAAAGAGATCGAACTCAAGAACCCCTACGAGAACATGGGCGCCCAGCTCGTGCGTGAAGTCGCCAGCAAGACCAGCGATACGGCAGGCGATGGCACCACGACCGCGACCGTGTTGGCCCAGGCGATCTATCGTGAAGGCGTGAAGAACATCACCGCCGGCGCGAACCCGATGGAAATCCAACGCGGGATCAACAAGGCCGTCGAAGTCGTCATCAACGAGCTCAAGAAGCTGAGCAAGCCCTGCCAGAACAAGACCGAGATCTCCCAGGTGGGCACGATTTCGGCCAACAATGACAAGACCATCGGCGACCTC
>CAYHQK010000084.1:0-9002 GCA_964358535.1 uncultured Nitrospira sp. | reverse complement strand
CCGCAAAGGAGGCGGTGATCCGCTTGAGGGGGTTGCTCGCAAAGTAGAAGTTGAAGGCATGTTCCAGCGAGGAATCTCCCTCATGCGGGGAGAAGATCTGAATATCGCGCCAGGAGAAACAGACGAGGTCCGGCTTAAACTCGGTCGCCGCATCGCGGACCGCGGCGCTTCGTTGGTTTTCGGGAAAGAGGGACAGATCGAGGATGCGCTGCCGCACCTCCGGCTTGCGTCGATGGATGAAATCAGCCAGATAGGTCACCCCAATGGGGTAGACCTTCTTACAAGGGAGGAAGATGTAAAGGATTGAGTTCATCATCGTCTACACGTCGGAATGTCTATAACGTCGAAAGTCTTCGGACTTGATGACTTGCTGCCTTGATGGACTTTCAGACTATCATTTCGTTGCTATATGAATCGCCACGATCCCGCCGGTCAGGTTGCGATAGGTGACCTGGCTGAAGCCGGCATCGAGAAGTATCTGCTTCAGCCGTTCCTGGTCCGGGAAGTTCCTGATGGAGGCAGGGAGGTATTCGTAGACACCGGTTGTGTCATGCGCCACCTTTGTCCCAATCCAGGGAAGCAGGCGGAACGAATACCAATCGTACAAGGCCCGCAGCCATCCGAAGACCGGACGGGAAAACTCCAGACAGACAAATCGCCCGCCTGGTTGCAAGATCCGGTGAATTTCCGTGACCGCCTGCTTGAGATTGCCGACGTTTCTCATGCAAAACCCCGTCGTCACGGCATGGAAGGTCGCATCGGGAAATCCCAGATGTTCGGCATTGGCCTCGAGACAGGTAATTCTCTGTCCCAGGCCCTTGTTTGTGATTTTCTTCAGTCCCTCGACCAGCATGGCATGGTTCAGGTCCGAGGCAATGACTCGACCATTGGTCCCCATGCGAGGTTCGATCAGGAGGGCGAGGTCTGCTGTGCCGGCTCCCACGTCGAGGGCCCTGCCTCCCGTCGTGACGGGGACATAGGAGGCGGTAATTTTTTTCCAGCGGTGGTGCAGCCCGAAACTCAGGAGCGTGTTGTTGAGATCGTAGACGCGGGCGATCGCGGTGAACATCCGCTGGACTGCCTGTTCCCGGGCCTGGCCAGACCAGGTCGAGACGGCGAGCGGGGCCGCCGGGGCGTCCGTCCCCTTCTGAACGGGTGGTGTATGAGTCTGGACCATGAGAGGGTGGTAGCATCGGCCTTCCAAGTTTGTCAAGGCGAGCCGGTCTGCATGTTATAATCCCGTCCCTTATGCATAACTCAATCATCATCAAAGGCGCGCGCGAGCACAACCTCAAGAATATCGACGTGACGATCCCGCGCGACCAGCTCGTCGTGATCACGGGACTGAGCGGGTCTGGCAAGTCGTCGCTGGCCTTTGACACCATCTATGCCGAGGGGCAACGGCGGTATGTCGAGTCTCTCTCGGCCTATGCCCGCCAGTTCCTTGAGCAGATGGGCAAGCCAGACGTCGATTCGATTGAAGGGCTTTCGCCCGCCATTTCCATCGAGCAAAAGAGCACCAGCCACAATCCTCGTTCCACGGTCGGCACCGTGACGGAAATTTACGATTATCTCCGTCTCCTCTTTGCCAGGGTCGGGCGCCCCTCCTGCTTTCAGTGTGGCGAGGAAATCACGGCGCAGACAGTGCAACAGATGGTCGATGCCATTGGCCTGTTGCCGGAGGGGAGCAAGTTTCAGCTCTTGGCTCCGATCGTCCGCGGCAGGAAGGGCGAGTATCGCAAGGAGCTTCTCGACATGCGCCGGGCCGGCTACGTCAGGGCCAGGGTCGATGGGCAGTTGATCGATTTGGATGAAGACATCACGCTCGATAAGCAGAAGAAACACACGATCGAAATCGTGGTGGATCGGTTGGTGATGAAGCCAGGCGAGGCTCTGACGAGACGGTTGGCCGATTCGGTGGAGACCTGCTTGAAGCTTGCCGGCGGTCTGGTCGGCGTGCTGATGGAAAACGGGAAGGTCTCTCTCTATAGCGAGAAACTTGCCTGCATTGGCTGCGGCGTCAGTTATCCGGAAATCACGCCGCGCGTCTTTTCGTTCAATAGCCCTCATGGAGCCTGTCCTGCTTGCGACGGCATTGGCTACGCCATGGCGCCTGGTTGCCCGGAGGATGAAGACCTCACGTTGCTGGAGCTCTGCGGGGTCTGCAAGGGCGCGAGGTTGCGGCCTGAAAGTCTGTCCGTCAAGGTGAACAAACAATCGATTGCCGAGGTCACGCATCTCTCCGTGCGAGCGGCTGCCGATTTTTTTGGGTCGTTGAAATTCAGCGAGCGTGAATTGGTGATTGCCCATCGCATCTTGAAAGAGATTCGCGAGCGGCTCGGGTTTCTCGTCAATGTCGGGTTGGATTACCTGACTTTGGATCGGGCTGCCGCGACGTTATCCGGTGGAGAGGGTCAACGGATCAGGCTCGCCACGCAAATCGGGTCAGGCCTTGTCGGTGTCCTCTATATCCTCGACGAGCCTTCGATTGGTCTTCACCAGCGGGATAATCGTCGTTTGCTCCAGACCCTGCTTCGCCTGCGTGATCTGGGCAATACGGTGGTGGTGGTCGAGCACGATGCAGAAACCATGATGGCTGCGGACCATCTGCTGGATATGGGGCCTGGCGCCGGAACGCTGGGCGGACGGGTCATTGCGCAAGGTACGCCCAAAGAAGTCATGAAGAATCCCGATTCGTTGACGGGCCGCTATCTTCGCGGCACGCAAATGGTCAGCCTGCCTCGACGCCAACGGAAGGCCAAGGGGCTGTTGTCCATCGTGGGGGCCAAGAAACATAATCTCAAAGGGATGACTACCAAGATTCCGCTCGGTCTCCTCACCTGCGTGACCGGCGTGTCCGGGTCCGGCAAGAGCACGTTGGTCCTAGAAGTATTGTTCCATTCCCTCTCTCAGTTGCTCTACCACAAGAAACCGAAGATCGACGGCTGCAAGGAGTTGCTGGGGGTCGAGGCGCTGGATAAAGTGATCGACATCGACCAGTCCCCGATTGGCCGGACTCCTCGCTCGAATCCTGCGACCTACACAGGCCTGTTCGGGTTCATCCGCGACCTTTATTCCAATCTGCCTGAGTCCCGCGTCAGGGGTTACAAGCCGGGCCGCTATAGCTTCAATGTAAAGGGCGGCCGCTGCGAGGCCTGCCAGGGCGACGGGTTGATCAAGATCGAGATGCATTTTCTGCCGGACGTCTATGTGACCTGCGAGGTCTGCAAGGGCCAACGGTATAACCGTGAGACGATGGAGATTCATCATAAGGGGAAGAGCATCGCCGACGTGCTGAATATGACGGTGGCCGAGGCTCTGCAGTTTTTCGAACATATTCCTTTCATTAAGCGGAAGCTTGACACGCTGAACGACGTTGGGTTGCACTATGTGAAGCTTGGCCAGTCCGCTACGACCCTGTCCGGTGGCGAGGCGCAACGGGTCAAGCTGTCGCGCGAATTGTCGAAGCGCCCGACCGGACGGACCATGTACATTTTGGATGAACCGACGACCGGGCTGCATTTCGCCGATGTGCAGCGGCTGCTGGATGTGTTGGATCGCCTGGTCGAGGCGGGGAATACCGTGCTGGTGATCGAACACAACCTCGATGTGATCAAAAACGCGGATTGGATCATCGATCTCGGCCCCGAGGGCGGCGATCGAGGCGGTGAGATCGTGGCCGAAGGACCTCCCAAGGAAATCGCAAAATCGAAGCGGTCGTATACGGGGCAGGTGCTGAAGGAGGCGGGGGTGTAGGAAGGGCGAATATTCCGGGAGTCGCCATAATGCGTTGGATAGAGACGGCTTCTGGTTCCGTACTGTTGGCCGCGTGCTTCTTGCAAATGCGACCGAGGGTCGCATGCCGTCGCACAGCGGCACTTTCTCGGCTATTATCTCCCCGCGCCCGCTATGGCGACCTCCCTCCATATCCATCCCTTCCACCCCAGCGAAGAGGGAGAGGGTGAAAGCGGCTGACGGCACCAATAGCCATCAGCTGAATTGTTTAAGCTAAACGCTCAACAGTTAGCTGCCTGGTACAGAATGACAATCACAATTCCTGACGCCATCAGCTCAATGCTTCGAATTGTGGACCGGCTTCACAAAACATACCCCAATAGAAAATTTACACTCGATGGTCGCTTAGTTGGTGATCTCGGAGAAATTTTGGCAGAGGACGCTCACGATGTAAAGCTCTTCGATGAACAGGAGAAGCATCACGACGGGATAACTTCTGACGGAAGACACGTTCAAATCAAAGCGACAATGAAGAGATCTCTAACGTTTCCCGTTGATCACATACCTGAATATTATCTTGGCATCCAGATTCACCAGGATGGCACATTTACCGAAATTTTCAACGGGCCAGGCGCCATAGCGAAAGAACTTATCGTGGGCCGTAAACACCCCAAGAACAATCAACACTCTATATCGATAGCTGTACTGAAGAAGCTCAATGAAAAAGTGGAGCCGAGTGAGCGAATACCAAAACGTGGAACTAAGTTGCTGTAATCTCTTCCTGGAGATGAGCCCATGCACACCATCCTACTGCTCACCGTTTCCAACATCTTCATGACCTTCGCCTGGTATGGGCATCTGAAATATAAAGATTCGCCTTTGTGGATCGTGATTCTGGCGAGCTGGGGCATCGCCTTCTTTGAATATTGTTTTCAAGTGCCGGCCAACCGCATCGGGCACTACGAATTCAATGCCGCTCAGTTGAAGACCATTCAAGAGGTCATTACCCTCGTCGTCTTCTGTGCCTTCTCGGTGTGGTATTTGAAAGAGCCGCTGAAATGGAACTATCTGGCAGGCTTTGCTCTGATGGCCGGTGGCGTGTTCGTGATCTTTAAAGAGTGGTGAGGGTCGTGAGTAGAGCGCGGGAAAACGTTGTGATGCACAAGAATTTTGGTGTTGCCGCGCGTGGTGCAACAGGGAAACTTTCTTGCGGGATGCTCAAAAAGTTCGTCCAGCAAGGCCGCAGCGAGTGAAGGGCCGACGCGTACCCTCTGGGGTACGTGGAGGGTCTGAACGATGCGAGAACGACGCTGGCGGACTTTTTCAGCATCCTGCGCTAATGGGAGCTGACGAACCGATCATAGAGATAGAGCAGGTCCAGGGTCATGCGCGCGCCGAAGGTTGGGCCGTAGTCCTTCTGGTTGATAAGATCATTCCACGTTTCAATTGTCACGGCTGAAACGTGGAGTGCCACCGTCGCGAATCGCTCTTCCAAAGAATTCCCCCGATGGTCTACAAACAAACCGGAATCCACGGTCAGGCCGAGCTCGATTTCCCACGGGGTGTCGCAGTCTGTTCGACGGTAGTTGCCGATTCCGACGGAAGCCTGTCCGAGGTATGAGTAGTTGGCGACTTCGTGAAACGCGGCTCCGCTGAAGGGGCGGCCATAACGGCCCAACGCGGAGAATCGTACGTAGTCGGACACCACGGGAACGAACTCCAGCAGAGATAGCCGTCTAAAGCCCATCTGGGCATAGGGCTCGTAGTAGAGGGACCCTGCCGCTCCGCCGACGCCGTAGAAGAACACATCGTCACTCCCCCCGAGCCCCGTCCACTTCGTCAGGGTCCCGCTGGCCATGAAGTCCGTTGCATCGCGTGTCGCGCCGACCGGAACCGGGGTCTGCCCCCGAAGCTTATGCACGGCATCGTTCTGGAGATACCGGCTAACCCTATCATCCGTGGGACCGGCCCCGACCGTGAGATTGGTATTCCAGCCTTTGAATCGCTCCAGGCGTTCCGTCCAGCTCAGCGACCAAAAGTTAAAACCATCGGTTTGCCGCATGTCGTTGTAGCGCTTGCCGGCCCCGTCAAATTCTGTGAAACGGTCGGTGGTGAAACCCAGTGCCAGAGTACGATCATGATCGGGAAAGGCGAGGGCCCCCCAGTGGGTGCTTTGTGCAGTGGCTTCAGCCCAGCAGGGCTGAGTCCAGACGAGTAGCGTGGCGATGGGCAGTGCGAGATGTAGAGCGGTCAGTACCAAGGGACGCATGGGCAGTGCATCCTGCACTGAATCGTATGGAGAGGGCAACGTATTTTTTAGGTTCGCCGCCGGCCGGCTCCTGATCTTGCAGTCCACAGGCCCCCTTACTAGAATGGCGGCGCGTGTCGGGTTGCGAGGTCCGGCGAAGCGACGGAAAGGAGCGTGGCACAGTGCAAGACTTTGAGAAACTCGGAGTGTTCTATCTGGGGCGGCCTTACGACATGGTGGCCAAACAGCCGAAGCCAGGCTGGCTGCTCTATGACTCGAAGGATCTGGTTACCCATGCGGTCTGTGTCGGGATGACCGGTAGCGGCAAGACCGGTCTCTGTCTCGGGCTCCTCGAAGAAGCGGCGATCGATGGCATTCCCGCTATCGTAATCGATCCCAAGGGGGATCTGGCAAACTTGATGCTGACGTTTCCGCAGCTCCGTGGCGAAGATTTCGCGCCCTGGATCAATGAAGACGATGCGCGCAAGAAGGGTCTCTCCCCCGGCGACTTTGCGACGCAACAGGCTGAGCTGTGGAAGCAAGGCTTGAGCGAGTGGGGCCAAAGCGGCGAGCGGATTCAGAAGCTTAAAGATGCGGCCGAGTTCGTCGTCTACACGCCTGGCAGCAATGCGGGGTTGCCGGTTTCCATCTTGAAGTCGTTTGCCGCGCCTGCTCAGGAAATTCTTGACGATGTCGAATTGCTGCGCGAGCGGGTGAGCACCACGACGACCAGTTTGCTCGGCTTGATCGGAGTGGAGGCTGACCCGATCAAGAGCCGCGAACATATCCTGCTCTCGACGATCCTGGACCAGGCCTGGCGGAAGGGGCAGGATCTCGATCTGGCCTCTCTCATCCAGCAGATCCAAACACCGCCCCTGTCGAAAGTCGGAGTGCTCGACCTCGATTCGTTCTATCCCTCGAAGGAGCGATTCGCCTTGGCGATGCAGCTCAATAATCTACTCGCTGCGCCGGGTTTTTCCGCATGGCTCGAAGGAGAAGCGCTGGATGTCGGGCAGATGCTGCATAGTCCGGCAGGCAAACCGAGGATCGCCATTTTTTCCATCGCGCACTTGAGCGATGCGGAGCGGATGTTCTTCGTGACCCTCCTTTTGAGCCAGACCCTCGGGTGGATCAGGGGACAATCCGGGACGACCAGCTTGCGCGCCATCCTCTACATGGATGAGATCTTCGGCTATTTTCCTCCCGTGGCGAATCCTCCGTCGAAAGCGCCGTTGATGACCCTCCTCAAGCAGGCGCGGGCCTATGGTCTGGGAGTTGTTCTGGCTACCCAGAACCCCGTCGATTTGGATTATAAGGGGCTGGCCAATACCGGCACCTGGTTCATCGGACGACTTCAGACAGAGCGAGATAAGGCGCGGGTGCTTGAAGGACTTGAAGGCGCTGCCGCCAGCTCCGGCAAAAAATTCGACAAGCAACAGATGGAACAGCTTCTTGCCGGACTGGGAAGCCGGGTATTTCTCTTGAACAATGTGCATGAAGATGCGCCGGAGGTCTTTCAGTCACGGTGGACTCTGTCCTATCTGCGTGGGCCCTTGACGAGGACGCAGATCAAGGCACTCATGGATCCCGTGAAACGTGAAACGTTAGACGTGAAAGGTAAGGTAGTGAGCGCGCAGCCGGAATTTTCAGCTGACATGGCCCACGTTTCACCTTTCACGTCTCACGTCTCACGCCCTCTGCTCCCTCCCGATGTGCCGCAACAATTCGTTCCTATTCGCGGCGTGCAGCCGAGCGGCAGTCGATTGGTCTATCAGCCGATGTTGCTGGGAGGGGCGCAAGTCCGGTTCTCCGACAGCAAAGCCGGTGTGGATGTGACGCAGGACGTCACAGTGCTGGCGCTGATCGCAGAGGGAGCCGTGCCGGTGGATTGGGACCATGCGGCAGAGGCAGCGTTGGCTCTGCCGGATCTGGAGCAAGCGCCGGCAGAGGGCGCGCAGTTTGCGAGTCTTCCCGTCGCTGCAGGGAAGGCCAAGAGCTATGAGGCCTGGGGGAAAGATTTCTCCGGTTGGCTTTTTCGGAACGAGAAAGTCGATCTCTTGAGAAGTCCCGGGACGAAAGAGATCTCCAGGCCTGGCGAGTCGGAGCGGGATTTCCGTGTCAGGCTCCAGCAGTCAGGGCGGGAGCAACGAGACGCGCAATTAGAAAGTTTGAGGCAGAAGTACATGCCGAAGATGACTTCGCTCCAAGACCGTATCCGCCGGGCTCAGCAGATGGTCGAACGGCAGCAGATTGAGTCTCGCACCAGCCAGTTTCAGGCAGCGATTTCGGTTGGCGCGACGATTTTGGGCGCCGTCATGGGACGGAAGACGATTAGCGCGACCACTATTGGCAAGGCGACGACGGCGATTCGCGGAGCAGGGCGGGCGATCAAGGAATCGCAGGATGTGGGGCAAGCTGAGGAGAACAGAGAAGCGTTGCAGCAGCAGCTTTCCGACCTTGAAGCGCAATTCAAGGCGGAGGCAGACGCACTAATCGCATCGATCGATCCACTCACCGAAAAGCTAGAGACCGTCTCCCTCAAGCCCACCAAGAGCAATATCGCCGTGAAGCTCGTCGCGCTGGCCTGGGTGCCTCAGTGGCAGGACGCCGGGGGCCAGTGCACAGCCGCATGGCAGTAGATCCCTAGTTCGCGGCTGGTGCTTGTCTGGTGCGAGATACGATCGACGAACGACGAGAGACGTTCCCCGTCAGTGCTTGCGGTCTTTCTGCATGATCTTGTCGGTCCAGGCGAGGAGGATGGCGGAGCCGATGAAGGTCAGGTGGATGAAGATCTTCCACTTGATCTGTTCGAGATCTTCGTTCGCGATGTTGACGAAAGATTTCAGCAGATGGATGCTGGAGATGCCGATCAGTGAGGCGGCGAGTTTGATCTTGATGGTGCCTGGGTCGATGTGGGTCAGCCAATCGGGCCGGTCCGGATGGCCTTCGAGATCCAATTTGCTGACGAAGGTGGCATAGCCGCCGATGATCACCATCGTGAGCAAGTTCGCCACCATCG
>CAYHQK010000083.1:0-9005 GCA_964358535.1 uncultured Nitrospira sp. | reverse complement strand
AGTCCTTCCTTGCCAAGAAAATCGAAGCCAGGCTTGTGGCGGACGGACGGCATGCTTACTTACTCGACGGAGGGAACCTCCGCCGTGGGCTTGATGCGGACCTCTCCGAGGGAGAGCGAGGTCAGGCGGCAGAGATGGCTCGTCGCTATGGCGAGGTGGCGAGACTGCTCGTCGATACGGGGTTGATCGTGGTGTCGACGACGAATCCCTTCGGCATGGCCTATGTTGAGGCGGCCCAGGCGATCCGGACGCTTGTCCATCCGGTCCCGGTCATTGCCGTGCATATGAGCAAGGTTCCGGAAGAAGCCCCGCCCAATACGGATATAGTGTTGTCGGGCCCGACAGACTTTGATGAGGCGACTCATCGGATTCTTGAGGAGCTGAAGCGCCGTGGAGTCTTGGCCCAGGCGATCGGGGCTAAGCCGACCTTTCAGTACTCCATCTAGCAGGATGCTGAAAAAGGCCGCCAGCTTCGTTCTCGCCTCGAACGCATCCTCAACGTAGCCAGGGGCTACGCCTCCGGTGCTTTCATCGGCTGCGGCCTCGCTGACGGACTTTTTGAGCATCCTGCTCGTTTTTCGTAAAGTCGGCGGAGGGGCCATGGTTATGACTTCCCGGCACTCTTTCGTCTGATTTTCGACCGGGCCTCACTTGTTTGACTCTCCAGAAACCCCTGTGGTACCGTTCCATCGCTCTGTATTTGCACAGTTAACGAGGGGTATGAGTCATGGCGGTCGAGAAAGATCTCAAGGCCATTCTTGGCAAACTGAAATATTCAGACGACGCGAAAGTCGTCCAGCAGATCACTGAGCAAATGCGGCAGGTGCAGGCCCGTATGGCCGGGATCAAGCATAAGCTGGTGGTCATGAGCGGCAAGGGTGGCGTCGGCAAGAGTATGACCACCGTGAACCTGGCGTTGGCGTTTGCGAGGCAGGGCGCGAAGGTCGGACTGTTAGACGTGGATTTGAACGGACCCTGCGTGCCCCGCATGCTGGGCATGCATGGCCAGTCGTTGACTATGAGACCTGAGGGCGCGATTCCCCCGGTCGGGCCGCTTGGTGTGAAGGTCGCGTCGATGGACTTCTTTTTGGACGACGCGTCGCCGGTTCGCTGGAAGGGGCCGATGGATGTCAGCCCGGTCTGGTTGGGGCTGATGGAAATGAATGTGATCCGCGAATTCCTGGCGGATGTTGTCTGGGGCGAGCTCGATTATCTGTTGGTCGATCTGCCTCCCGGGGCCGCGGCAGATAAGCCGCCGGTTATCGCCGGGTATATCCCGGACTTGGCGGGAGCGATTGTCGTGACGACGCCGTCGGAAGTGGCCTCGGACGTGGTGCAGAAGTCGGTAACCTATGCTCGTGATATGGGCATCAAAGTCCTGGGCATGGTCGAGAACATGAGCGAGTATCGTTGCCCTTCTTGCGGCGAAGTGAACGAGTTGTTCGAGGGCAATACCGAGGCGATGTGCGAGGCGCTGGACCTGCCGTTGCTTGGACGAGTGCCTTTCGACCGGAAAATCGCTCGCACCTTCGACAAGGGAGAGCCGTTGCTGGACGAAACCTACCCGACGATTCAACGGTACCAGGAAATCGCCGGGCGCATCAGGACCTTGCTGGATTATAAAAAGGTGCTGGCCGATAAACTGTAGTTGTTACGCACCTAAGAGGAGACGCCATGAAATTCGTGTGCCTCAACTGTGAAACCTACATGAACTTTGAGAAGGTGGAGAAGCCTGGTGAGGGCACGCTCGGCGTGTTCTTCGGCTGTCCGTCTTGCAGCGCCAAGTTTTCCATGGTGACCAATCCTGGCGAAACCCAGATGGTCAGCTCTCTCGGGGTGCAGTTGGGCGGGCGTACTGTTGCGGCCGAGCCGTTCGAGATGACCAGGGGCACGTTGAAAGACGAGGCCACCGCAGGCTCTGGCCAGATGGCGGCCTATTTGAACGAGAAGATTCAGGGTGGTCAGCCGGCAGCCGCCGCTGCCACAGCCGCACCGACGGGCAAGCCGGGCGAGAAGCCCAGCGGCGGTTGTCCCTTCTCCGCGATGGTGGCGGAAATGGGGCTCACCTCGGGCGGTAAGCCAGCCACCGGTGGCGCGGTCACCTCGGAGTTCACCTGGTCAGCCGATGCGAAGGAGAAGCTCGATCGCTTGCCCTCGTTCGTGAAGCCGATGGTGCAGAGCAGCGTGGAAGCGTTCGCGCGCAAGCAGGGATACCAGACGATCACGTTGCAAGTGATGGACGACTCCAAGAGCGAGTCGAGCAACGGGATGACCTGGACGCCTGATGCGGAGAAGCGGCTTGAGAATATTCCGGACTTCATCCGTCCCATGGCCCGCAAAGAGGTCGAGCGGGTAGCGAAGGAGCGCGGACTGGCCACCATTACGGCGCAAGTGATGGATGACGTCAAAGATAAGTTTATGAAGTTCATGTAGGCAGATACGCGAATATATGAGCGTAACGGTACGAGGGCTCATCCGGTCAGCCGGATGGGCCCTTCCTTTAGATATGGACAGCAGTCGTGATGGTGGCATCCTGCGGAGACCGCACAGAGGTCGCGCACTGGGATTCGTCATGCTGGTCTGTCTATTCATGTCGGCTTTGCCGCTCTGGGCGCAGCATGATGCGCAGGGTTATGCTGTAGTGCAGGAAGCCGTCGCCACTGGCCACGTACATTCTGGTGTGGCTGGCCACGAGGGGTGGGAAGGGTCAGTCGCAGGCACCGCCTATTCCGAGTTTAATCATCACCTCACCGGCATGCTGGTCCTCATCATCGGCCTCAGCGAGCTGCGTCAGGCGCTGGCGATACCGTTCTGGGCTTGGACCAGGTTTATTTTGCCGGGCGCCCTGCTCACGGCGGGCTTCTTTCTTCTTGTCTGGAGCGACCATGATGCCTGGCCGATCGGCTCGCTCAGTTTCGCTCAGACGTTCTTTGGCAGTGACTCGGAGATCTTTCAGCATAAGAGTTACGCGCTCTTGTCATTGACCGTTGGCGCGATTGAGCTGCTCCGCCGAGTGAGGCAGATCGGTCATGCGGCCTGGGCTGCTCCGTTGCCCCTGTTTGCCATCATCGGAGGCCTGATGTTGTTCGGCCATTCGCACGGCCTCCATCCCTCAGCCCACAAAATCGCCATGGGTCATGCGCTGATGGGCGCCATGGCGGTGACGGCCGGCTTGTCCAAATTGTTATCGGATTGGCTCAGGGCTCCAGCCCAGGCGCGGTACTCCAAGCGAGAACTGTTCTGGCCCGGCTTGATCCTGCTTATCGGAATCCAGTTGCTTGTGTATTCAGAGTAGTCGTTCCCGTCGCGCGGTTTCTCCCCTCGCATAATTGACACTTTTCCAAACCCTGTGCTACGAGTACCAGCTCTTATCGATCGACTTCACCTTCTTGTGCGGTCGGCCCTTCTGAGTCCGGCTGTAGGGAGTGAATATGGGTGGACATAGCCATTGGGCGACGGTTAAACGGCACAAGGGTGCCATGGACGTTAAGCGCGGGAAGATTTTCACGCGAATTATCCGCGAGGTTACGATCGCGGCTCGTACCGGCGCGGATCCGGATGGCAACCCGCGGCTCCGGCTAGCGATCTTGAAGGCCAAAGAAGCCAACATGCCCGGCGATACGCTGAAAAAAGCTATTCAGCGAGGCACGGGTGAGTTGCCCGGCGTGATGTACGAAGAGTTCCACCTGGAAGCCTATGGTCCAGGCGGGACCGGCATCTTGCTGGAAATCACGAGCGATAACCGTAATCGCACCGTCGCCGAGCTGCGCAACCTCCTCACGAAGAATCATGGCAACATGGCGGAAGCCGGCGCCGTTTCCTGGCAGTTCCATAAAAAGGGATTGTTCACGATCGAGAAGGGCAAAGTCGACGAAGATACGTTGCTGTCCCTCGCGCTCGACGCAGGAGCGGAGGACGTGAAGGTGGGGGAGGCGAGTTTTGAAGTTCTCACGGACCCTCACCATTTTGAAGCTGTGAAGAAGGCTCTCGTCGATGCGAAGATCGAGACGGTGTTGGCGGAAGTTACCTTTGTCCCGCAGAACACGATCAAGCTCGAGGAGAAGGCCGCCGAGCAGATGCTCAAGCTCATGGAAGTTTTGGACGAGCATGACGATGTGCAAAAGGTGCACGCGAATTTCGATATTTCCGACGAGGTAATGGAGAAGGTGGCCGCTGCCGGATGAACGGAGCACGCAAGACATTCCGCTTTCGCTCGGCTTTCTGCGCGCACCATTCCTTGCCGCACCATACAGCATGATCGCCTCACTGACAGGCCGATTAGCCTTCAAGTCGCCGACCTCTCTGGTCCTCGATGTGCATGGGGTCGGCTACGAAGTATTTATTCCCCTCAGCACCTACTATGGGCTAGCCAATCTTGGCGACAGCACCTCACTGAGCGTGCATACCCATGTCCGCGAAGATGCGATTCAGCTCTTCGGTTTTCTGACCTTGCAGGAAAAAGACGCCTTCGTGCTGCTGACCAGCGTGTCCGGCGTCGGGCCAAAATTGGCGCTCAGTGTCTTGTCGGCTCTTCCTGTGCCCGACCTGGTTTCGGCGATTCAGTCTGACAATGTCGAAAAACTGACGACGGTTCCAGGGATCGGGAACAAATCGGCCAGCCGTCTCGTGTTAGAGCTCAAGGATAAAGTCGGAAAGCTTCAGCCTGGCCTCGTTCCAGCAAGCGATTCACCCAGGCAGGGACAGGACGCAACGTTCGACGACGCTCTGTCGGCGCTCGTGAACTTGGGCTACCGCCCGCAAGATGCCAAAGAGGCACTAAAGCAGGTGAGAAAATCCAATCCTGAGTCCATTCCGCTCAAAGATATGATTCGTGAGTCCCTGAAGGAGCTCGCAAGGGGGTAAGGATGCGATCGTTATCCATCGGACTTGTCCTGTTCCTCTTGGGGTTGGGGGTCCTTCCCAGCTTCGCAGGAGAGGCGAGCGAGCCGAGAAGCATTCGCAAGACCTGCGGCACCTGTCCCGAGGGCTATGCGACTACTGGCGTGACCGAGTCCAAAGAAATTTGCAAGGACGGCGATCCCACCCTGGTGCAATGTGTCCCCCTGGGGGCCAATCTATTGCCAGTCTGCGGATTCTGCCCCGAGGGCTACCGCGAAATCGGCAGCTCGTTTGTGCCGGCCCGCTGTGGCAGTCAGGATGGGGGGCGGCTCACGCAATGTCAGCTGGAGAAGATGGAGCTGAACTTTCCTGATCCGACCCAGGGCAGTAAGACTTGTCCGCCTGATTGCGGGAGCACTGCCACGCCGGGGCAGGGGGCCTTGCCTCCTCCGCCCAAGTACTTGCCAACGCCTGAGAAAAAATAAGACCAGGAGAGGTCCTTTCACGATGGCCGAGCGAGTTGTCAGCACGCAGATCACCGATGAAGAGCGCAGCATCGAGAATGTGCTGCGTCCGCAGACCCTGGAGGAATATGTCGGCCAGGAGCGGATGAAGGAGTCCCTCCGGATCTGCATCGAAGCGGCCAAGCAGCGGAAGGAAGCACTCGATCACACGATCTTTTATGGCCCACCAGGATTAGGAAAAACGACTATTGCCCACATCATTGCTCGCGAGATGGGGGCGTCGCTCCGCTCAACCTCCGGCCTCGTCTTGGCCCATGCGGGCGATTTGGCCGCCATCCTGACGAATCTCCAAGAGCACGACGTCCTCTTCATCGACGAGATTCACCGGCTCCCTGCCTCCGTCGAAGAGGCGCTCTATCCTGCCATGGAGGATTACCAGCTCGATCTCGTCATTGGCCAGGGGCCTGCAGCCAGGACGGTGAAACTGGATCTCCCGCGGTTTACCCTGGTCGGGGCCACGACCAGGGCCGGCGCCTTAACCTCTCCGCTCAGGGACCGGTTCGGTCTTGTTCACCGGCTGGAGTTTTATTCTCCGTCAGAGCTCCAGACCATTGTGACCCGCTCGGCGGGAGTGCTCGGGATTCCGATCGACTCCGAGGGAGCGAGGGAAATCGCCTGTCGTGCCCGGGGAACTCCCCGCATCGTTAATCGCCTGATCAAGCGGGTGCGCGATTATGCCCAGGTTAAGGCGGAAGGCCGTATTACCCAGACCGTCGCCCGGGAGGCGCTCGCCTGGCTGGGTGTCGATACGGCGGGATTCGATGAGATGGATCGTCAGATCTTGCTGACCATTATCGACAAGTTTGCCGGAGGACCGGTCGGGGTGGAATCCCTGGCTGCTGCAGTCCAGGAAGACAGGAGTACCCTCGAAGATGTCCATGAGCCCTATTTGATTCAGGCCGGTTTCCTCGAGCGAACCGGCCGTGGCCGCCAGGCTACGAAGCTGGCCTTCGATCACTTCAAGCGGCCCAATTCCCCCCTCTTTTCCTGATCTGCCTGGCCCCGCCCGCCCCTGCTGGCCGCAGATTCGAATGGGCCGGGACTGTTGCGTAAACTACTGAAAGGTCGAGGATCTCCTTGCATTGTCGGGAATGGTTCCTGTATCATTTCCTACTTGGCCTGCGCCACTTCCAGCCGACGGACGGGTGACCGCCTCACTGGGCTGGAAAGAGGGGGTTAGTTATGTCCGGAGACCTTTCCGATTACCGGAAAGAAATCGATCGTATCGATGACGAGATTTTGCGTCTGCTGAATGAGCGGTCCAAAAGCGTCATTGAGATCGGCAAGCTCAAGAAGCAGCAGGACGCTGACGCCAACCTCCATACCCCGGCACGTGAGGCGGCTATCATTGCGCGCCTCGTCCAGCAGAATTCCGGGCCTTTTCCCTCCGAGGCGATTCGCCCAGTTTATCGTGAAATCATGTCGGCCTCCCTCTCGCTTGAGGGCCCTCAGAAGGTGGCCTATCTGGGGCCTAGGGCTACGTTTACGCACATGGCCTGTATGCAGAAATTCGGGTCCTCTGCCCAATATATTCCGGTCAACAGCATCAAGGACGTGTTCAACGAAGTCGAGCGGGGGCGAGCCAACTTCGGCGTGGTTCCGATTGAGAATACGACGGAAGGGGTGGTGAACCATACGCTCGATATGTTCATCGACTCCAATCTCTTGATCTATGGCGAAATTCTTCAGGAGGTGTCCCATCATTTGATGTCGAAGTCCGGCGTGATGGAAGAGGTGAAGAAAATTCACTCGCATCCACAGGCCATTGCCCAATGCCGAAACTGGCTGGAGACCAACCTTCCGAATGTGCCAGTGTCGGAAGTGGCGAGTACGGCTCGCGCGGCGGAACTGTGCCTGGAGAATTCTTCGCTCGCTGCTATTGCCTCGGAGTTGGCGGCCCAGCTCTACGGGTTGAAGGTCATCAAGGCCCGCATTGAAGACAATATGAACAATATGACCCGCTTTCTGATCCTGTCTCAGAAGCCGCCTCAGCGTACAGGGAAAGATAAGACCTCCTTGATGTTGTCGGTGAAAGACAAGGTCGGCGCTCTTTACGATCTGCTTCGGCCTTTCGCGTCGCATGGCCTGAGCATGACTAAGATTGAATCGCGTCCCTCCAGGCGGAAAGCCTGGGAGTATATTTTCTTCGTCGATATCGAAGGCCATATCGAGGAAGAGCGGGTCAAGAAAGCCGTTGAAGAAATCACCGGCCGTTGTCTCTTCATGAAAGTGCTGGGATCGTACCCGGCGCATAATTAGCACCATGGCACTGAAGGTCCATCCAGATATCGCCTCGCTGAGTCCCTATGTTCCCGGGAAGCCGATTGAGGAGCTTCAACGGGAGCTGGGTCTCGCGCGCGTCATCAAGCTGGCGTCCAACGAGAATCCCTTGGGCCCTTCCCCGAAGGCGCTCGCCGCGTTGCGCGAGGGCCATGAGACTCTGCATCGCTATCCAGACGGAGGCGCGTTTCGTCTGCGCGAAGCCCTGGCGGATCGCTGCAAGGTGACGTCGGATCAGGTGATCCTCGGGAACGGATCGGATGAAATCCTGGGCCTGCTGGCCAGGACCTTTTTGGCCCCGGGCGATGAAGCGGTCATGGCGGACCAGACCTTCGTCATCTATAAGATGGAAGTGACAGCTGCGCATGGGAAGCCGGTCATCGTCCCCTTAAAACAGTGGAAACACGATCTTCCGGCGATGGCAGAGGCCATCACGGACCGGACGAGACTGCTGTTCCTCTGCAACCCCAACAATCCGACCGGCACGATGGTATCGGCCGATGAGGTGGAGCGGTTGCTCGCGCGTGTGCCGGCTCACGTCATCGTGGTCTTTGACGAAGCCTATTTCGAGTATGTCCGGAGTCCACAGTTTCCTGATTCCCTGGCCTATGTGAAGCAGGGGCGGAATGTGATCGTGCTGCGGACCTTTTCGAAGATCTATGGCCTCGCGGGGTTGCGCATCGGGTATGGCGTGGCGACTACGGAGATCGTGAATTTTCTAAACCGCCTCCGTCCTCCCTTCAACGCCAACAGCCTGGCGCAACGCGCCGCGCTCGCTGCCCTCGGGGACGACGACCATGTGGCGCGGAGTCGGGCGGTGAATGCAGCGGGGATGGAGCAGGTGGTCAGGGGTTTGACCGATCTCGGATTTGCGCCGATTCCGAGCGAAGCGAATTTCGTGTATGTCGATATCGGACGAGATGGCCGAATGGTGTTCGAGGCCCTGTTGAGGGAGGGTCTCATCGTTCGTCACATCGAAGGGCCTATGGTTCGCGTGACCGTCGGCCTGGAAGAAGAGAACAAGGAATTTTTGGCTGCGCTCAAGCGGGTGCTCCATTCGCGTTGAGTGCAGGGTGAGGGCAACATGATCATTGTATTAAAGCCAGAAGCCAGCGAACGGGAAGTCGACCACATTATCGACCGGCTTCGCGAGTTGGGATTGAAGTCGCAACTCTCGACCGGCCAGGAGCGGACGATCATCGCCGTCATCGGCGACGATCGGATCCTCCATAACCAGCCGCTTACGGCCTTGCCTGGCGTGGAAAGCGTGCTGCCGATTCTCGCGCCCTGGAAACTGGTTAGCCGGGAGTTTAAGCGTGAAGGCACGATCATCGATGTGGGCGGCGTCAAGATCGGCGGCAA
>CAYHQK010000082.1:3462-9066 GCA_964358535.1 uncultured Nitrospira sp. | reverse complement strand
GGATTGCAAAACCCGCACACTTATCTGTGTTCACAAACAGGTTAGGCATTTGGTGAGACGAGCTCAACCGATACGCTCAGTTTGTAGCGGTATAGCTGTAGACCTGGCACACGTTCCACAGTTAAGACCAAATCGTCGGGGATCTCCCTCGCGATTATGATGCCGCGACACGGGGCCTTGCCGAGGTGCTTATCAACCCAACCCATATAGTAAAGGAGCTGGCCCACCGCTTTATTGCGCCCTCTCCCAAGCTTGAGCTCGATAACCGTAAAGCGCTCATTCTTATCTACCGCAAGGATATCGATATAGCCGCCCTCAACCGCAAACTCAACGCCGAATCGCTCGCCAGCCTGGTACAGACGTAGCCCTGGCTCAACACGGGACAAGTTCTTGGCCAAGAAGTCACGGAGATCGGCTTCTGCAGCAAATTGCTGATCGCCTTCCTCGTCTTCGCTCTCAGATACAGGCCCCGCTTCGGGTCCTCGCCCAGCCAAGAAGTCTTCATATTGCTTCTTGATCCTAAGATAGCGTCGGCGCAGCGTTTCTCCCCGAGGAGTATTTCCATATGACCAGTGCTTTGCCTTGAACTCGTCGAATACACCGCTCACTTCAAACAGCTCCACAATGTATCCGCGACGAAGAGACGAATCGTAAGATGAGTCCCATTCAATTACCATCTGACGGATTTCGTCTATCTCACGCTGCAAGCCTTTCGCTATACCGAAAGCGTATGCCGCCTTCAGTGAGAGAGCAGTAGTTTGGTCATCATTCATATTGCCCCCGCCAAATGCCCAATGTGTCTGCAATGAAATGGTCTACCTGAAAGCTGGAGGGTAGCACTTTTCAACGCCGGCCCACCACTAAGCATCACCAGGCACCCCTACTCTTCCATGAATCTGTAGACGGATAGCCCCGACGCTTATCGTCTGCCTACAAGGGAGCAGCCAGACTGTCCTTCACTGCGCGCATCGGACGAGCACAGTTTCATCGTGCGCGTTCTGCGAGCAAGAAGGATGGTCTGGCTGCGCCCTATCCCCTCCTTCCAAGCTCGCCCGTACCTCCCCTCAAAGGTGGTCTGGATCTATCCCTTACTGCGCGCATCTAGGGACCACCGCTCTCCTATCTTTTCCCTTGAGGGCGGGCTAGATGGTCTCCCACTGCGCGTGTCCAACGAAATATGAATGATCCCACCAAGCTCGCTGCTTACCTATTTAAGGGGGCGGCCTGGTTGAGCCTCAATTGCGCGCGTCGAACGATATAAATGCTCCCTCCAAGCTCGCTCGTTATCTCTTCAGGGATGGGGGCTGAATGATCTTCCACTGCGCGCGTCCAACGAGGGCCTTCTCAGGCCGCGCGTTGCGCGAGCACAGAAGATTATCAGCCTCCATCCCCTCTCTGTTCCGCGAGCAGGAGGACGACCAGGCCGCCCCCTCTCCTCTCTTGACCTCCTCCCCCCGCAAGCGCATGCTTTTAATAATCCTGCGCGGAATGTACGCTTCTCTGAACCATCGGCACGGCGCAGGATCTCGCGGGGCCTTCGCATCACGAAAGGACTAGACCGTGATTACCGCCTGGCTCCTGCTTCTCGTTCCACTATCGCACCAGAGTCCTGCCTGGTCTCTGCCCCACTCTGTGCCTGTTGAGCGAGTGTCTACGGCCAAAACCCTCACAGGGGACGAATTGCTCCGGATCGGTGAAATCCACGACCACCAGCACCACTTTCCTGAAACGCTGACCTACTACCAGCTCGCCTTGTCGACGTTCCGGGAGCACCAGCAGCCCCGTGGCGTGGCGACCGCCTTGGTGAAGATCGCACAGGTGTATGAACGGCAAGGCAAGATCCAGGAGGCCGACGTGGCGCTCCGGGAAGCCCTTCCCCTTTTCGCCCGGTCATCTGACCGGACCGCTCATGCGCGGGCTCTGTTGGTCATGGGGCGCATCTCGGCCAGGCTTGGACGCCTCGACAACGCTCGTATGTCATTCAGCCAGGCGATCACTCTGTTCGACCGTGCCAACGATCGACAGGGATGGAACGAAACGTTGATTCAACTGGGCCTGCTAGATATCGGTGACGGCGTGACTGAGCCAGGCCTGTCGTTGCTGCAGCAGGCGCGGCAAGACGCGCACACCCGCCAGGATCGCGGTCAGCAACTTGCGGCGCTCGTGGCGCTGGGAAACGCGCACTGGCTGTTGGATCAGGCTGACGCTGCCCGCCTGTTTTACGACGAGAGTCTTCATCTGGCCGAAGCCGAACGGAATATGCCGGCCGAAGCGATGCTGCGGCTCCGGCTTGCGCAATTAGCTGGTGAGGAGGAGCGGCTGACCGAAGGCATCGAATTGGGGAAGCGCGCGCTCTTTCTCTCGCAAACCTTGCGCGATGCCGCGACTGAGGCGGTCGCGTTGTCTCTATTGGCCGACCTCTACCGGAAGATGGGACGGAATGCCGAGGCAGAAGAGTCGGAACAGCGCGCGCTGTCGATCTATCGCAGCCGTCAGATCTTCGTACACGGCGCCCGTTAATCATCGTACAGGGCCAATCTTCCCTCACTGCGCCCGTCGAGCAAGGGTACAGATGATCCCTCCAAGCTCGCTCGTTATCTCTTCAGGGATAGGGACTGATTGATCTTCCACTGCGCGCGTCCAACGAGGGCCTTCTGAGGCCGCGCGTTGCGCGAGCAGGAAGACGACCAGGCCGCCCCTCTCCCCTTCCAAGCTCGCTTGTATCCCCTCCCCCTACCTGCCAAAGGATGCCTTCGGGCTGCGCGAACATTACCGAAGTAGCGAGATATCCGCCGAGGCTTTTACCCCTTTCCCTGGATGGCCTGGATCGGTCCCAACGTGCGCGCGTCGAACGAGGCCCTTCGGAGGGCGCGCGTTCCGCGAGCACAGGGACCGGCCAGCCAGCCCTCCAACTTTCCTCTTTTTATCCGCCCCTACTTCCCGTACTCTTTATTCATATGGATCAGCCCGACCACCTCCTCAAGCCCGGCACCCTCTGGCCCGCCCTGCTCGAACGAACGGCCCATGCCCGTGAGCGTAGAGCGATTCTCTCTATCCCTACGGAGCCGGAGGTGATCGAGCAGAGCGGCGTGGCCTTTCAGGTGCGCGCCATCACGGCCCTCGCCATGAAAGCCCTCACCACTGCCGCGAACTCCAACGCCAACCCCTTTCTACCCTACGACCCCGACCTCTTCGTGGCGGAGATCTCTCCGACCCATGTTGCCTTGCTGAACAAGTTCAACGTAGTCGATCACCATCTCTTGATCGTCACTCGTTCGTTCGAACCTCAAGAGACGCTGCTCACGCTCGAGGACTGCGCGGCCCTGCTGACCTGCCTCGCCGAGATCGACGGACTGGGCTTCTACAACGCAGGACCGGCAGCCGGGGCCAGCCAGAGCCACAAACATCTCCAACTGATCCCGTTGTCCGCTTTGCCAGAGCACAGACTGCCGATCGAGCCGCTGTTGCGCTCCGTGAAGATGGACGGCGCCACCGGCATGGTGCCAGGCTTGCCCTTCTTGCATGCCTATGCCCCGGTGGATCCAGCATGGATCGGCCAACGGAGCGATGGAGCCTCGTCATTGCGTTCCTCCTATCACTCGCTGCTCCGCTCCGTGGGCCTGTCCGTCGAGACAGCCTCGGCTCCTTACAACCTGCTCCTAACCAGGCAGTGGCTGTTGCTAGTGCCCCGGTCGGAAGAATATTTTGAGGGGATCTCGATCAATGCCCTGGGCTTCGCCGGAGCCTTGCTGGTGAAGGACGCGGCCCAGCTTGCCATCCTACGAAAACACGGCCCCATGACCGCGCTTCAGCACGTGGCGCTGCCGCGGGAGTTGTGAAGCGTTAACACAGGAGAATGTGTGATGCGTTCTGTACCAGCTCTCGTTGTGGCATTGGTTGTCCTTGCCGGGCTCCTATCCGGCTGCATTCCGCAGCACCCTCCGCATACGCCGCAGCCGGTGCCAGAAGTCCCCAACCCACAGCCGAGCCCCTCGGATCAACCTAGGGGATAAAGAGCTGATGGCTGGGACTCAAGAGCTGATTGCGAATGGCGTATGGCAGATGGCAGGAATAAAAGACGCATCTCGTGAAGCGTGAAGCGTATTTCGCAAGCCAGGAAGATCGCCGCCTGCGAACGACGAGATACGAGCAATGCTTCACGATCGCTAAACGACCACTGCAATGCTCCCCCTCCAGCTCGCTCGTTTTTCTCTTCGGAGGACGGCCTGTTTGGTCTCCCACTGCGCGCGTCAAGGGGAATTCCTCCCCTGCTCCAAACATTTCCTAAAGGGAGCAGTCGAGATTGCCCCCCACTGCGCGCATCGAGCGAGCACAGAGGATCAGCGAGAATGAGATGGTTGAATCTCCAGCCAACCGGTTACGAATTCTGAGCAGCCCCCACCGTGGGTGTGGTGCGTGGCGTGGCTACCCTCCTTTCTGACCAAGCCCATTCATACGATCTTGACCAGGTTTAACAATGATAGTGAGCAATATTGAGCAGACCGGACACCTCGGTTGAGACATGATCATCAAAGATTATGCTCCATATTTAATGGAGAGCGGCTCGCCAAGCTATTTACTGTCTCATGACCGTGAACGGAAGGAGGAAGCACACCATGGCAGAAAAATCATGCGCGCACCCACGCTGTACGTGTCCGTCCGAACCGGGAAAAGAGTTTTGTTCGTCTAATTGCCGAGAGGCAAAAACAGGCGACGCCTGTTCATGTGCCCATAAGGGATGCGGAGACAAGCATCAGTAATTCGAGTCCTCACGGGGGACGCTGGGTCATAACAGGCGACGATGTGAGGAGCCGGCTGCCGCGCGGTATGGGAGAATTGCACATAGATCCAAGCCCGGTGGTCCCAAACTGACCCACTATGCGATCCAGGCCTTCGTAGTGCTCAAAACATCGATGCGGGAGGGTTTCCCTCTCACGTCCTAGCAGGAGGTGTCCCGTGAAAGTTCATCGACTTGTGGCCATTGCAACCCTGACCCTCCTTCCAGCATTCGCCGGCGCTGCCGATGTACTCCCGCCTGCCCAGGTGCCTGAGAGCGGCGGCGGACCAGTTCCTGGCATCAATCCCGAGAGACCGTCAGAATCCGGTGTTCCGGCAATCCCCCCGTCCCATATAGATCCTGGCATCCAACATATGCCGGAGAGGCGCGCAGATCCCCGCGGCTCCGTGAAACCGCCCAACCTCGACCCGAGCATGTCAACGAATCCTGACGTGGCGCCTTCTCCACGTGAGGGCATCAATCCTCCTGGTGGAGCGAGACCTCAAGGGAAGCCAGGCGTCCAGAAATGAATGAGCGGCTTGACCCACAATAGAGGAAACTGAGCCACTGCGAAGTTGGGAATCGCGTGAGTCTGGCAGTCATCATCACGCGCATTGACGCATGCAGTCCGAAGGTCAGCACCATCTGTACTCAAGAGGTCACCTCACGATGAATCCAAAGACAGGCCTCGTTCCAGCCGAAAGCATTCATGCACCAGCGGATACTAGCGGGCAAAGGAAGCTGACCATGGATTCCCCTTGCTCATCATTGCCCGAACCAACTCCCACGCCCGACCCGCCGTTGCCGCCCGATCCGTCGCCGTTTCC
>CAYHQK010000082.1:0-3362 GCA_964358535.1 uncultured Nitrospira sp. | reverse complement strand
GCCGCCCGATCCGTCGCCGTTTCCCGGTCCTCCGGTCACAATAGGCCAATTCACCCAACCTATTGCAGACAACTGACCCGAAACCAAAAAACTGGCTCAGGTTCTTCTGTTCGGCCTTGTTTTCATGACTCAGTACTCCCTTTCTTCCACACCCCAACTTGTGACCAGCACCTCCTTGCCCTTCGCTGAGCGCAGATGTTCCGCGACCCGCAAGCCGGTCAAAGCCTTTCCCATTTTGCCAGGCGGATATTCTTCGAGAAATTCGGTCGAGACGACCGCATCACGGAGCCCGCCGACGCCATCGGTTTCGATCCGAAATATCTGCGCCATTCTGCCAGCCTCGTACGAATCACGAATCGAGGCGCCCGGGAACTGCTCCTGAAGATACCCACGCACGGCCGCCAGCTTTTCCAGTTCATCTTCTGTATTCGTATCCGGTCCCCACGCCATCGCCTGCCCTCCTCTGCATTCTGATGATCGCAATCTTCACGACGCGCGTCCGACAAGGGCATTTTGTTTCCCTCTCTGCAACATCACACCTTCTCACCCAAGGGAGTCGCCGGACTGTCCTTGACTGCGCGCATCGGACGAGCACCGCCTCATCGTGCGCGTTCTGCGAGCAAGAAGAATGGTCCGACGGCTCTCTATCCCCTCTCCCCTATTCGATCAACCTTCTAAACCCCGCCTTAATCTGATCCAGCCCCTCGTGCAAGTCGGTCTCAAGAGCGTCGGCCTTGGCCTGCACCACCAGGCGTTTGGCCTTGAGCTGGTCCTTGAACAACACCAGCGTGGTGAGGAGCTCCTGTTTTTTCGACTCCAGCGCGACTTGCTGTTTGGCTTTCTCACTCGCAAAGCGACTCTTGAGTACCTCGAACTCAGCTTCGAGCATGCTCGTCCGCCCCACGAGATCCTCCCAGACCCTGCCCGATTCGAACGCGGCCCCTTTCAGTTTTAGCTCCGCAACGGATTCGAACTCGTTCAGAGCCTTGAGAATCTTCGTCCTCTGCTCCTCGAGCGTGTCGCGGGCGTCCGCTTTGCCGAGGGCCAATTGCACTTGCAGATGTTCGAGCTTGGCCTGCACCTCGCTCTTCGCCTGCTCTGCCATCTCCTTCGACGTCTGCACGTCGGCCTGGACCTGCGTGAGCAGATCCCGCAGCTGTTGTTTGCGCTGCTCCAGACGCTGCAGCGTCTGCTCTTTCGTCTGGGTCAATTGCGCCTCCAGCGCCAAAGCCTGGTACTCCAGCGCATCCAACTTCTTGTCGAGCGACGCTCTGAGTTCCTTGATTCGCGACATGGGCCCCTCCTCTGTGTGAAACAGGACATACAAACCAGCTACGTTCTGTCGGGCGTGGCATTACAGTATTGTCGGATAGAAGAGCGACGCCCAGAGATCGGCAGCTCCCTTTTCTATTTCATGACAGCCCGTGCTGTTCGCGCCCGATGCGGCCATCGTAATCCCTGGAGGATTTGAACCGCTCGAACCGTCCGTCCATCGCGTAGCGGGCCACGCGAGTCCGCAGCTGCTGCATCTCGGAAGCCGCCATCGGCGTGAAGCGCCGCACGATGCCGAGATTCTGCTGCAAGACCTGCCGTGAATCGATGCCGCTGACCAGGGAGGCGACCGGCAGGCTCAACACATAGCGCAGGGCTTCTTCCACGCTGACGATGCCTTGCTTGATCGGTTCGGCGTTGCCGCTCAAGCTTTTCATGCCGATCGGTGCAATGCCGCGGCGATTCAGAACCGGCAAGACCTCCTGCTCAAAACTCCGATAGGTCCCGTCGAAGACGTTCAACGGCATCTGACAAGTATCGAAGGGAAAGTCGTGCGCCAACATCTTGAGATGAATCTTCGGGTCTTTGTGGCCGGTGAAGCCAAGGAACCGCACCTTGCCCTGTCGCTTGGCTTCGAGTAACGCGTCAGCCGCCCCGTTCGGCGCAAAGTGCCGATCTGGATCGTCCTCATACACCACTTCGTGAATCTGCCAGAGGTCGAGATAGTCGGTCTTCAGGCGGCGAAGCGATTCGTCGAGCTGTTGCAGGGCGACCCGTTTGTCTCGCCCATGCGAACAGACTTTGGTCATAAGGAAGGCCTGTTGCCTGCGGCCTTGCAGCGCCTTTCCCATCAGTTCCTCAGATCGTCCGCCGTTATATTCCCAAGCGTTGTCCATGAAGGTGACGCCAGCCTCGAATGCTTCGTGCAGCACCCTAATGGCCTCAGCGTCGCTGTCCATGCGGCCCCAATGGGCGCCACCGAAGCAGAGAGCCGATACCCGCACCCCCGTCTGTCCCAAGATGCGCTTCGGAATTTCCCCAGTCGCGGCGTTCGCTACCGCTGCTACCGACCCCACGAGCTCGGTTAGCCCTTGCGGACCTCCGAGAGCCAATGCCGCTCCTGCCACACCGAGGGTTTTCAACAGTTGCCGACGGTCGAGCCTCTTTGACCAGAAGTCTATATCTTGTTTCTTGGGTTTCATAGAAGCACTCCCCAGTGCGGTTGCGGCTTGAGAGTAGGCAAAGACGCCTTCAGGCTACACGAACTTTACGGAAGAGCAAAGTGTCGAGCGAACCTTTCATCCATTTCGTCTAAAAGGGTGGCTCGTTTGGGCTCCAACTGCGCGCGTCGAACGAGCACCTTCCCAGCGTGCGCGTTCCGCGAGCAAAGGAGATCAACGGGCCACCCCGTTCTTCCTTCGCACATTTCTGCTACTCTCCACTCCATGCCCCCCGCACTCCAAGCCTTTATCATCATCTTCATCGCAGGAGCCTTACTCCGCTCCTTCGGGGCGCTCACCAAAGTCCATGCCGAGAAGCTGGCTACGCTGGTCTTCTCCCTCTGCCTGCCTGCCACGATCCTCGTTTCCCTCGATCAGATCACGTTCAGCCCCACTGCCTGGAAGCTCCCGGCTGCAGCCTGCCTGGTCACCCTCCCGCTGCTCCTCTGTTCCTGGCTGCTCATCCGCCCGCTGCAACTGCCACGGCCTACGCAAGGAGGGTTCCTCGTCGCCACCGGTCTCATCAACTCCGTGTACTTCTCCTATCCGGTCGTCCTCGCCACCTTTGGAGAAGAGGGCTTAGGCCATGCAGTGCTCTTCGACGTAGGCCAAAGCCTGCTGACCTTCACGGTGGTGTATGGTCTCGCGGTATGGCATGGGGCCGGCTCTCTCACGGCGCGACCAGCCATGCTTCGCTTTCTCTCCGCTCCACCGCTCTGGGCCCTCTGCGGCATCCTCGCGCTGAAACTTGCCGGCCTGAGCCTGCCCTCGTGGCTGCATGGCCTGCTTACGCCGATTCATCTCACGACAACGCCCCTCGCCAGTTTGGTGCTGGGGCTCTCGATCAGCGTGACCGCCCTGCGCCACAAT
>CAYHQK010000081.1:0-9069 GCA_964358535.1 uncultured Nitrospira sp. | reverse complement strand
GGGCTGGAGAAGAAGAACCGGGTGCTCAACAAGATGGAGAAGGAGCGGGTTGCGCACCATGAAGTGGGTCATGCCTTGGTGGCCCTGTCGCTTCCCGGAGCAGACCCGATTCAGAAGATCTCGATCATTCCTCGCGGGATTGCCGCGTTGGGCTATACCCTGCAGCTTCCGACCGAGGATCGTTTCTTGATGGCCAAGACGGAGTTGGAGAACAAGATTGCCGTCTTGCTTGGAGGACGGATTGCGGAAGAATTGATCTTTGGCGAGGCCTCCACAGGGGCGCAGAACGACTTGGTCAAGGCGACGGACATTGCCAAGAGTATGGTCAAGTCTTACGGGATGAGCGAGAGGCTGGGGACTGTCACGCTCGATCGTGAACGACAGCCTCTTTTTGTGCAGATCCAGATGCCTCAAGAGAAGGGCGACTACTCGGAGGAGACCGCCCGCGAGATCGATTGCGAAGTCCGCCGGATCATCGATGAGCAATACGAACGTGTGAAATTGCTGTTGGCGGCGCAGGAGGCCTCGCTTCGTGAAGGGGCGAAGCAGTTGCTCGAGCATGAAGTGATCAGCGGGGCGGATCTCAAGACCATTATGGGAAAGTAGGAGCGGACGGGCCATGGCGGAATCGGCGCAAGGGGAGCGGGCGAGCCTCACGATCGGCCAGGACGAGGCCCTGCACTGTACCGGACCATGGACGCTCCAGCACCTGCCGGATCTCGAACGGGCGGTGGCCATTCTGTCGTGGCCCCGGTCGAATGAGCTGCTGTGCGATGCAGGCCGCATTACTGCCATGGACACGGGGGGAGCCGTGATGCTGTACCGAACGGTGATGCAACTCCGTCGGCAGGGGCGGCACGTGTCGGTTGAAGGGTTGCGTGCGGAGTTTGCCGAGCTGCTTCGCATGGTGTCTGCCAATTGGGATCGCATCGAGGTCGCTCCAGCGACGAAATCCGGGCGGATGGAACAGTTCCATCGAATGATTTCTGGGCAGGCTAAGCAGGCTGTGAGGGCGCTGGGGTTCATCGGCGAGAGCACGGTCGGGGTCTGGCGGTTGCTGAAGAGGCCGTCCCTCATTCGTTGGCGGGCGCTGTTGAGAAGTCTTGAGCTGGATGGGTTCAATGCGTTGCCCATCACGGGGCTACTCGCCTTCTTGATCGGGGTGGTGATCTCCTATCAGGGGGCGGAGCAGTTGCGGAAGTTCGGTACCAATATTTTCGTGGTGGATCTGGTCGGAATCTCGTTGTTGCGAGAGATTTCTCCGCTGATCGTCGCTATTCTGATCGCCGGCCGCTCCGGTTCGGCCTATGCGGCACAGATCGGGACGATGAAGGTGACGGAGGAACTGGACGCGGTTCAGACGTTAGGCCTGTCGCCGATGCAATTGTTGGTGCTGCCTCGGGTCTTTGCGTTGATGCTCATCTTGCCATTGCTCACGGTCTATGCGGATGGGCTGGGCGTGTTCGGCGGCATGTTGATCGCCTCGAATCAGCTCCATGTCAGTTTTACCGAGTTTGTGATGCGCTTTGAAGAAGCGGTGGCCCTGCGGCACTTTCTCATCGGAATCGGAAAGGCGCCGTTCTTTGCCGTTATCATTGCGCTGGTGGGTTGTTATCAGGGGTTTCAAATCCGAGGGGGTGTGGATGATGTGGGTCGGCACACGACCACCAGCGTCGTGCAGAGTATCTTCCTGGTCATCGTGTTCGACGCATTGTGCAGCATTCTGTTGAGTTGGTGGAATTTATAATGATAATCACGGGCACGAGGCAGGGGGCGAATGGTTAACTCTGACTTACAGGTTGCGCCGCAGGTGGCTGTGCCGATCATTGAGGTCAGCCATGTTTCCACTCGATTCGGAGAAGCGGTTGTGCATGAGGATGTGAGTCTCACGATTCTCCGGGGGGAGATCTTTGCCATTGCCGGAGGGAACGGGTGCGGGAAATCCACGTTGATGCGAGAGATCGTCGGACTGCAAGAGCCGACCTCAGGGTCCACGCGGCTTTTCGGAGTGGACAGCCAGTTGTTGCGCGATGGACAACCGCAAGAGAATCATCGACGGTTTGGCGTGATGTTTCAGCAGGGCGCCTTGTTCAGTTCGCTCACGCTGGCGGAGAATGTTGCGGTGCCGCTGAAAGAGCACACGCAGCTGAGTCCGGAAATGATTCATGACATTGTCGCGCTGAAGATTGCCTTGGTAGGTCTGCCGTCGGAGAGCGCCACAAAATACCCGAATGAGCTCAGCGGGGGCATGCGGAGGCGGGCTGCCCTCGCGCGGGCCATCGTGATGGACCCGGAGTTGTTGTTCTTGGATGAGCCGACTGCCGGGCTGGATCCGATCATGGCGGCGGGGTTCGACGAGTTGGTGATGCAGTTGAAAGCGTTATTGGGATTGACAGTGGTGATGGTGACCCACGATCTCGATTCGCTCTGGAGAATTTCAGACCGTGTCGCGGTGCTCGGCCACGGAAAGGTGCTGGGCATCGGCACCATGCAGGAATTGTCGCGCTCGAACGATCCTCTGATTCGTGAATATTTCCATGGTCCGCGCGGGCGGGCGGCGGAAAGCCAACACAAAGAGGGAACATGGAACCCAGAGTCAACTACGTTGTAGTCGGAGTATTTGTCGCAGTCTTGGGGGCGGCGGTCCTGCTGGTCGTCCTTTGGTTAGGGAAGTCCGATTACCGGGGGATCTATGACCGGTATTATGCCTACACGCAGGAATCTGTCGCCGGGTTGAGCGTCAACTCGACGGTAAAATACCGGGGGGTCGACGTCGGGCGCGTGAAGGATATCGTGTTGAATCCGGAGAATCCTGAAGAGGTCCGGTTGACCCTCGATATTCTTCATGCCACACCGGTTAAAACGGATACGGTTGCGGTGCTCGAAACGCAAGGGCTGACGGGACTGGCCAGAGTCAATCTAAACGGAGGAAGTCGAGAGTCGCCGGCCCTGGAGGTGGCACCGGGCCAGGAGTATCCGGTCATCAAGACGGGTCCCTCGCTGTTTTTTCGCATCGACATGGCAATTTCTCGCCTGCTCGCTGATCAGGGCCTGACAAAGCTGCTCGCTAACGTGAATACGCTCAGTCAGAATGCGACGGATGTGGTTGGTGAAGAGAATCGGGCCGCGCTCAGGCAGATCCTGAAAGATTTCGCTGAACTGACGCAGGCACTTGCCGTGCGCGGCGCCGAAGTGGAGAAGGGCGTACACAGTGCTTCGCAAGCGGCGGAGCATGTTGCGATGATGACTGAAACAATGAACAAACAGATGCCCGCCTTGTTAGAGCGAGTCAATAAAAGTGCCGCGGCGCTCCAGATCATGACCGAGGAATTGGCTCGCACGGGAAAGGCTGTGAGGTCGGTTCTCCAAGAAAGTCGTCCGGATATTGAACAGTTCACCCGACAGACGTTGAGCGAGACTGGCGCACTGGTGACCGAACTCCGGGCACTCACGGGAACGTTGCAGCGTGTGGCGCGTCAACTGGAGCAGGAGCCGAGTTCGCTCGTGCTGGGAACGAAGACTCCCCAGCGAGGACCGGGAGAGTAGCCGATGAGGACGATGCAGGTGCGGCTATATAGGTTGATGGGAATCGGGATCGTCTTGCTGGCACTGGCTGGCTGTCTGTCACTTCCGCGTGAAGAGAGACCAATCCATACGTTCATCTTGGACCTGGGCAGCCCGGCAAGAGGGGCTGCTCTCTCTGAAGGGAAACCAGGAGCCGGGATTCTCGTCGTGAACGTGCCGGTGGCACGGCCAGGGTTCGAGACGCCGCGGATGGCCTATACGCAGCGGCCCTATGAAATGAGCTATTACGCGACCCATCAATGGGCGGACCCCCCGGCCAGGATGATGATCCCCTTATTAGTTCAGG
The DNA here is from genome assembly GCA_964358535.1 of uncultured Nitrospira sp. Taxonomy (GTDB): domain Bacteria; phylum Nitrospirota; class Nitrospiria; order Nitrospirales; family Nitrospiraceae; genus Palsa-1315. The sequence goes on along the minus strand of CAYHQK010000081.1, from coordinate 5,198 downwards.
TCCTGGAACAGACGGGCGCGTGGCGCGCCATTGTCCCGATGCCGACATCCGTGCGGGGCGACTATCGGGTGGATATCGACCAGGTGGAACTCATCCAGACATTTTTGCAGAAACCGAGTCAGATGCGCGTCGCGTTGCGAATGCAAATAATTAAGCTGCCTGACTATCTGGTGCTCGGCACCCGCCTGTTTGACGTGGTGGAAGAGGCGGCGAGTGAGGATGCCTATGGCGGGGCGGTGGCGGCAAATTTGGCAGTCAATAGGCTCGTGAAGGAGGTGGCCGGCTGGCTGAGCGGTTGTGTCTCCGGCGTCCAGGTAAGCGGCTGTTCACGATGAGGCAATCGCTCAAGACCGGCTTCAGCTTTGGATTGACGTCCGGGGTGATCACGACGCTCGGCCTCATGGTCGGGCTGCACGCCGGAACGCATTCCAGGCTCGCGGTCATCGGCGGCATTGTGACCATAGCGGTAGCCGATGCCTTGTCTGATGCGCTGGGCATTCATATCGCGGAAGAGTCGAAAAATAACGGGAACGTGTCGGACATCTGGGAATCGACCATTGCCACCTTTGTGGCCAAGTTCCTGATTGCGCTGACCTTTGTCGTGCCGGTGTTCTTGTTGCCGCTGGAGGAGGCCATGACGGTGAGCGTGGGATGGGGACTCGCGCTGCTCGCGGTGCTGAGCTACCTCCTGGCGCGGGCCCAGCAGATCTCGGCTTGGACAGTCATCGCGGAGCATTTAGTCATTGGCGTCAGCGTGATCGCGATCACGCATTATGTGGGCGACTGGATTCATTCGACGGTGAGTTAGTTCGTTTACAGTGCCACGCGGATGTCACTGAAGGGACCATTGATGGTGCAGCCACCGCTCGTCGCGTACTTTTCTATGGAGATCGGCCTTGAGTCCGGGATGCCGACCTATTCGGGAGGGCTTGGTGTGCTTGCCGGCGACACGATTCGCTCGGCTGCGGATCTCGACGTGCCGATGGTGGCGGTGTCCTTGCTGCATCGGCGAGGGTACTTTTTTCAGCGTCTGGATGCGCACGGTCAGCAAAGCGAGGAGCCTGTCGCCTGGCCGGTCAATGATTTCGCGGAATTGATCGATGAGCGCGTCACGGTCGACATCGAAGGTCGTACGGTCCACGTTAGGGCCTGGCGGTATCGAGTAACAGGTGAGTCTGGCTCTGTCGTTCCCGTGTATCTGCTCGATACCGATGTGAGTGAGAACCAGCCTTGGGACCGGACCCTCACCGATGTGCTCTACGGGGGCGACGACCATTATCGCTTGTGTCAGGAGGTGGTGCTGGGGATTGGGGGGCTCCGCCTGCTGCGATCGCTCGGATGCCGGGACATTCTCCGGTTTCATATGAATGAGGGGCATGCCGCCTTGCTCGTCCTCGCGCTGGTGGAAGAGAAACTGGCAGGACAGGGCCAGTCGGAATCCGTATCGGCCGATCTCCTCGAAACTGTTCGTGAACAGTGCGTCTTTACGACCCATACTCCCGTGCCGGCAGGGCACGATCAATTTTCCGAGGAACTTGCTCGGCAGGTATTGGGCGCGCATCGGTGGGCCAGGCTGAAGGCCTGCGGCATCGAGCAGCGGTTGAATCTGACGCAACTGGCCCTGCGGGGCTCCCGGTATGTCAACGGGGTTGCGATGAAGCATGGGGAGGTCTCGCACAGCATGTTCCCCGGCTACCCGATCCATTCCATTACCAACGGAGTGCACGCGGTCACGTGGACCGCTCCCTCGTTCCAGAAGCTCTTCGATACCCATCTGCCGGATTGGCGGCGCGATCAACTCTCGCTGCGCTATGCCGTGGGCATTCCGGTCTCGGACGTCTGGGCGGCGCATGTGGAAGCCAAGCGCACCTTAGTCGAACATGTGAACCGGGAATCGAACGCGGGATTCGATCGCGAGGTGTTGACGATAGGATTCGCCCGTCGGTTTGCGGCCTACAAACGTGCCGGTCTGATCTTTCAGGATCTCGACCGGCTCAAGCAGATTGTCCGCGCGGCTGGGCCGATCCAGATCGTCTTTGCCGGCAAGGCACATCCGCGCGACCGCGATGGCAAAGACCTGATCGCACACATCCATGAGATGCGTGATGCGCTGCAGGGCGTGGTCGCGGTGTCCTATCTGACCAATTACGACATGGAGGTGGCCAAGATGCTCTGTGCCGGTGTCGATGTATGGATGAATACACCGCTGCCGCCGCTGGAGGCATCAGGGACGAGCGGGATGAAGGCGGCGATGAACGGGGTCCCGAGCCTGAGCGTGCTCGACGGCTGGTGGATCGAGGGCCACCTCGAAGGTGTAACCGGCTGGTCGATCGGCGATCGGGTGGAGGCTTGCCTGGAGCCTCAGCCCGGGATGGACACCTGTCACGCAGGGGAACTCTATAGAAAACTGGAAGAGAAGGTCTTGCCCTGTTTTTATAAGGAGCAAGAACGCTTTATCGAGATCATGCGGCACGCGATTGCATTGAACGGAGCGTTTTTCAATACGCAGCGCATGGTCGCCCAGTACCTCCATGATGCCTATCGATTGGGGCAAGCGCCTGTGCAGCAGAGTCCGGGGTCGGCATGAGCCCCTCACATGGTTTCATCTTGACCATCAATGGAGGATCGTCGAGCCTCAAGTGTTCGCTCTTCCAAGTTGGTCCTCCTCTCACTCGTGTTGCGTCCTGTCTGGCCGATCGAATCGGGTTTCCGGAGGCAACGCTGACCCTTACGGACGTGGCCAGCGGTAACAGCGAGCGCAGGACGATCCAGGCCGCTCATCATAAGGATTCAGTCGATCCGCTCATCGCCTGGCTGGAGCAGAAGATCACGATCACAGACCTTGTGGCCATCGGGCATCGCGTGGTGCACGGAGGCCATCGTTATCGCGAGCCGCAGCGCCTCACGCCGGAGGTCATGGGTGAACTGCGCCGGCTCAGCCCCTACGATCCGGAACATCTTCCTGCCGAGATCGAGCTGATCGAGACGTTTGGTGGGCGCTATCCAGCGCTTCCGCAAGTCGCCTGCTTCGACACTGCCTTTCACCGCGACATGCCGCGCGTCGCACGTCTTTTGCCCATTCCCAGACGATACGAGGCCACCGGTGTGCAGCGCTATGGGTTTCACGGCCTGTCCTATGCCTACTTGATGGAGGAACTCAGGCGTCTTGCGCCTCATGAGGCGCAGGGCCTGGTCATCCTGGCTCATCTGGGAAATGGGGCGAGCATGGCGGCGGTGCGCGGGGGCAAGAGCATGGATACGAGCATGGGATTTACGCCCACGTCCGGCTTGCCGATGAGCACTCGTTCTGGCGATCTCGACCCGGGGCTCCTGTCCTATTTATCGAGAACGGACGGCATGACCGTGGAGCAGTTCCATACGATGGTCAATCAGCAATCGGGCTTGCTCGGAGTATCGGAGACCAGTTCCGACCTGCGGGACCTCCTGGCCAGCGAACGCCACGATCCACGTGCGGCTGAAGCCGTGGCACTCTTCTGCTACCAGGCCAAGAAGTGGATCGGCTCATTTGCCGCTGCCTTGGGCGGACTTGATACGCTGGTTTTCAGTGGCGGTATCGGTGAGAACTCGTCGGTTATCCGATCGCGCATTTGTGAGGGACTGGAATTCCTCGGCGTCGCAGTGGATGAGGCTCCCAACAGAGCGGGCGCCTCAGTCATTTCGAAGGAGGGCAGTGGCGTCACCGTTCGTATGATCCCTACGGATGAAGAAAGTCAGATTGCCCGTTCTGTCCTTCAACTGCTGGACGAGACGCAGGGGCCGTAACGTGGAAGAGTCAGTTGCCTAGTTCAGCATGACGAGGAATCAATGAATCAGACCAAGAAGAAACCGCTGAGCTCAGACCTGCTCGGAAATATGCACGCCTATTGGCGAGCGGCGAATTATCTCTCCGTGGGGCAGATTTATCTCTACGACAATCCCTTGCTGCAGCAGCCGCTCACGCTGGCCCATATCAAGCCGCGCTTGCTCGGCCACTGGGGTACGACGCCGGGGCTGAACTTCGTCTATGTCCATTTGAACCGTATCATTAAGAGATACGATTTGAACGTCCTGTATGTCACAGGGCCGGGCCATGGTGGACCGGGGCTCGTGGCGAACGCCTATCTCGAAGGCACCTACAGCGAGGTCTATCCGAACATCTCGCAAGACGAACAGGGGATGAAGCGGCTCTTCACCCAGTTCTCGTTTCCCGGCGGCATTCCGAGTCACGTCTCACCGGAGATACCGGGGTCTATTCACGAGGGCGGCGAGTTGGGGTATTCGCTGTCGCATGCGTTCGGCGCGGCGTTCGATAATCCGGATCTGCTCGTCGCCTGTGTCGTGGGCGATGGGGAAGCGGAAACCGGCCCGCTGGCGACCAGTTGGCATTCGAACAAGTTTCTGAACCCTGTGCACGACGGCGCCGTGCTGCCGATCCTGCATCTGAACGGGTACAAGATCGCCGGCCCCACGGTGCTGGCGCGTCTTCCGCATGACGAATTGGAATCGCTCTTCATCGGTTATGGCTACCGCCCCTATTTCGTCGAGGGCGATGAGCCGATGACCATGCATCAACAGATGGCTGCCACCCTCGACGCGGTCGTGGCTGACATCAAAAAGATTCAACGCGACGCACGGACCAAAGGATTTAAAAAACGGTCTCGGTGGCCGATGATCGTCCTGCGTTCACCGAAGGGCTGGACAGGGCCGAAGGTCGTGGATGGGAAGCAGGCCGAAGGCACATTCCGTTCACACCAGGTGCCGATGGGCGACATGGCCAAGCCCGGTCACATCAAGATTCTCGAGCGGTGGATGAAGAGTTACAAGCCGGAAGAGCTCTTCGACAAGACCGGCACACTCATCCCTGAGTTGGCGGATCTAGCACCGACCGGCCCCTTCCGCATGAGCGCCAATCCCCACGCCAACGGCGGTCTCTTGCTGCACGACCTGCGCCTGCCGGATTTCCGCGATTACGCTATGAAGGTACCGAAGCCCGGGGCAGTGGAGGGCGAAGCCACACGCGTCCAAGGCGAGTTTATTCGCGATGTGGTCAAATCGAACTCCACCAATTTCCGTGTGTTCAGCCCGGATGAGACGGCCTCAAACCGCTGGGGTGCGGTATTCGAGGTGACGAACCGATGCTCGACCGCCGAGATCATTCCCGGCGACGATCATGTGGCGCCGGATGGCCGCGTGATGGA
>CAYHQK010000080.1:0-9100 GCA_964358535.1 uncultured Nitrospira sp. | reverse complement strand
CTCTTAATCAGCGGGCCGTAGGTTCAACCCCTACACGGCCCACCAAAACTCCTCTCTACATCCCCTATTCCCCCTCATCCTTCCTCGTGCAGTCCTGGACAGGCTACGACACAAGTCTATTTAGCCTGGCTAGAATCGGTATTGAACGCCAAGTGACGTGTTCGTATTAAAAAAGTCACGTGCTCCGACATTTGATGAGCGCTGACTCCGCTGAAATCCCAAGGTGATGGCCGCGGCCTGATTCACCTCATAGCGCAGCTCCGCAGATCCCTGATGCGTCGTATCGGCCACCCCACGATTCGAATCCCCGGCAATCTCACTGGTGAACATTTTCCGTCTGTAGCCATAGCCGAGGGTCACGGACAGGGCTGGGCTCACCCAGGCCGTGGCTCCCAATGACGTAAAATGCTGGCGATAGGAGACATCGTCCTTGAATTGGACCTCCTGCCGCCCATCCGCCAATCCTCGCTCGTAGAGATAGACCGTCGTCAACCTGAGCCAGGAATTGACGGCCCATTCCAGCTGCGAGCCCGACGTCCAGAACGTCGTATCCCGCTCGGCAAACGCTTCGTTGAACTGGCGAAGGCCGTAGCGGCCGACCAGGGTGGCGGTGAAAAACTCGGTGAGACGGCGCTCCAGTTGCAACCGCCAGATGTGGGACGTCACCCGCTCCTCCTCTTCTAATCGTCGCCCGGTACGCCGTTCATTGTTCGGACCCAAAAAGAGATTCGGCACATAGCGATAGCGGAGCAGCAGGGACGTCTCGGGGTCGAGCGCCTGCTTCAATTGAATCCGGTAGTTCCCATGATTGAAGATGGGATTGTCGGTGAAGATGAAACCCTGCGCTTTGAATGAGACTTCGGTCGAACCGAGATTTGTGGGGCTGGAGGTATGGCGAACATCCAGGGAGGGCTCCCAGACGACGTCGCTGGGCTTCTTCACCGACACGATGGCCGGCTGACTGGGATCCTCACTCGCAGTCAGCCGCCTGGCCGACGAATGCTCGAATACGTTGTCCGTGTAGAGGACCTTAGTCTCCGCTGTGGCAGACCAGTCTGCCATCGCCTCGCAGGGCGCGAAGAGCGGCGCACTGAATAATAGGAAAGAGAGACCTCGAAGAATCAGACTGGCGCGAACCCATGCCATGGGTCACGGACGACCAAACGACCGGACGTAAAGCAGAACCTGCCAGGCTTCGTCTTCTGTCAGCACGAGCGGAATAAAGGCAGCCATGGCCGTGCCCTTACTGCCATTCTTCAAAATCCAGAACAGCTCTCCATCGGTTCGAACGGCTTGCCAATCCTTATCGGTGAAATTTCTCGGTAGGGGGCCCTTCAGACTCCCCGGCGCGATATCTCCTCCCAACCCTTTCCCATCGGCCCCATGACAAGCCTTACAGAAGGCTTTCCCTTCGAACAGGGCCTTGCCCTTCGCAATCATCTCGTCGCTGGCTGGGAGTGGATTAGTTACGGCACGGGCCGCCTCGATCTGATCGCGAGGCACGCGAGGGCGGAGGATCTCCTGACTTGCGCCCCAGGAGAGGGGCACAACTTGAAGGAACAGCGCGCCAGCAACCGCAATAGTCCGAAGCAAACTATCCACGCGTCAGACCTCCCGCACAGAGGCTCAGAGAAGAGCAGGGAGGACTCCCTCCCTGCTCAAGGTGTTCCCGTGCGAAAACTCTCTACTTGTCCGTTTTCTCTGCCTTCCGATGCTTGTGCCCGACCGACTGAGGGTGGCCGACCACTCCGTTCGGCGCCTTGGCTCCATCCGGCCAGAGATGGAAGATGATCCCGTCTGTCTGAGCCGCAATCGCGGCGACTTCCTTGGCCTGCGCCTCCGGCATATCAAGAACCTGGACGCGGCCAGTGGCGATCTCGACCTCGTGGTCATGATAATACTTGTTCCAGATTTTCAACGGCACATGGGCGCGCGAGACTGATTTAGACACGAAATACTCGACGTCCGTGAGCCGCGCGTTGGGATCGGTCGATTCAAACAACAAACACTGCAAAACCTCCGGCGAGATCCCCTTGCAGTAATGGTGATAGGGGCCATGCACTGTGCCGTCTTCGAATTTGTGCGGTGCCATCACATGGATGTTAAAACCATCGGCTGGTCCAGGCTTCTTCTCTGCCGGAGCAGCAGCCGTATCTTGGGCAAAGGCAGTTCCCATCGAGAAGGCAGCAAAACTCAATAGAGATGCGATACTCAGCGCTCGGATCATAAGGACCTCCTGGGGTTGTGGTTGGGATACATAGTCTTCACCTGCTAGCCAGCCTCACATGGCCCGTGACCATGTGATTGCCTATGGGAGACAGGGGAGCTTCAAAAGGATTCATCTAATCTTTAGGAATCTTGGGAAGCTGAAACGGAATCGGCTCACCGGTCAGGGCCTTCAGAAAGGCCACGAGATCGGTCTTCTCCTCAGAAGTCAGATTAAGCGGTTTCATGAGCGGGCTCGAATTCTGATTGGCTCCGCCCCCACCATTGTAAAAGTCCACCACGTCTTCGGGAGTCTTCAATGCTCCGTCATGCATGTAAGGAGCGGTCTCGCTCATGCTCCGTAACGTCGGCGTCTTGAAGGCGCCCTTGTCCTTCTCCGCCTTGGTGACATAGTAGCGGCCCAGATCTTCCTTCAGCGGCCCGACTTGCGGCACACCAAGATTGTGGAACTGGTTATCGGTAAAGTTCGGTCCGTTGTGACAAAGAATGCAGCGGGCCTTGCCCTTGAACAGGGCCATCCCTCGCACAGCTGCGGCATCCATAGCGGTAACATCACCGCCCACATACTTGTCGAAGGAGGAATTCGTTGAAATGATGGTGCGTTCGTACGCGGCAATCGCCTCGGCAATCCCTTGCAGATTCACCTCGGTTCCGAAGACGGCTCGGAACTGCTGCTGGTAGCCCTTGATCTTGCTGAGCTTCCTCACGACATTCTCGTGCGTCTCTCCCATCTCGATCGGATTCTGGATCGGCCCGATGGCCTGCTCTTCCAGTGAGCGCGCGCGCCCATCCCAGAATTGCACATGATTGAAGGCCGTATTGTAGACCGTGGGAGCCTGGCGCCCGCCCACGCCACCGTCGATCCCGATGGATGTTTGGCGCGGGTCAGCAAATCCGGTCGCAGGGTTATGACAAAAGGCACAGGAAATCGCGCCACTCTTCGACAGACGGCCATCAAAGTAAAGCTGCTTGCCAAGTTCGATTTTCGCCTTGTAGTTCAAATTCGTGGACGGGGTCGGAATCGACGTCGGGAGTGGGCCGATATCCGGGACCGTCACCCCATCAATCGTCACCGTTCCATGAGGCGCAGGGCTAGAGGCTGACGCCTGCGCCGACCTCAGATCGTCGAAGACAGGCAGTCCTGACGCAGAAACCATCAACCCAACCAGACTAGCGACCACCATGCTCTTGCTCGTCATGATCATTCCTCCACAGCTCGGTCAATCACCATCCCATCGATTCCATTGCGTCGAAGATACCACGGACCCGTTCGTTTTGGCAGAACCTACCGGGCCACAGTGGATTTCATCAGACTGTCCGCCTGAGGAGGCGAAAACCCCTGATACCCCCTATGGCGTTCGGCCAGTTCCAACACGGAAAAGGGCTGACCGTCCACCATTTCAGGCGCTGTAAAAATTTGCCGCAACTGGCCGCCGCGGGCACCGACGACCTGGCCGGCAAAGACCACACCTCGCGCCTGCAGCCGTTCGATCGCCCGCTCGATGTCTTCTACGCGCACCGCCACATGATGAAAGACCTGATCGCCAAATTTATTGACCCACCCAGGGATGATGCTGGTGCGGCCCCGATCATCGGGGTAGGCTTGATCCACGAAGAGCGCCGGGTACCCCACCTTCCGGTAAACCTTGGCGTACCAATCTTCATACTCAATCGTGTCGCTATACCCATACCCAAGCCTCGTGAATTCCTCCGCCCGCCGGTCGATATCCAGCGTCCGTAGCGTCAGATGGTCCGCAACCGGATAGAAACCAACCCCCGCTTCGTCCAACGAGTCCCGCAGCACCTTGGCTGCCCGATTACGCGACAGATAGTCCTCGATCATTCTGGCGATCAATGCATCCAACTCAACGCCTGGTTCCATGGTTCACACTCCTTCCTGCTCAGGCAGGGACACTATCAGGGTGTTGCGAAGCGATTCGGGACTCAGTGACACATAAGGTGCAAGTGGTCGCGAACGATCCCCCCCCCACAGCCCCGCAGGCTGCTCAAAAAGGCCGTCCAGCAAGGCCCCAGCGAGCGAAGAGGCGAAGCGTACTCTCCGCTGTACGTTGAGCCTCTGAGCGACGCGAGAACGAAGCTGGCGGACTTTTTCAACAGCCTGCTATGAGCCGAACTGAATGCCCTGGGCCAACGGCACATCGCCACCCCAGTTGATCGTGTTCGTCTGCCGCCTCATATAGGCTTTCCAGGCATCCGAGCCGGCCTCGCGTCCTCCGCCGGTTGTTTTCTCTCCGCCAAACGCGCCGCCGATTTCAGCGCCGGAAGTTCCCAGGTTGATATTGGCGATCCCGCAATCACTTCCGACAGCAGAAAGGAACTGTTCGCTGTGTCTGAGGTGGTTGGTGAACAGGGCTGAAGAGAGGCCTTGCGGCACATCGTTCTGCATCGCAATCGCTTCATCGAGCGTCTTATAGGTCATGAGGTAGAGAATCGGCGCAAAGGTTTCCCGCTGCACGACCGGCCACCGGTTCTGCCCCAACACGATCGTCGGCTCGACAAAATGGCCAGGCCCAGGCAGCACATGACCGCCACAGAGAATCTCTCCCCCTTCCTTCTTGATCTCCTCGATGGCCTCTCGATACCGGTGCACTGCTGCCTGATCGATCAGGGGCCCCATCAGCACCCCCGGCTTGAGCGGATCGCCGATCTGCACCTGTTTGTAGGCCGATACCAGCTGAGGGACCAAATCGCCATACCGCGATTCCTGCACGAAAAGCCGGCGCGTGGTCGTGCAGCGCTGACCTGCTGTGCCGACTGCGCCGAAGAGGATGGCCCCAATCGCCAGGTCCAGATCGGCGGTTTCGTCGACAATGACAGCGTTGTTGCCGCTGAGCTCCAACAGCGTTCGTCCGAGACGGGCTCCCACCGCTTGCGCGACCTGCCGACCGACCGGCACCGACCCGGTGAACGAGATTAAAGGAAGCCTGCTATCCCGCACCATCGTCTCGGCCAGATCGGTCCGATCCGTGATGAAGAGAGAAAATATTCCCGCTACCCCCTGCTGCTCCATGACCTGATTGCAGATACGCTGGACGGCAATCGCGCAGAGCGGCGCTTTCGGCGAGGGCTTCCAGATCGTGGGATCCCCGGCGATCGCCGCAATGAAGGCATTCCAGGCCCAGACTGCCACGGGAAAATTGAAGGCCGTAATGACGCCGATCGGCCCGAGCGGATGCCACTGTTCATACATGCGATGGCTAGGCCGTTCAGAATGCATGGTCTGGCCATACAGCATGCGCGATTGGCCGACCGCGAAGTCGGCCATGTCGATCATCTCTTGCACCTCACCGTCACCCTCAGCTTTGATTTTGCCAACCTCCATCGACACGAGGCTACCCAACGCATCTTTCTTTTCCCGGAGGGCTTGGCCGATCAAACGGATCACCTCGCCCCGCTTCGGCGCCGGCACCAGGCGCCATTGTGCGAACGATCGCTGCGCAGCTTCTACCACCCGCTCGTAGTCAGCCTCAGTGGCCGGAATCACTCTGGCAATCACTTCTCCCGTCGCAGGATTCAGGGACTCAAGCGTGCCCGCGGCGGACGCAGCCGACCACCAGCTTGCTCCCGTACTGGCCCCAGGATTCACGTCGCTGAGCCCCAGCTCCCTCATGATCTCCAACTGTGTCTTCATCGGAAGCAAGCTCCAAACCGGTTCGCGAGGAAATCTTGCAGCGGAAATGATTCCTGAGTCACGAATCCCTTGTACCGTTCAGGATCCTGCAGCACGAGATCAACCACGGCACAGAGGCTCGAAGCGGTGGTCACTTGAATGGCGGACCACAGCTTCCCCTTAATACATTGGGGATAGATCTTCTTCACGTAGTTTTCCTCAAACAGGGTGCCCTCCCTTGTTCCCGTCACAGAGGCATAGATCAACACGACATCCTGCAAGGTCTGGGGAATCGCCTGTTCGAGAATGCGCTTGAGCGTCGCACGATCCTCATTCAGCTTGAGATCTTTCATCAAGAGGTGGATTTTCTCGCAATGGCCCGGATACCGGAGCGTCTTGTAGTTCATGGTCCGGACTTTCCCCGCATAGGTATCCGCCAACGTGCCCAATCCTCCGGACGTATTGAACGCTTCGTACAGGAGTCCGTCCACCTCGATCGTTTCATAGCCTTCGAGGGGCTGGAGGGGCACCTTCTCTCCCTCCTCAATTCCGTAACAGATGTTGCCATACTCGTTGATCAGCCCATCGGTGGACCAAGTCAGCGAATACTTGAGGGCGTTGCTGGGATGAACCGGCAAGGCTCCGACCCGCATTTTTACCGTATCCACCTGATCGAAATGGGTGATCAGGTCCTGCGTCACAATGCTGATGAACCCGGGGGCCAGGCCGCATTGCGGCACAAAGGCCTGCGGCGAGTCGGTGCTCAGAACTTTGACCTGATTGGTGACCTCGATGTCCTCCGTCAGGTCAAAATAGTGCAGCCGGTGTTCCCGAGCCAATCCGGCAACAATGGGGTTACAGAAATACGGGAGGCTCGACAGGACCGCATCGAATCGATGCGCCGTCAGATAAGTGCTGATGGAGTCGGGATGTCGGACGTCGAGGAGCAGGGGCGTTACTCGCGAGAGACCGAGGTCTTCGACGAACCGCTTGGAGGCGTCGAAGCTGATGTCACCAAGACAGACCTCATAGTCCGTACTTTCCGATAAAAGGCAGGCGACCAGGGATCCGATCTTTCCAGCACCCAGGATGAGTACGCGATACATGCCAGGCCTCGCTCCTCATCAGTATACCCCGCCTTACGCACTAATGAATATCTCGTTTTCGACGCCATTGATTGTGAGGTTTCGTACGCCGACCGTCGGCGAAGGATTTCTCTACAGTACGAGAAGCCACCATCGACGCAGGGATCAAGTCCGGCCACAGTAGGAATAGTCTGAACGTTCCGATAAGAGCAGACAGGCAATGCCCCCAAACACTTGAGCGGGGAAACAGGCTAATTAGTTGAATTTACTATAAATGTCAGCCGTGAAGCGGGATAAATGTTTATGGTACGCTACTACATTGTTAGCAGGAGCAGCGGTTATGGTGATGTTGCGCATGCCTTCTCGTGTCGTGCTCCCCTTCGGGTATCGAATCTCCGTGCGCCAGATTTCCGACACGGAAATGGACCGCCGGGATCCCAATGCCGATGGCATCTGGGACGACGATACCAAGACCATTTATCTTCGCAAGCGCTTACCCCTCACGAGACGGCGCTACATTCTCGCTCACGAATTGGGCCATGCCTGGCTCGACTGGCAACATCGGCATCTGGATAACGGCAAAGCCAAAACTTAACGGGATGCTGGAAAAGTCCGCCCGCTTCGTTCTCGGTTCATCGAAATCCTCAACGTACCCCAAAGGGTATGCCTCCGGTTTCGACTCGCCTGCGGCCTTGCTGGACGAACTTTTTGAGCATCCCGAGACATGTTCTCCTTTTGCCCCATATGTGCGGGGCCAAAGAAATTCTGAAATGCACAAATAGTTGTTCCGCTAGCTAGCCTTCGCTCCGGCGAGCTTCAGCACCACAGCCCACTCCTCCTCCGTCACAGGCTGGACCGAGAGGCGGGACCCTTTTCGCAACAAGACCATATCTTTCAGTCGAGGCTCCTGCCTCAGCCGGTCGAGCGGCAGACTGGCCTTAAAGGTCTGACGATACTGAATGTCCACCATCTCCCAGCGTGGAGCAGAGGGAACACTGGCAGGATCATAGTGATGGTGGGTCTTGTCGAATTGGGTCTCGTCAGGATAGGCAGCCCGCGCGACCTCCGCAATGCCCACCACAGCCGGCGGCTCCGCATTGCTATGGTAAAACAGCACCTGGTCGCCGACTGCCATCGTACGCATAAAGTTGCGGGCCTGATAGTTCCGCACCCCATCCCAACAGGTGGTCCGTCCCGGAGATTGCGCGAGATCCTCGATCGAAAACACTCGCGGCTCCGATTTCATCAACCAATAACGGCGTCCCTGTGCCATCACGTCACCTCTTCCTGCTTGGTCATTCGTCTCATTCCCTGTATGCTGCGAGCGATGCTTCGCTCTCAACTGAGGTCTACCAATGGAACTGACTCCATTCTTCTTCGGTCTCTATAAGTTCGTCAAGTACGGTCTCTATCCATTGACCTGGGTCCTGCTGATCCTCAGCGCAGCCACGATCTTAGTCCTCCTCCCCTTCTCGCCAACAAGCCTGAAGTGGCTGCGCCGACTCGTCATCTCCTCCCTCCTTCTCCTCGTAATGTTGTCCAGTCCGTTGGTCGCGACCCTGCTGATCGGCTCGCTCGAATCCTGGCACCAACCGCCACAACTGACGCCATCCGACCGCTTTGATGCGATCGTGGTCTTGGGGGGAGGCGTCAATGAGAAGGGTTCGCTTCGACCGACCACCGAACTGTCTTCCTATTCCAGGAATCGAGTCACGTGCGGCGTGGATCTCTATCAACAGGGCCATGCCCCGACATTGGTGCTGTCAGGGGGAGATGCGCGCATCTTCGGAAAGGGCCCCCAGGAAGCGGTCGAAATGAAACGATGGGCGGTCCGCCTCGGTCTTCCCGAGTCTGCCACGATGATCGACGCAGGATCGAGAAACACCTATGAGAATGCGACTGGAACCAAACGGCTCATCGGGCCAGCCTCGATTCTCCTCGTGAGCTCCGCCAGCCATCTGCCACGTGCCGTACCAGTGTTCACCAAACAGGGCTTCCACGTCACGCCGGCCCCCTGCGATTATGCCTCACAGAACCTGCCCCGCGAAATCTTGGACGACCTCGACCTGTTTGATTTCCTACCGAACGATGATGCGTTACAACACACGACAGAAGCGGTCACAGAAGTGGCCGGCATCGTGATCTATTGGCTGGCAGG
>CAYHQK010000079.1:3901-9112 GCA_964358535.1 uncultured Nitrospira sp. | reverse complement strand
CCCGGTCCGCCGCTTTCTTGACCTCCTCCATATCTTTCCGCATGGGATCGGTCGGGAGCAGACGGCTCAGAAGCAGCTCGCTGTACCCTCGAATCACCGTGAGAAGATTATTGAAGTCATGGGCGACACCGCCAGCTAATCGCCCGACTGCTTCCATTTTCTGGGCCTGGCGCAATTGCGCTTCGGTCTCTCGGAGCACCCCCTCCGTTCTGGCCCGCTCGCCGAATTGGCCGATCTTGAGCCCGATGTCTTCGGCCATCTTCAACAATTCGTCATCGGGCTGCTGCACCTGGCGGCTGAAGAGTTCGATGACCCCCTCGATCTCGCCCCCAACCCGAACAGGAAATCCAAACGCGCCGTGGAACCCCACCTCCTCCGCCACTGTCTTCCGGGGGAAAGCGGTATCCAGCGAGACATCCGTCACCCAGGCGGACTTGCCGCTAGCCCAAATACGTCCGGGTAACCCCTCGTTTCTGGCAAACACATGCTGCCAGTTGGACGCAATGAAAGCCTCAGCCTGGAGGGACGGCATCTGCCACTGGTCGAGACAGCGCAACTTGCCGGTAGCCTTATCTACTCGCCAGAACACGCCCAACTCCCATTCCAGACTCTCCCCGACTGCCTGGATGATCTTCGGAACGGCCTCTTCCAACGTCGCCGACTCGGCAAGGACTCGGGTCACCGCATACTGGGAGGCCAGACGCCGTTCAGTCCGTCGGCGCTCGGTGATATCTCGGATGAAGGCGCTGAAAATGTAGGCATCTCCGATTTTCGCCGGTGACACCGCCAACTCAACGGGAAGCTCCTTCCCGCTTCGGTGTTGCGCGATAATCTCAATCCGGCGATTCAGAATCGCGCCAGTTCCTGTCCGAAGAAATTCATGAACACCCCGTTCGTACGCCGGACGATCCCGCGCAGGGATGATCGTCTCGACCAGGGACCGTCCCAACGCTTCCTCACGAGACCATCCGAAAATCACAGTGGCTTGCGCATTCCAATCGGTCACGATCCCGGTCGAGTCGATGGTGATCACTCCATCCAGCGCGGTATCGACGATAGCCCGATTTCGCTCCTGGCTTTGGAGTAACGCGGTCTCTGCCGCTTTCGCCCAGGCACTTTCCTGTTGCGCCTGCCGATGTTCCGTGCGCAAGCGCGCCGTGGACCAGAACAGCAACACCAGCATGGGACCCCAGACCACTCCGCCAATGACCCCGACTTTCCACAAGAAGGTGTGAATCGGCGCCAGGATGTCCTGCCGATCCATGCGCACCAGGACCGACCAGCCCAGCCCGACAAATTCCCCAAATCCCTTGGTCTGCGCGTAACCAGTCACCACTGGGACATGCCGGCGCAAATGCTCCTCTTCGATGAACCCCGGCATGCCCGCCTCACTCAGCAACACCGACGGGAGCCCCATTTTCTTGAGATTCGAGCCCACCTGAGGGGAGAAAGTCGAGCTGATAAACACATGGCCCTGCCGCGTCACCATTTGATACTCGACCCGCCCACGCCCGACATCTCCCTGTCGATCTTCCAGCGCGCGAATGGTCCGCGTCGTCACTTCCTCCAGAAAGGGGATCGACACCCGCGTGGTCACGACGCCCAGGAACATGCCTCGCGCATCGAGAATCGGAGCGGTAAACGCGATGGTATCGACACCATTATCCGCCCCATGCACCGCCACATCGGCAACATCGAGTCGGCGCGTCTCACGGGCGGCTGTAAACCATGAAGCGTGGCTATGGTCCTGCCCCAGCAGCGAAGACTCGGTCGCCGCGATAATCGTGCCCTAACGATCCGTGACCGCAAGCCATAGATAGACCGGGGAATAGGCGGCCTTCATCCACGTCACATACTCGGAGAGGTATTTCGGATCGGAACTTCGCGCGGAAAAGGCTCGAGCCATCATGAGGGCGTCGCCTTGGCGTTCGAACAACATCCGGTCGGTTTTCTCGGCCACTTCTGCCGCGGCCAGCGTGAGTTCTTCTCCGGCCGCCACCACGAGGCGCGATTCGACGAACTGCACCAGCCTGGCACCGGCCGCAAGGGCGAACAGGGTCATCGCGGCAATGAGATAAGGCAGCCACCGATAGTGGTGAAAATTGAGAAACGATACGGCCTTTGGAGTCTTCATGATTCGCACACGCGGGAGGCAATGACGTTGGAGATCAGCATGACAGGATGATAGGCCTGTTTGGACGCGCGCAATCCCGGAAGACCTGCGTCATCCATCGTATTAATATAGTCCGCCCCTTCCGCCATGGCAGTCCGGCAGATCTCCCGAAATAAATATTGAGCCAGACCAGGAAAAGTCCGATCCGTAATCTCTACTAGGACACAGAATGTCTTGTTCGTCAACCAATAGCCGAATGTATAGGCGCAGATCCGGCCATGAATCCTGAGCACCGTCCCCCTGACCGGCAGGACCGACGCTTGCGACCATAAAATTTCATGCGCCGACTCCGCATCGGCCAGCAGCATCACCCCGAACGGTTCCAGCCCTTCCGCTTGCTTCTGGCGTGACCACTCCCTCAGCAGAGCGCGGCAGCCCTGCCGGTCGCCAGCCTGATAGGAGGCCACCTCACAAGACTGCTCCCGCTCGAATCGGTTGCACAGGGCCCGATGAGATTTGTATCGATCGCCCGCCAAGGCCGCAAGGTCCGTTGCGCGATAGAGATAGTCCGGCTCCTTGGGCGTGAGGCGGTACCCCAGCCGCTCCAACTCCGGCGCCAACTGGGATGGCACGTTTTCCACCCGGCTGACCGGCGAGTCGCCGTTCCAGCGATGCAACAGCTCCATCGCATCGGACAGGGGAGCCTCAATCGAGCCGGGTCCGATCGGAGGGAGGGACAGAAACCAGCCGTCCGGCGATTGCGCGAAGAGGCACAAGGCTCCGTGCAGCTCCACCCACCAATAGGCCAGGACTCCCGTCCAGATGTAATGGTAGACCGGCGAATAGGCCGCAAGCGATTGCGGACCGCAGAAGCCGGAACGATCCAGGGCCGTCGTGAGATACGGGATATCATCCAGCATGAGCCGATGCAGCGGCGCAGGCCCCCACTGAGCCGCGAAGGCCTCGGTGAGGCGCGGGAGGCGAACCAGCACGATCACGTCCTCTTGAAACCGCCCGATAAGACGAGGGTGCAAGATGAGCTGTTCTTGAACGCCCGGTCGATCGAGCAAGGCCACCACCCGGTCTGCATGGCGCTGGATCTCCGCCGGAATCTCTTCCCGCATAAAAGGACATTTCGTATCCCACCCCAATGCTATGTGGCTATGTGTGTCGTCCCACATCAGAGCCAGAGGATAGAGCTGACAATCGAACGGGCGCTGTGCATACACTCGGCAGGTTGACGTCGCTGAATCGAAGGCCGGGCAGAGATACCCCTCTCCAGCCTGGTCGGGAACCAGGACCACCTGCGACCCTCGCCGATTAGGGAAAGCCGCCCCCTCAAGGCCCCCGGCCAAGGCTTCAGTGATTTCCCGCTCGGTAAAATAGGGACGCAGGGCGCTATCCGGGTCCGGGAACCGGCAACAGACATCGCACTGGAGGCAGGTGCGGCTCGGCACAAGTTGTGGAAGCGCGATCGATAGCGTCACAGAAAGATCCAGCCGCCCATTGGCCTACATGAACAGAGAAGGATTCCAATTAACCAACACCCATCTTAGCACCGTTCTGCCGGTGTGCCCAAGGGGTCCCTTCTCACTGGCCTCTCGCCCCTTGTACCAGCCTAAGGCCCATGTTACAGTCGCGATGCCTTGCATGAAGGGCTTTCATTGACACGGATACTGCCTCTGCCTGACTTGTCTACCTCCGACCTCCTTCACCGCTGCACGATTATCCGTGACCAGCTCAGCCAAGCTGGGCTCTTTCCTGCTCTGCCTGGTCAGGATGTAGCTCCCGGAACGGCGGCATCGACAACCACCTGGCGCATTGCCACGACACCGCTCCTGCTCACGCAAGACCAATTAGATTTCTTTCAGCAGTTGGGGCCGCAGCTCTTCTCATTTTATCGGGCGCTGAACCGCCTCTACGCCGACAGTCTGCGCGGCCTCCAACCAGCCTGGGTCGCAGGATACCTCGACCAAGGCAAACCGGAAGGGCTGCTCACCTACAGCCGCATGAAACGGTTTCGTGACCATGTGCCCGCCGTCATTCGACCGGACATCATCCCCACTCAGGACGGCATGGTCATCACCGAGCTCGACTCAGTCCCAGGCGGCATCGGCATGACCGCCTGCCTCTCAGGCCTCTACGCCGAGAGCGAGGCCACAGGCCTCTCGCTCGTGGGAGGCCCCGAGGGAATGGTGCATGGATTTGCCGCCATGTTGAAAGCCCAGCTCGGCCAACGGACCGGCTGTATCGCGATACTGATGTCGGAGGAAGCCAAAGACTATCGGCCGGAAATGACCTGGCTCGCCACCAAACTGCGAGCCATCGGTCTCGACGCCTACTGCGTGGAACCCCGTCACATTCGATTCACCGAAGAAGGACTCCGGCTCACCAGCGAGGGCATGGACCAGCCGATCGCGTTAATCTATCGCTTCTATGAGTTATTCGACCTCCTGAACATTCCCAAGTCCGAACTCGTCCAATATGCGGCCAAGAAGGACCGGGTTGCCGTCACGCCTCCGTACAAACCGGCGCTGGAAGAGAAGCTGGCCTTCGCCCTGCTCCATCACCCGGTCTTGCACCCCTTCTGGGAAGAGGCCTTGGGCCGGGAAGTCTTTTTGCACCTGACCACCATCATGCCGCGCACCTGGGTTCTCGATCCTGCGCCGGTCCCTCCCTCCGCCACGATTCCTGGGCTAACGATTGGCAGACGGGCCGTGACGAACTGGCACGATCTGGCTACGGCCACCCAGAAAGAACGGCACCTCGTCATCAAACCATCAGGATTCTCCGAACTCGCCTGGGGCAGCCGGGGCGTTTCGGTCGGGCACGACATGCCGCAGAACGAATGGGCCGGCGCCCTCGACAAGGCCCTGGCCTCATTTCCCCAGACTCCGTATATCTTGCAGGAGTTCCACAAGGGCCGCCTCTATGAGCTCGACTATTTCGATCCGGTCACCGGCGAGATGAAACACATGTCCGGCCGCGCCAGGCTCTCACCCTATTATTTCGTGACTGGCGAAACGATCGAACTGGCTGGTATCCTGGCAACCGTCTGCTCGGCAGAGAAGAAAGTGATCCACGGGATGAAGGACGCG